>JAQWFH010000060.1 GCA_028704515.1 Eubacteriales bacterium
GGAATTTAAAGCAGTGGGTCTACCAAATACGAATGATAATGATACGAACGCAACTCTATTAAAATTCATATAGTATATATTGAGAATGCATTATGAAAGGAGCGAATACCGTGGGAAGAAATCAAATGGACAAAGAGGTATATGACTATGGTCCGGATCCTTTGATTATAAATATAAACCGATTTTCAAAATTAAATCCAAACTACCGAACGGCACTGTGGACAGGTCAGCATCTACAGGTTACATTAATGGACATAAAGGTCGGAGGGGATATCGGACTTGAAATGCATAATAATTTAGATCAGTTCATAAGGGTTGTCAGTGGAGTTGGATTTGTCAAAATAGGGGAGTGTAAGGATAGGCTTGATATTCAACAAAAGGTAGACGGGGAGTATGCAGTTCTTATACCTGCAGGTACATGGCATAATCTAATTAACATAGGGAACACGCCGTTAAAGTTATACTCAATCTATGCGCCTCCGCAACATCCTTTTGGAACAATTCATGAAACCAAAGAAAGTGGAAAACACACAAGGAGTATATAGCGTTACGTATGACAATAGGGGAAGAAAATTGAGAAAAGGGTTGCTTTAAACCAGCAGCCCTTTTTATACATTATAGATGTCTGTTAAAAAATGTCGGTAGCTTCATAAGATGCTTGCACGTTACAGCAAATCCGATGCGGCCTTTGTTAGAGGAATTAAATCATCCTTATTAAATAGCTTCACATCAAATTTACGGTTGAGAGCGGCGAAATGCTTAATACCGAAAGCAATCTTGTTAAGATAAGAAAATACGCCGATTGCGCCTGTTGAAAAATCATTGGCCTCTTTTCCGTACAGAGCTCTGAGATCGGGAAGATCGGCAAATATTTCTTGTACGCTTGCTCCGTATTTAATGAGGTGAGCAGGTATATTATCTGATTTTATTGCATCACCGATATTTTTTCCGGTAATAGCTGCTGCCATGCTCGCCCTGCAAAGACCCACAGCATTGATATCTCCGCCGCCAAGAGCCAAAGCTTTAAATACATTGTCCTCTGCTGTAAAACCGCCTGTAATAGTAATTGCGGGCATACACAGGCCCTCTCTTTTCAGCTTGCCAACAATATCGACTAATTTACTTTCTAAAACTACAGTTGGAAGACCCCACTCATTCATCATCTTACATGGGCTGTATCCACTTCCTCCCCCGGCACCATCAAAAGTAACCATATCTACATCATTCTTTGAAGCAATTCTCAGAACTCGTTCTATATCGATTGAATCGAAACCTGCCATCTTAAAATATACATTTTTCATTCCGATTGATCGCAGTGCAGCTATGCGTTTTTCAAAGAACTCCTCATCCCAAAGAGGAAGGCGTCCATACATATAGAAGTTAGGGCAGACACCGTCGGAATAAGCCTTCTTTACTTCAGTATCTTCCGGATTCGGATGCACAAGCCAACCCATTTCTTTTTTTGCCAAGGCTTCATCAATATTTGCAAGCTTTACGGCAGGCTGAGTGCCCTTGGCCGATTGTCCAAATTTAAATTCGATTGCTTCTGCTCCGTACTTTTGTATGGCGATTTCGGGGACACCAAGAAAATCATCCTCAACATTGCATTGAGGTACGATTTGTCCGTAGCCGCGATAATATTTATTAAAGCTATCGAGAGCTTCCTTCAAAAAAGGGAAGTCGACAATTTTACCATCTTTTATAATAAGTGCTTTATCCTTACTTTTGGCATCCTCACCAATAATGCAGGTGACGCCGGCCATTGCAGCACCTCCAAAATAATCCTTCCAATTGAGCTTGATAAGTGCAGGTAAAATAATTGGCAATGCTGATTTTACTTTATGTAATGTTCCATATTCGGATTCGAGCTTGACATTGTAAATCGCGGCATCCTCGTAAGTAGGCTTTGAACCTGAAGCACCGAATACACGGCCGTTGATATTAAAATGAGAATAATCAATCGGATAAATTTTTTCTGATGCAATCTGATTTGGCCCCGTCGTAGTGGGGTAGACTGTTTGAGCTCCCAGAACAGCGGCAAGACCTAGCTCGCATGGACCTATGCAAGCATCGTCACATAGTGAGCATATTCCGGATACCGGAGTAATGAATTTGCTTTTGTTTTGAGTGGCCGCAAAGCCGGAAGAAAGTGTCGGTGAGTAGGACATAATAAAACCTCCTTAAAAATACATTTCAGAGTCTGCAAGAACAAGCCGAAATTATTGAAATTGCAGCTTTCAGAACTTTACAAAAACTTATATGTTAATATTAGCATATATTTAAAAAAAACTCAATATAAGGCATAAATTTAAACAAATAAAAGAGAATACATTAAATTGATAAAAATATAACTGTCGGTTTTTCTTTTTTATGCGCTGCAAGTATGTTATAATTTTAGGCAACGTGTATAAAATTACAAATTAAAATATATGAATTTTCACAAAGATATATAACATAAAAGTATGATATGGGAGATTATTATGAAAGAAACATCTGATAAGATAAATTACAGTCAAAGTTATACAATGCGTGAGGCAATAGAAGAAGCGAAAAGATGCCTGAGATGCAAGAATCCCGCTTGTCAAAAGGGCTGCCCTATAAGTAATGACATTCCTGACTTTATCTATCAGCTTTCAAAAGGTAACATGGGTGAAGCAAGAGAAATACTCGCAAAGAAAACCAACCTTCCGGCCGTATGCGGCAGAGTCTGCCCACATGAAAAACAATGTGTAGGTCACTGTATCCTTAACAAAACCGAGGAGGCTATACAGGTAGGAAAGCTTGAAGAGTTCATTGCGGATTTTGATGCGGAAATGGGATTAATAAAGGAAAATATAGTACGAAAAACAAGAGGAAAGGTAGCTGTTATAGGCTCAGGCCCTGCAGGACTTACAGTTGCCGGAGATCTTGCAAGACAAGGTTTCAATGTAGTCATTTATGAAAATGAGAGCGAGCCGGGTGGAGTTCTTCTTTATGGAATACCAGAATTTCGTCTGCCTAAGGATGTAGTCAGAAGAGAGATAAAGAGAATTGAGGCTCTCGGTGTAAGTTTTTTGACAAAGGTGATGGTTGGTCGCGACATAACTGTAGATGACATGTTTGAACAAAACTTTGACGCTATATTTATCGGAACCGGGACAGCACTTGCAAGAGACTTACAACTCCCAGGAAGAGAAAAGAGCGGAATTATTCAAGCAACATATTTCCTTCGCATGGTAACCTTGCATAATGGAGGAAGCGTTGACAGAGATGAGGTTCCACTCAAAAAAGGGGACAAGACCATCATAATCGGTGCCGGAAACGTTGCTATGGATGCTGCCAGGGCTGCCGTAAGGGAAGGCTCATCATCTGTTACAGTAATGTACAGAAAAGGTGTCGAGGATATGCCCGCGTTACACGCAGAATACAAAAGCGCACTCGATGAAGGTGTTAAATTCGTTTGGTATGCGGAGCCTGTGGAATTTACAGGGGATATACAAGTTAAAGGGCTAAAATACAAAAAAGATAACGAAATTCAAGAAATTGAAGTAGACACTGTAATGCTTGCCGTAGGATCGAGACCTGCAAGCCGTATAGTATCTACCACAACCGGAATAGATGTTAACCAAAACGGCTACGTAATAACAAAAGAAAGGCCATATGGAATGACTATGAGAAAAGGCGTGTTTGCGGGAGGAGATGTTGTGCACAGGCCAGCCACGGTAGTCCTTGCCATGAAAGAGGCAAAGAAGGTTTCTGAAGGCATCGCTTCTTATGTAGATGCGATAAAGCTTTTGGAGCTGTAGAAGAAAACCGTTAGTGCAGCAATATAGTGATGCACTAACGGTTTCTATTAAATAACTAAATAAAACGCAATATATGCCGATAATATTATATGGACATCTTTTTTTTATGTCGAATAATCTTTCTAGACAATTAAGGAAGCCAGGCTGAATTTTACGATTATCCACAGAATTCGACAATTGTGAATTGTATAACGTTATAAAAAATGATATCATAAAGAGCGAGTATATAAACTTGTAGAAGTAACAGAAGGAGAAAAAATAGATGGAGCTAACCACCCTAATAGGCGTCATTGTAGGTATTCTTGCTGTCGTAGGAGCAATGATTTTTAAACATATAAGCTTTACGGTTCTGATAAATCCCGCGGCTATTATGATAATAATTGTAGGGACGGTTGCTACCGTTCTAAATTCATACCCCGGGGAAAATCTCAAAAGCATAGGTAAGCTTTTCAAAATATTATTTACAAAACAAAAATTAATTTCTGAAGTTAAAATTATTGAATTGATGATTGATTTGTCAAGAACAAGTAAAATCAAGGGGCTTTTGGCACTAGAAACCAAAATTGAGGAAATAGAGGATCCTTTTATAAAAAAAGGAGTTCGAATGGTTGCAGACGGAACCGAAACCGAAATAATTTCCAATGTTCTGGAAGCGGAGATTTTCGCAATGGAAAGGCGGCATAGCATAAATGCTGGAATTTTTTCATCGGCTGGTACATATGCGCCAACACTCGGAGTTTTGGGGGCTGTCTTCGGATTAATCGCTGCAATGTCTTGGATAGATGATACCGCTAGGATGGCTGATGCTATTGCGGCTGCATTTGTTGCAACGATTCTGGGTATATTTACAGGTTATGTTTTGTGGCATCCATTTGCGAATAAATTAAAAGTTAAAAGCCAAAAAGAGGTAATGCGCAAGGAAATGATTCTTGAGGGTTTGCTTTCCATACAAAGAGGAGACGCGCCATTTATGCTGAAAGAGAAGCTGCTTGCTGTTCTGCCTGCATCACAACAGGAAAAAGTTCTTGAGGAATTAGAAGGCGAAAAGGAAAAAGAATAAGAGAGGCATGGGTATGTCGAGAAAAAGAAAAAAAGAAGAAGCACATGAAATGAACGAAGCTTGGCTTCTTCCGTATTCGGATTTAATGACGTTGCTTTTAGCAGTTTTTATAGTGCTGTTCGCCGTTAGTCAAATCGATTCGGGGAGGGCACAACAAGTTTCGGACCAATTTACCGAGTCTATGAGGACTGACACATATGGTGCGGAACTTAGTGAAATGAAAAACAATATGCGAAATGTCGAAGAGGATCAACAGAGCAATCTGCAGGAAGTAAAAGAAAAAATTGACAATCAGCTGCAGATTGAAAATATGACTGCTTATGTGACTACTGAAATAGATGAGAGAGGCCTCGTTATAAGCCTCAGCAATGCAATTTTCTTTGATCCGGGAAGCGCTGCGATAAAAAGCGAATATACAAAAATTCTGATGGAAATTGCAGGGATAATAAGTGAGATAAATAACTACATACGAATCGAGGGGCATACCGATACAGTTCCGATGAGCTCGGAAGTTTACCCCTCCAACTGGGAATTATCATCGGCCAGAGCGGCACGAGTAGGGAGGATGTTCATCGATCAATCAAACAATCCGCCCGAAAGATTCTTGACAGTGGGGTACGGAGAATACCGCCCGATTGCGGACAACGCTACGCCGGAGGGGCGAGCAAAAAACAGACGTATCGATATTATCGTATTGAGCGGTCAATTTGATGAAGCGGAAAAAGGAAAAGGTGGAAACCATTTCCAATTATAATAAGTGAACGAATTTTGCAATGTGGCCTTCAAGATTTGGGGGCCTTTTTTATATGCTGAAATATAATGAAGGGCACACAATAATGTTCTTTCGGTAGAATGAAAGGAGTGGTATAATTAATTCAGATAAAACGCATTTGTAATTTTTGAGTGTTTAATTCCTTTGGGAGGGATAATTATGAAAAAAATCGGATTTATAGGCGTAGGGATTATGGGAAAGTCGATGGTCAGAAACTTGATGAAGGCCGGATTTGAATTGAACATCTTTGCAAGAAACAAAGCAAAGGTTGAAGATGTAATCGCTGAGGGTGCAATATTTCATGAAACGATTTCGGATTGCGTAAGGGATTGCAAAGCAGTCATCACTATTGTCGGATTTCCAAATGACGTTGAAGAGGTATATTTTGCTCCCGGCAACATCATGGATAGTGCGATGCCCGGTGCATATTTGATCGATATGACAACTACTAGTCCAACCATAGCAAAAAGATTATATGATGAGGGAAAAGCAAAGGGCTACCGCGTCATGGACGCCCCGGTTACGGGCGGTGACATAGGTGCGAAAAATGGCACATTGTCAATCCTAGTAGGAGGAGATTCGGCAGATTACGAATGCTGTACGGATATATTTAAGGCTATGGGAACGAACATAAATTATCAAGGCAAAGCATCGTGCGGCCAACATGCAAAGCTGGCAAATCAGATTATGATTGCAGGAGCTCTTTCGGGAGTATGTGAAGCCCTGACTTATGCTAAGTCGAAAGATCTTGACTTGCAGGTTCTTTTTGATTCCGTCTCGACGGGTGCAGCGGGGAGCAAACAGCTGGATATTTTTGGACCTAAGATTATGGCTGAGGATTACGCACCGGGATTTTTTGCAAAGCACTTTATCAAGGATATGAAGCTCGCGTTGGAAGAATTCTCAGGTGAAGGTGTGAGCCTTGAAGTTTTAAGCAGAGTTCTTGAAAGCTACCGCGAATTGGAGGATGATGGATATGGAGATTATGGAACACAGGTGCTGATTAAGCATTATGAAAGCAGGAATTAAATGAGAAGGAAGGATCGCGAGATACAGGATTTTGATAAAATAATTGAAATTATAGATAGATGCAAGGTTATAAGATTAGGGCTTGTCGATGAAGGAGAGCCGTATATCGTTCCTTTGAATTTTGGATATGAAGCTTTGCAAGGGAAACTGACTTTGTATTTCCATTCGGCAAAGCAAGGGCGCAAAATTGACATAATAAAAGCTAACAACAACGCATGCTTTGAAGCTGATAATTTAGTTAAGATATTAGAAGGGGATAATCCCTGCGATTGGACAGCAGAATATGAGAGTGTTATAGGAACCGGAAAGATTATTTTTATAGAAGATGAAGAGGGGCAAAGAGAAGCCCTTGACGCCATGATGAAGCATCTTGGCTTTGTTGGACATTTAGATTATCCGAAAAACATATTCTCCCGTATGCGAATATTCAAAATGGAAGTCGATAAAATGAGTGGTAAATCCAATCGTAATAGCGATTG
>JAQWFH010000061.1 GCA_028704515.1 Eubacteriales bacterium
ATGTTTGTAGTGAAACTATTGTACCGCAAAAAGGGGGGTCATTGTCTTTTTTGTTTAAAGGCAAGCAAACCCATTGAAATATCAACAAGTTATTGGTGAACACTAAGAAATTAGTAGACACTACGAAGCGAAATGAAGGGGTAAAAAAATGAAAAGATATATTAGATGTTTTTTAAGCTACTTACTGATTACAGTATTAGCCATATCGTCTGCAACAACTGTGGCAATGGCTGGAGTATATCCAGAAGAGTCTGTAGTTGAAAGCACTGAGCAAGTGTTTACTTGTGATAATCAAGAGGTTCAACAGTTGTTAAAGGATTTTACAGACGAGCATTCAAAAATAACTTTAATGAAGTTTTTAGCTACGCCAGCATACTTTGAATATAGCAATGATGGAATGACATGTGACCAAGTGAAAATTTTTGCGGAAACTATAAAATTGCTGAAGATGCCATAGAAGATATTAAAGATCTTTCAAAGTTATCTAGAACATCTTTTGAAAAAGAGTTCGATAAAATAGTAACGGAAAGAGCAAAGTCTTGTGGAAAATGAGGCAAAAGTAGATAATATTTATTTTCATGAAGATTTTGTCAATGATTATGTCGAAAAATATGCGCCAGAATATGTAAATCAATTAAAGACAAAACAAAATCTCAATTTTAAAATATCCGAAAGTTCTAAAGGTATAAACGCCATCGGAACAAATACAATATATGTTTCTTCGGCAGCAAAAAACCCTTATGGAGATGTAATCGCATATGTTACTTGTACCATTAAATGGAATTGGGATACTGCCACGGGAAAGATAACATATCTGGCCCCCGATACTACTACATTTTGGAACCCGAATTGGACTAAACTCTATAAATGGAGAGCAAACAGTCAAGAATTAAGTGCGGATGAGACATCGGGACATATTGCTAAAATAGCTGAGTTTAGAGGGTATTGGGATGTAATTTGCAGTATTTCCGGAAATGTATATTATGGTGGAAGCGATGATATAACTGAGTGGCATTCGGCTTCTCCATCGAACTAATGAAACTGGGGAAAGCCAATTGACTGTTTCTTGATGATTAAAGTCCGGCAATTGTTAAAGTAGGGAATGTTTAGTAAACTACTATTGGAAGATAAAGGGGAGAAACAAGAAGGAAGGGGAACTCATGAAAGAAAATGCATTCATTATGCTGTTGGTACTTTTTTCGTTGGTTTTGCAGGTTGTGCTGCCGATGAGCAGATGCAGGAGCCCGAATTTGAGATGAAAGAGGTGGATGGTGTTACCGAGATTGTGGAAACATCAGACCCGTTGGTTGGTATAATCCAAAGCAGCAAATCGCCGGAGACAAAGGCGGTTTTAATGGACTTCTTCGGACCGGCTTACGGCGAGGGCGGGATGAGAGAGAAGGCGTTTCAATTTGATCCCAAAGAGTTTTCTCCTTCTTCATACGATCAAGATTTACTCGATGAAGTAAAAAAACTGTCGCAGATGGAAGGCAAGGAGTTTGAAAAGGAATTTGACATTTTAGCAAGGGAAAGAACCGTTGCGGTGGCCGAAAAGGCATTAAACAATACGGATATCACATTGTACCCGGAATTCGTGGATAATTATATCGTAAAATACGCACCGCAGTACGCGGACGAATTGCAGAAACAAACGGATGAAAAGTGGAAAAGACAGGTTCCGTTAATGATCGAAGCTTTGAAGGATGCGCCCGACAGCATTGTTTATCAAGAGAACTTCATCCGTGATTATGCGGATCGCTATGCGCCGCAGTATTCGGAAATGTTAAGAGAGGGCTACAAGGCGGAAAGCTTGTAAAAAGGGAGAATCGTTATTTCAAGAAATGAAATGGCACTGTATGCGGTGATCAGTTTTGTTGCAGTTGCATTCGTGATTGCTATGGATGTGATCTTTTATGCCTACAAAAACTTTCATTTCTTCCCCAAGTTGGCGATTACATTATACGTAATTGCCCCGATATTTGTTGCGATCTTATTCTACATAAAGATACTAATGCAAAAAAAGAATGCCGTTGCGTTTCAGTCGGATTACAAACATGGCGGTCGTGCTTCTTTTACTGATTTGTGTCATTGTTCTTTATCCTCTTTTATTCAATTTATTGTTGTTCGGAACAATGGCTTTTTATCCGCCCATGGGGTTATTGGCATTGGTTACCCGCAACATCATGACTACATTCTTTTTCTGCTTACAAGGGTGTGCTTTGGTCTATGATCTCTTTTTTAGAAAAAATCAAGAGGAATCTCCCGAAATCACCGGCTAAGCCCGACATCATAAGCTCAAGAGACCTGTCTGCATATAGTTGGGTCTCTTTTTTCTGTTGGCAATCCCTAAAATTTCCTTTGAGGGGCGTGGACGCTGTGGTATAATGAAGAAACAACGAAAAGAGGGAGACGAAATGAACCAAAGACCAGATTGGGATGAATACTTTATGGAGATGGCGCAGCTCACGGCTCGTCGTTCCACATGTCTTAGGAGAAACGTAGGTGCTGTAATCGTAAAGGACAGGCATATCATAGCCACCGGATATAACGGTGCTCCGAGAGGGCTTCCTCATTGTGAAGAAAAGGGGGGATGCTTAAGAGAAAAGATGGGCGTTCCGTCCGGCGAGCGACATGAGCTTTGCAGAGCGCTTCATGCGGAGCAAAATGCAATCATACAATCCGCAACGCTGGGACAAAGCATTGAGGGCGCGACGATATATTGCACGCACCAGCCGTGCGTGATATGTGCGAAGATGATTATAAATGCGGGAATACGCCGTATTGTGGTAAAAAACGGGTATCCGGATGAATTTGCGGTTGAGCTTTTGGCGGATGCCGGTATTCGTGTAGTAACGCTCGAGGGGAATTAATAAGCGGATTAGGGGAAGCATATATGACTTTTTTAATGACATTTTTAACGGCGCTGGTGATTTCGTTTGTGATGACACCTGTGGCTATTAAGATTGCACCCAAGATAGGTGCTGTAGATATACCGAAAGATTCCAGAAGAATGCATACGAGGGTGATGCCAAGGTTCGGGGGTCTTGCCATATTCACGGGAACAATTGTCTCTATTTTAATTTTTACAGATTTTAAGGGTGCTGTCCTAGGCATTGCTGTAGGGGGCGCGCTTGTTTATGTCCTAGGAGTGATCGATGATTTGAAGAATATGCCCGCAAAGGTTAAATTCGTTGGGCAGATATTTTGTGCCAGCGTTGCATATGCGTTTGGTGTAAGAATTACATTCATAACGGATCATTTTTCTTTTATGGACGGGCATATATTTTTTGTTGGAGCATTGAGCTACATAGTAACGGTAATCTGGATTGTCGGAATAACAAATACGATAAATTTGTTAGACGGGCTTGATGGACTTGCAGGTGGAATTTCTGCAATAGCATCGCTATCTATAGCCTATGTTGCGTACTTTCAATTTACACATACCTCGGGTGCTGTAAGCGGGGTATATATGACAGCCGCAATTATCATGCTCGCTATCGCAGGAGGGGCCTTCGGCTTTCTTCCTTATAATTTTCATCCGGCTAAGATATTCATGGGTGACGGCGGATCGCTGTTTTTAGGCTTTATGCTGGCGACAGGTTCTGCGGCAGGTGCTGTTAAAGGTTCTACGCTGATGGCAGTAATTATTCCTGTGCTCGTGCTTGGCCTACCGATATTTGATACGGCGTTTGCAATATTAAGGCGCATGGCTAATGGAAGACCGATAATGGAGGCCGACAAAGGGCACCTTCACCACAGGCTTATGGAGATTGGCTTGGGGCAGAAAAGAACTGTGCTGATGCTCTACGGAATCAGCGGCATAATGTCGATAGCTGCAATACTATTTTCAAAGGATTTATTCATTGAAACGGCCGGCCTTTTGATAATCGCCGCAACATACATCTATATATTTATTACAAACAGCCAGCATCAAGAGGATAAAAGTGAGTGCGACACGGGAGCAGAGAAAATCTCCTGCTTGGAATCGGAGGAAACGCCTTTCAAGGAGGAAGAAGCGATTAAAGTGACGGGAGGGGAAGAAAAATGAAAGTTTTAACAGTATTTGGCACACGCCCGGAGGCGATAAAAATGGCGCCTCTTGTCGAAGCGCTAAACAATGACGCAGATATTGAATCGGTCCTTTGCGTGACTGCGCAACACAGAGAGATGCTCGACCAAGTCCTTGAGCTTTTCGAACTTAAACCGGATTATGATTTGAACATAATGAAGCCAAATCAGACGATAGGGATGATTACTACAAACGTTATCAATGGGCTTGATGATATACTTAAAAAGGAAAAGCCGGATATAGTATTGGTACATGGTGATACTACCACGACATTTGCAACTGCGCTTGCGGCATTTTATAACCGGACTCCGGTTGGTCATGTGGAAGCAGGGTTGAGGACGGGTGATAAATATTCGCCTTATCCAGAGGAAATGAACAGAATCCTAACGGGACATATATCCGATATTCATTTTGCGCCGACAGCACGAAATCGAGATAATCTGTTGCGGGAAGGTATTGAAGAAAAATTGATACATATTACGGGAAACACTGTAATAGATGCGCTTCTAAAGGTCGCAGGGAAGCCTTATGAATTTGAGGATGAGGTCTTGAAAAACATGGACTTTGACAATCGTCGTGTCATCACTGTGACCTGTCACAGGAGAGAGAACCTCGGTGAGCATATGGAGCAAATTTTCGGAGCAATAAGAATGATTGCAGACGAATTTGATGATGTCGAGATAGTTTATCCTGTTCATATGAATCCAAAGGTAAGAGAGATAGCGGGCAGAATTTTGAGCGGTGCAAGCAATGTAAAATTGATAGAGCCGTTGCAATATCAGCCGTTTGTAAATTTGATGGCGCGTTCATATTTTATCATAACAGACAGCGGTGGTATGCAAGAGGAAGCACCCGCTCTCGGAAAGCCGGTGCTTGTAGTCCGAAGAGAAACCGAGAGGCCCGAGGCGGTCGAAGCAGGAACGGTTAAACTTGCGGGTGTGGACGGACGGGTAATACATGAGCTTGCAAGGCAGCTTCTGACGGATAAAAGCTTTTACGAGAAAATGGCTCACTCTGTAAATCCATACGGTGATGGCAAAGCTTGTGAAAGAATAATAAAAATTTTAAAAAATTCTGACAATTTGTTGTGAAAAACACACCAATATACTTATTAAATAATTGTATACAATATGCATAGTTGCGGAGACAGCAAATTTATAACTTAAAAAAAGCATAAAACCGCAATTTGGGCAAAATAAGAATCTAAATTAATGCAAAATTGAGGTAAAGAACAAAGAAAAATTAAACTTTTCACAATTTAAATAAGCAAAGGAAGCGTTGGAAATTCAGTATTAGAGCAGGTATTTTCAAATTTTCCGAATAATTTTATGATTTTTCTTTCACAAGGGTTCTTTACCTTTTTTTCGAAAAGCGATATAATATAACAAATTGATATCGTAGGAGAAAGTATTAAAGTGGTATACGTTATAAGTGCTGTAGTAGGTGTTATTTATGGCATCGTTGCTGGGTTAATAAAATATGTCCTGGTTTGGCGGAGGTTTATACGTCCAAAGAAGAATGCCGAAGAGATTCATAGGGCCGGCATTTTTGTTCGGATGGCGCTTAGTCACGTTCTAAATGCGGTTATTCTACTAGTCGTATTTTTAATTAGGGACATGATACCTCTTGACTTTGTGGTAACAATTGTAGCAGCAGCAGCAGGTCTTGCGATATCCGGAAGACTATTTTCGACAAAAAAATTTAGCGGATACCTGATAGATCAGGCATCTCAAAATACCCTTTAGGAGGTTCACGGTAAAATGATTGACGCTTTATATTCAATTGGACTGACAGACGCTATGATTACAAGCATTGCATTATCTCTTTTGATAATTGGTGCGGTACTTGTAGCCCGCAGACGCATGGAAATGATTCCAAAAGCCAGAGGTATGCAGAATATCGCAGAGATTTCAGTAGGAAAGCTGCACACCTTTTTTACAGGAATTATGGGTGAATACGGATGCAAGAGGTATTTCCCACTTGTTGCGACATTGTTTATCTACATACTTTTCTGCAACTATTCGGGGCTTTTACCGTTTTCAGGCGTAGCGCCGGGATTCCAAGCACCGACATCTTCCATAAACTTCCCGGCGGGTATGGCAATTATGGTATTTGTCATAGTTCAATATATAGGAATCACACATGCTGGGGGATTAAGATTTTATAAACATCTCTTGACACCGCTGGCCTTCCTGCTACCGCTAAATCTCATCGATGAACTTATCAAACCGCTCACATTGACACTACGTCTTTACGGTAATACATATGGAGACGAACAAGTTGTTCATGTACTGTTCGATATGGTTCCGCTTGGCTTACCGGTAGCTATGCAGCTCTTTGTAGTATTGCTCGCATTGATTCAAGCATTGGTATTCTCGTTATTGACAGGCATTTATATCGGTCAAGCGCTGGAAGGTGCCGAGCACGTAACGGGTAAGCGTTTCACAATTGACGGTCCTGTCGAAGCTTGCCATTAAATTCGTTTATTCATTTCTTTCGAGCGGACAAGAGCCGCTCCGAAGAAATAAATATATAAAAAAAGTAGCTGCACATAAAAAATAAAATTACCGTGCAGAAAGTGAAAGGAGATCTACATATGGAAATTATCGCAATAGGAGTAGGTTTAGCTATCGGTCTTGCATGTATAGGCCCCGGAATCGGCCAGGGTATCGTTATAGGTAAATCTATTGAAGCCATGACGCGTCAACCGGAAATGATGGGTTTAATCCGTACAAACATGTTCCTCGGCTTCGCCCTCATAGAAGCGCTTGCGATCTATGGTATGTTGT
>JAQWFH010000024.1 GCA_028704515.1 Eubacteriales bacterium
CAGGGTATCGTTATAGGTAAATCTATTGAAGCCATGACGCGTCAACCGGAAATGATGGGTTTAATCCGTACAAACATGTTCCTCGGCTTCGCCCTCATAGAAGCGCTTGCGATCTATGGTATGTTGTTCGCATTCTTGTTGATGGCTAAGATGTAAGTATCGGAAAATTAAATTGTCTTTTGGGATTTACTCAAAGAACTGAGGAGGGTTTATAATGGCAGAAGCATTGGGATTTAATGTCTATGAAATAATATTTGCTATTGCTAACTTCCTGATACTGATGGCTATACTCACAAAACTTTTTTACAAGCCGTTCCTTGAATTGCTAGACAACAGACAAAAGGCAATCAAGGATTCATTTGCTAATGCAGAGGCTGTAAACAGAAGAGCTGACGAAAAACTTGATGCTTACAATAAGCGCATTGCCAACGTAGAACAGGAAGGCAGAGAAATAATTGCCAAATCTAAACACAGAGCGGACGAACAGGCGAAGCGCATTGCAGAGGACGCAGAAGAAAAAGCTGCATCCCTCTTAAAGAACGCTCGTAATGAAATCGAACGCGAAAAAGTGAGTGCTTTGGCGGAAGTTAGAGAACAGATTTCTATGCTTGCACTTTTGGCTGCCGAAAAGATTTTAGAGAAAGAAATTTCTAAGGATCCTGAAGGCCATGGCAAGATTATAGATAATGTATTAGAACAGGTAGGTACAACCGGATGGCAGAATTAACAGTTGCAATGACATACGGCGATGCTTTGTTTCAAGCAGGCAAAGATCTCGATAAAATCGATATAATCGCTGAGGAAGCACATGCGGTTCTTGGTATATTAAAAGAAGAACCACAATTTTGCGATGTCATCAACTCACCATGCATTCCGGCAGATGAGAAAAAAAAGCTTTTGAGAGCAGTCTTCCAAGGTAAGATTTGTGATGAGCTTTTAAATCTCTGGATGATTCTTGTAAATAAGAGAAGAACAATCCATTTTGAAAATATCGTAAGGGTGTACGATGATCTTCGCAATCGTGAAGAAGGACTTGCTTACGGAAAGGTCGTTTCAATGAATCCTCTTACGGAACAACAGCTATTGCGTTTTGAAGATGAAACTTCAAAATTGCTAAAAGAGAAGGTAAGACTTGAAAACGAAACAGACAAGTCGCTGATTGGAGGGGTTAAAATCTTAATAGACGGCAAGATAATTGACGCCACAATTAGAAAGAGACTTTCCGATTTAACAGATATCATTAAATAGAGAGGAGGCGTACCAATGAACTTAAGACCTGAAGAAATAAGTGCTATTATCAGGGAGCAAATTAAGGGCTATAAAAATCAGCTTGAGATTTCTGATTTTGGCACAGTAATACAGGTTGGTGACGGTGTTTCCAGAGTTTTTGGCCTCGAAAATTGCATGGCTGGGGAACTACTTGAATTCCCAGGCGAAATATACGGTATGGCTATGAACCTTGAAGAAGATAACGTAGGTGCGGTAATCATGGGCCCGGATTCGGGTATTAAAGAAGGCGATATTGTAAAGCCAACAGGAAGAGTAGTACAAGTTCCTGTAGGTGAAGCACTTATAGGCAGGGTTGTAGACCCGCTTGGACAGCCTTTAGACGGAAAAGGACCTATTAAAGCAGAAGATACAAGCCCGATAGAGCGTGTAGCATCTGGCGTTCTTTCCAGAAAATCAGTACATGAACCACTTCAGACCGGTATTAAAGCGATCGACTCAATGATCCCTATCGGCAAAGGACAAAGAGAGCTCATCATCGGCGACAGACAGACTGGTAAGACAGCTATAGCTATCGATACAATCATCAACCAAAAGGGCAAAGATGTTATTTGTATCTATGTAGCTATCGGACAGAAAAAGTCAACAGTTGCGCAGCTGGTACAAACTCTTGAAGGCAAAGATGCTATGGATTACACTATAATTGTATCCGCAACAGCATCAGACGTAGCTCCATTACAGTACATCGCTCCTTATGCCGGATGTACTATGGGCGAATACTTTATGAATAAAGGCAAGCACGTGCTTATCGTTTATGATGACTTATCAAAGCATGCGGTAGCGTACAGAGCGATGTCATTACTTCTTAGAAGACCTCCAGGGAGAGAAGCTTATCCGGGAGACGTTTTCTACTTGCATTCAAGACTTCTTGAAAGAGCAGCTAAGCTCTCAGACAAGCTTGGAGGAGGATCGATTACAGCACTTCCTATAATCGAGACTCAGGCAGGTGACGTATCTGCATATATCCCGACGAACGTTATTTCAATTACTGACGGACAGATATTCCTTGAAGGTGAACTCTTCTTCTCAGGTCAACGTCCGGCTGTAAACGCAGGTATTTCGGTATCTCGTGTAGGCGGTAACGCTCAGATAAAAGCAATGAAGAAGGTTTCAAGCAAGATTAAGCTTGAACTAGCACAATATAGAGAACTTGCCAGCTTTGCGCAGTTCGGTTCGGACGTAGACAAGGATACAAAAGCAAGACTCGACCACGGTTTAGTTCTTATGGAAGTTTTGAAGCAGGGACAGTATCAGCCGCTTGATATAGCTCATCAGGTTATGATTATATATGCTGCGTCTAATGGATTCCTTGCTGATGTTCCGGTTGAAAAGATTAAAGACTACGAAAAGGGCCTTTATGAATACGCCGATACACAGTATCCAAACGTAAAAAGAACGATTCACGAGACAGGAGTTCTGTCTGAGGAATCGGAAGAAGAACTAAAGAAGGCGATAGCGGAATATAAGAAAGAATACTTAGGTATATAAAGGGGGTGTAAGCCCAAATGGCATCTAATAACATGCAGGATATCAAGCGAAGGATCAAGAGTATCAACTCCACTGAGCATATTACCAGTGCGATGAGGCTTGTATCAGCTGCGAAGCTTAGAAAAGCAAAAACCACCTTTGATAAAACAACAGAGTATTTCCATTTCATTACCGGGTCTATGGAAGAAATTTTCAGCAATACAAAGGAAGTTCCGGATAGGTATATCGAAGGCAACAGAGAGATAAAAAAGACTTGCTATATAATAATTTCATCGAACAAAGGGTTATGCGGTTCATTTAATGCAAACGTAATTAAAGAAACGGAACACAACCTTGTTAACGATGCAAAAGAAGAAGCTGTCTTTGTAGCGATAGGCTCAAAAGGCCGAGACTATTTCAAGAAAAGAGAAAGAGAAATCATAGGTTCATATATGGAGCCTCCTGAAATCATCACTTTTAAAGACGTTGTTGAAATCAGCGCACCTATTCTTAAACAGTACGAGGATGGAGAAATAGACAGAATCGTATTAATTTATACATCTTTTGTAAACAATTTGGAACAGAAGCCAAAGACGGTTCAGCTTTTACCATTCAGATCGGAGCAGTTCGCTGCAGCAGGCGATATCCAATCGGAGGAAATGCCGAAAATGGCGAATCAGGTAGAATACGAGCCTTCAATCGAGGACGTGTTCGGTTACCTTGTTCCTAAATATGTGGAAATTGTTTTATTCGGAGCAGTTATAGAATCCGCAACATGCGAACATGCCGCTAGGCGTATAGCTATGGAAAATGCTACGGACAATGCGAGAGAAATGCTCGACAAGCTCTCCTTATTCTATAACAGAGCAAGACAGGCCTCTATAACGAACGAGATTATCGAAGTTGTATCGGGCACTCAGGCTCAAAACTAATATACAACCGGAGGTGAAAAGGAAGAAATGAACAAAGGTAAAATACATCAGATCATAGGACCTGTATTAGACATAAAGTTCAGTGCTGATGCTATGCCGGAATTGAACAACGCGATTAACATTAATCATGAGGGAAAGCTTATCGTTGCTGAAGTAGCTCAACATACAGGTGACGACGTAGCGCGCTGTGTCGCGTTATCCTCTACCGACGGTCTTAAAAGAGGAATGGAAGCAACCGATACGGGTGCGCCCATTTCAGTACCGGTAGGTAAAGAAGTCCTCGGAAGACTTTTCAATGTAATCGGCGAAACAATAGACGACAAGGGTCCAGTCCCTACGGATTTGAGACATTCAATTCATAGATTGGCACCAACATTCGAAGAACAGGACACAACTGCACAAATATTCGAAACAGGAATAAAAGTAATCGACTTAATCGCGCCTTATACAAGGGGTGGTAAAGTAGGACTCTTCGGAGGTGCAGGCGTTGGTAAGACAGTACTTATACAGGAACTTATCGCAAACATCGCAAGAGAGCACGGAGGTATCTCCGTATTCGCGGGTGTAGGCGAACGTACAAGAGAAGGTAATGACCTTTATTATGAAATGATTGAATCCGGCGTAATTGATAAGACCGCCATGGTATTCGGTCAGATGAACGAGCCACCTGGAGCAAGAATGAGAGTTGCTCTAACGGGGCTAACAATGGCAGAATATTTCAGAGATGAGGAAGGACAGGACGTACTTCTCTTCATCGATAACATATTCAGATTTACACAGGCAGGTTCAGAAGTATCGGCTTTGCTTGGACGTGTGCCTTCTGCCGTAGGATATCAGCCTACACTGGCAACCGAAATGGGTGCGTTGCAGGAAAGAATCACATCAACAAAGAAAGGTTCGATCACATCGATTCAGGCTATTTATGTGCCTGCGGATGACTTGACAGACCCTGCCCCTGCTACAACTTTCGCCCATCTTGACGCCACAACTACACTTTCTCGTGCGATCACGGAGCTCGGTATTTATCCGGCTGTAGACCCTCTCGCATCATCATCGAGAATAATGGATCCGCTTATTCTTGGCGAGGAACATTATTACACAGCCAGAGGCGTACAAGAGGTACTGCAAAAATATAACGAACTTCAAGACATTATCGCTATCCTCGGTATGGATGAGCTTTCCGACGATGACAAGCTGACTGTATCCAGAGCAAGAAAGATTCAGAGATTCCTGTCTCAGCCTTTCTCTGTAGCTGAACAGTTTACTGGTATGGAAGGTAAATATTTGCCACTGAAGGAAACTATCAGAGGCTTTAAGGAAATCCTCGAAGGTAAATACGATAATATACCGGAATCAATGTTCTTATTTGCAGGCGGTATTGAGGAAGTAATAGAAAGGTTTAACAGCAAAAATGGCTAATACCTTTAAACTTGAAGTAATAACAGCGTCAGAGCTGTTTTACAGCGGCGAAATTGAAATGGTGGTTGTCAGAACCCTTTTGGGCGAAGAGGGATTCATGGCAGGTCACTCATGGGCGTGTAAACTTCTGGACACAGGAGTTATGCGTATTCAAGAGTCGGAAGAAAAGGATGTGAAGTGGGCGGCGATATCAAAAGGCTATATAGATGTGAAGGACTACGTTGTTGTTTATACGGACCTTGCTGAAAGAGCTGAAGATATTGACGTTGAAGACGCTGAAAAAGATAAAGCGGAAGCAGAGTCTTACATTTCTATCAACGAAAGCAATTGTAACACTGATGCTGATGTTGAAAAGTTGGCGCAGGCGAGAGCTAAGCTCAAATGGGCAGAGGCTCGCTTAAAAGTAGCTGAAAGCCTTAAATAAAATACTTGCTCTATTTCAATTATGATAGAGCTCTTGTATAACAAAATATATATTTTTACTGACAGATGATTAAATCTCATCTGTCAGTTTTTGTCTTATAATATAGCACTATATTGTTAAAAAATTAATTAAATGGTTGCTTTAATATTCCGATCGTGTTAAACTATTAACAACATTTTTTATTAAAAGCTAAAATAACAAAATAAAATCAAAGAGGAGAATTTTGAAATGGTGATTGAAAAGACAGTTGCAGAAGTAACCGACACCATTAACCCATTGGATAATCTTAGAAACCAGCTTGCTGAGATGAGAGAAGCACAGAAAATATTTGCTTCTTTTACCCAGGAACAGGTTGATAAGATTTTTTTTGAAGCAGCTATGGCAGCCAACAAGGCAGGAATAGAACTTGCCGGCCTAGCAGTAGAAGAAACGGGAATGGGAATAATGGAGGATAAGGTAATTAAAAACCATTATGCCGCCGAGTTTATTTACAATGCTTACTGTGATTTGAACACATGTGGAGTTATCGAAGATGACCCTATTAACGGAATTAAGAAAATTGCCGAGCCTATGGGGATTGTTGGGGCTGTAATACCGACCACAAACCCAACTTCAACAACTATATTTAAGATACTATTATGTCTTAAGACAAGAAATGCTATCATGATAAGCCCACATCCGAGAGCGAAGAACAGTACTATGGAAACTGCTCGCCTTATGAATGAGGCTGCAGTACGTGCAGGAGCCCCCCAAGGGATCATCGGTTGTATTGAAAACCCGTCTATTGAACTTTCAAATGCACTTATGAAAGAAAGCGACATAATACTTGCAACGGGTGGACCAGGCATGATAAAGGCAGCATATTCTTCAGGCAAGCCGGCGATTGGTGTAGGTGCTGGGAATACTCCTGTAATATTGGATGAAACTTGCGACATAAAGAGTGCCGTGTATTCAATCATACATTCAAAAACCTTTGATAACGGCGTAATTTGCGCTTCTGAGCAAGCGGTAATTGCGCATAAATCCATATATAAGGCGGTTAGAGATGAATTCTCTGCAAAGGGCTGCCATATTCTTAATGAAAAAGAGACGGAAAGCCTCAGAAAGATGATCCTTACAGAGGCTGGCACCGTAAATCCAAAAATTGTAGGGCAACCAGCATATAAAATTGCAGAATTAGCAGGGTTTAGCGTACCCGAAAATACAAAAATACTCATTGGGGAAGTTCAATCTGTTGAGCTCGATGAGCCTTTTGCACATGAGAAGCTCTCACCAGTGCTCGCGCTTTATATGGCACCGGATTTTGACGATGCGCTCAATAAAGCGGAGAAGCTCATAGCGGATGGTGGTTATGGTCATACAGCTTCAGCACATATCGCAGTGACAGAGGAAGAAAAGCTCTCCAAATATTATGATAGAATGAAGACCTGTAGAATACTGGTCAATTCTCCGGCTTCTCACGGAGCAATAGGCGGACTATATAACTTCAGACTTGCACCGTCACTAACATTGGGATGTGGTTCTTACGGCGGCAACTCGAAATCGCACAACATAGGTGCTATGGATTTAGTAAATATAAAAACCGTTGTCGAGAGGAGAGATAATATGCTTTGCTTTAGAATGCCTGAAAAGGTTTATTATAAAAGAGGTTGTCTAGCTTCTGGAATCAGCGACTTGAAGGCCGTTTACAAAAGAAAGAGAGCATTTATTGTAACGGATAAAAATCTTTTTAATAAGGGATATACAGCTCCTCTTACAAAAGCACTCGATGAAATGGGAATCAGACACTCCTGCTTCTATGAGCTTACTGATAAATTAACAATTGCATCAGCTGAAAAGGGTGTTGAGCAGATTCGCTTGTTCGAGCCCGATGTAATCATAGCCTTGGGTGGTGGTTCGGTAATAGATGCGGTCAAAATAATGAGACTTATGTACGAACAACCTAATTGTAATTTTGAAGATTTGTCTATGGGATTCATTGGAAAGAGTGTACATACATTCCCTAAGTTAGGGGAAAAGGCAATGGTTGTGGCTATCCCTACATCTTCAGGAACAGGTGCAGAAGTTACTCCTTTTGCTATTATCACAGATGCTGAAGCAGGTATAACCGGGGCAATCGTTAATTTTGACCTGATGCCTGATATGGCTATAGTGGACACGGATTTCTTAATGAATCAGCCCAAAAACCTCACACGCGAGTGTGGCATAGGTGCCTTAGCTCAGGCGATAGAAGCATATGCATCTATTATGGCTACAGACTATACCGATGGGCTTGCACTTGTTGCTATTAAGAATATTTTCGAATATTTACCGAGAGCTTATGAAAATGGGCCGGCTGATATCGAAGCAAGAGAAAAGATGGCGAATGCATCAACGAATGCAGGTATGGCATTTGCTAACGCGCTTCTGGGCATATCGCATTCTATGGCGCACAAGCTTAGTGCATACTACAACCTACCTTTGGGTATTTCAAATGCTCTCATGATAGAGCACGTTATGAAGTACAATGCAGATCCGGCTCCTACTAAGCTTGCAACATCACCTCTGTATCCTTATCCTAAGGCTGCTGCAAGATATGCAGAAATAGGACGCGTTATGGGATTGCAAGGTGAGACTGATGAGGAAGTTTTAGATAAGCTGATTGCTGAGATTGCTAAGCTCAAGGAAAGAGTAGGAATTAAGAAGAATATAAAGGAATATGGCATTAAAGAAGCGGACTTTATGGCAACGCTCGATGAGATGACCGCAAATGCGTTTAACGATCAGCGTGTGGGCGCGAATCCAAGGTATCCACTAATTAAAGAATTAAAAGAAATCTATCTCAAAGCATACCATGGAAAATAAATATTAAGGTCAAAATAAAACCCGGCAATGCCGGGTTTTTGATTATAAGGATTTATTGAGCAATGATTTATCATATTGTGCTTGACGTATTATTTCATATGGTTACAACTGAATCCGCAAAGTTCCGAACATTTTCGTTATCATGCGTTATGATAATCGAGGTGCGGCTTGATAGGTATGGCTTGAGCCTCTCCGCTAAGCGTAGCTTTAGCTCTGCATCCAGGCCACGGAACGGCTCGTCCAGGATTAATACCTCGGCATTGCGTAAAAGGGCCCTTCCTATTGCAACTCTGTGCTTCATACCGCCGGAAAGCTGCAGGGGAAGCTTATGCAGAGCTTCAGATATTTCGAGCTTTTCTGCCATATCGTAAATTAATGCCGCAGCTTTATCGGAATCAATGCTTTGATTATTGAGTGCTACGGCCATATTGTCAAATACATTCAGCCACGGCAAAAGCCTATCCTCTTGAAAGAGACAGGAGAGCTTAGAATGGGGAGGCGTTATTGTAATTGAACCTGAATCCGGAGATTCAAGGCCGGTTATCAAACGTAAAATTGTCGTTTTACCTTTGCCGGAGGGAGCCATAATTGCTGTAATACTTGCCGCCTCAAAAGTCATAGAAAAATTTTTAAGGACTTCCTTGTCACCATAACGTTTGTTGACTTGGGTAAGCTTTACTTCCGGGAGAGAATCAATCTTGCTAATAGGCGATATTTCCGAATTTTCAAGGTGATGAGTGCCAATGTGGAAGATTTTACTTCCGGAGTATTCTTTGATATCAAATTTCCCAACGAGCACGCTTATTGATTTTTCAAAGATAAGACTAAGTCCAACTATGGCAATTATCCAAGCAAAAAGTATATCGGTTTCAATGTATATTTTCGCCTCCAAAAGCCTGTACCCCATAGAAAAAGCAGGGACGGAGAGAATCTCCGCAGCAATAACAGACTTCCATGAAAGGCCTGCCATCAGGCTTACAGAAGCTTTTATTTGCGGAAGTAGGGAGGGGAGATAAATATAGCGAAGCACCGTCTTTTTTGGAAAATCATAGAGTTTGCTCATCTCAAGAAGCTCATCATCAAGGTAATCAAGTCCCGCAAGTATATTTGTATGGACGACAGGATAGCACATCAAAAAACAAGCCATGATCGGGACATTGTTTGCGTTTAGAAGGATGAGGCCATATATAATTACAGCCATAACCGGGACCGCCTTTAAAAAGTTGACAGGCAGGGATATTATAGATCTAAACGTTTTGCTTATGTAAGACAATATTGCCGTGAGAATACCAAAACAAGAGGACAGCAGCATTCCTATTAAACAGCGCCAAAAAGTAGCTGCTACATCGTAATAAAATTCAATGCTTACGATGAGATTTAGAAATGCCAAGAAGGTGTCTACGGGAGAAGGCAAGAGCAAAGGGCTGCTTATAAAATAAGCAGCCAAGCTCCACAATATAATCCAAAATAGAACGACGATCGTTGCTCTTAATAAAAGTTTGCGCATTGTTAAATTTCACTCCAAATAAAAACTAGTGTGTATAGTAAATCTCGCTGTCAGGAAGAGCACCACCCAGTGCTTTTGGATTTATTTCAAACAATATTCTAAATAAGGTTTTAAGCCCTGGGATATAGGAATCATCGGTATAAAATACGATGTTACAATTTGGTATTGCAGCATTAGCTATATCGGCAGACTTGAAGAAGTTCTTTTCTACTAATAAATTTAAGGTATCATCGCTGGCTTCATTTACCGTTTTAACGGACAAATCTGCGTTTTGCAAGAATATATTAAGGTCATCGGCTCTTTCTTCAACAAAGCTTTTTTGAGCCACAAGAACGCCCATAGGAAGCTGCTCTCCGGTAGCATCTTTCCACATTGAATTTACATCAAGGACGGTATATTTGCTCTCGACATCGCTTGACTGCATAATAGTTACCATCGGCTCAGGAAGAAGAGCGACGGTTCTTTCGGCAGAAGATTTCATCTTCATCATTACATCTGTATGGTTACCAAGCCATTCAATGTTGACATCTATATCGTTTTCCTCGATTAATTTCTGCATAACATATTCAGGAACTCCGCCTTTACCAGATGCAATTACGTTCATTCCATCAAGATCCGAGAAGTCGCTTATTGCAGATTCCGTAGTTTGATTATCAACCAAATAAAGAACTCCCATTGTAATAGTCGATAGTATTACAATATCGCCTTCTGTTTTGTTGTAAAGAACGGGAGCAAGGTTAGAAGGTATCGCTGCGATATCCGTTTCGCCGGTGATTATTTTTCCCGTGATTTCGTCTGGTGATTGGTATACGGTAACTTCAAAACGTTCGTCCTCCATTAGAGGAGCAAGACCTACACCTGTCGGACCGTTTAGAGCGGATACCTTAATAGGGGAGGTTACATCTCCGTCGCCACTTGTACCGGCATTACCGCAACCTGCCAAAAGTGACAAGGTCAGAACAAGTATGAGGAATAGTGACAAATTTTTCTTCATTGTATCTTACCTCTTTCTTTTAAATAAAGTACTTTGTTGCTGTCAGCATATTACCCGAATAAATTCAATTATTAGAAACGGGCGCCCGAAGGCACCCGCTATCTATATTATGAGATTTTTATACTATTGATATTTTCCTCTTGCAACATAGTGTGTATGCAGCAAATCATGTGCCTTATGTGAACCCGGCTCATCAAAGTAATCCTTATAAAGGTTTGTGATAGCAGGGTTTTCGTGTGACTTACGAATAGGTGCATTCTTGTCTTCCGAATATATGGCTTTTGCTCTTTCAGCTCTGAGGTCTATCCAGTTTGTAACTGATGCAGGCTGTACCGGCTGTCCGCCACCTGTTACGCATCCGCCAGGGCAAGCCATGATTTCGATGAAATGAAGCTCTTCTTCGCCTGATTTCACCTTTTCGATAAGCTTTCTTGCGTTTCCAAGACCATGTGCAACAGCAGCTCTGATTTTCATTCCGCCAGCTTCAACTTCAACGATTTTAATATCGTCAACACCTCTTACAGCTTCGAAGTCAATATCAGTACCTGAATTTCCGTTAAGGATGTCTGCAACTGTTCTGAGAGCAGCTTCCATTACGCCGCCTGTAGCACCGAAGATAACTCCGGCACCTGAAGCATTTCCGAATGGATTGTCAAAATCGCTGTCTTCGAGTGAACGGAAATCAATACCAGCATCTTTAACCATCTGGGCAAATTCACGAGTAGTGATAACGTAATCTACGTCTGCATGACCATCTTTTCCAAGCTCAGGACGCTGTGCTTCGAACTTCTTTGCTGTGCAAGGCATAACTGATACTGTTACAATTTTCGCAGGATCGATACCTTCTTTTTCAGCAAAATATGACTTTATAACTGCTCCAAACATTTCGTGAGGAGATTTGCATGATGAAAGGTTTACAAGCATTTCAGGATAGTTATGCTCGCAGAATTTGATCCATCCTGGTGAGCATGAAGTGATTAGTGGAAGAGTTCCACCGTTCTGAATCCTGTTAAGAAGCTCTGTTCCTTCTTCCATGATAGTAAGGTCAGCAGCTGTATCCGTATCGAATACTCTGTCAAACCCAAGTCTCTTAAGTGCTGTAGCCATTTTGCCTGTTACAGGAGTTCCGATTGGATAACCAAATTCTTCTCCAAGGCCAGCTCTTACTGCAGGAGCAGGCTGTACTACAACATATTTGTCAGGATCTGCGATTGCAGCCCAAACGTCATCCGTATGGCTTCTTTCTCTAAGTGCTCCTGTAGGGCATGCAACGATACACTGTCCGCAGTTTACGCAAGGAGTTTCTCCGAGCGGCATTTCAAAAGGTGAAGCAATCGTTGTATTGAAACCTCTGTTGACTGCATCTATAACACCTACAGTCTGAATGTTTTTACAAACAGCTATGCAACGTCTGCAAAGGATACATTTGTTATTATCTCTAACGATAGATATTCCTTCGTCGATATCGGCATGAATACTTTCACCTTCAAAACGAATCTCTCTAACACCGAGTTTTTTGGTAACTGCCTGTAATTCGCAATTTGTACTTCTGTCACAAATCTGGCAGTTTGCAGGGTGATTTGAAAGAATAAGTTCGAGAGTAGCTCTTCTTGCAGCCATTACCTTAGGTGAATGTGTAAGAATTTCCATTCCTTCACTTACTGGGAACATACAAGCAGCAGCAAGAGCCTTAGCTCCTTTAACTTCTACTACGCATATACGGCAAGCACCGATTTCATTTATATCCTTCAGGTAGCATAGCGTCGGAATATAGATTCCCAGTTCCTTAGCGGCTTGAAGAATCGTATAACCGGCAGGGACGGCAGTTTTTATACCGTCAATAGTGATATTTATATTATTCATCTCTTATCTACGCTCCTTCTTTATTTCTTTATAATAGCACCAAACTTACAGGTATCCATACATACACCACACTTGATGCATGCTGCTGTATCAATCGTATAAGGTGACTTTATTTCGCCTGAAATAGCGTTTACTGGACATTTTCTTGCACAAGCGCTACATCCAATACACTTATCCTCAAGAATAGAGAACTCAAGGAGATCTTTACATACACCTGCAGGGCATCTCTTTTCATCAATGTGAGCAACATATTCATCTCTGAAATACTTCAACGTTGAAAGTACAGGGTTTGGTGCTGTCTGACCAAGAGCGCAAAGCGATGAAGCCTTGATGGATTTAGCGAGTTCTTCCAAATCTTCGATAGCTGTAGGAGAAGCTTTGCCCTGAGTTATTCTTTCGAGCAATTCGAGCATTCTCTTAGTACCGATTCTGCAAGGAGGACATTTCCCGCATGATTCATCTACTGTAAATTCAAGGAAGAATTTAGCAATGTCTACCATACAGTTTTCTTCGTCCATTACGATAAGACCGCCGGAACCCATCATTGAGCCTATAGCCATGAGTGAGTCATAATCGATTGGTGTATCGAGATGGCTTGCAGGGATACATCCGCCGGAAGGGCCACCTGTTTGAGCAGCTTTAAATGCTTTGCCGCCAGGGATACCGCCGCCGATGTCATATATAATTTCGCGAAGAGTAGTTCCCATAGGGATTTCAACAAGACCAACGTTATTAATCTTGCCGCCTACTGCGAATACTTTTGTTCCTCTTGATTTTTCAGTACCCATGGACTTGAACCAATCCGCTCCCTTAAGAAGGATTACAGGAATGTTTGCAAGTGTTTCTACGTTGTTGAGTACTGTTGGCTTTCCGAAAAGACCTTTTACAGCAGGGAATGGAGGTCTTGGTTTTGGTTCTCCTCTTCTTCCTTCTACCGATGTAATGAGGGCAGTTTCTTCACCGCATACGAATGCGCCTGCACCGAGTCTAATGTCGAGGTCAAAGTCAAAGCCTGTTCCTAATATATTTTTTCCGAGAAGGCCATATTCCTTAGCTTGTTCTATAGCAATACCTAGTCTTTGAACAGCGATAGGGTATTCAGCTCTTACATAAACATAGCCTTGGTTTGCTCCGATTGCATAACCGGCAAGAGCCATTGCTTCTATAATTGAATGAGGGTCGCCTTCAAGAACTGAACGGTCCATGAATGCGCCTGGGTCACCTTCGTCAGCGTTACAAGCAACATATTTCTGATCGGAAACCTGTGGAGCTGCAAATGACCATTTGAGTCCTGTAGGGAATCCGGCACCACCACGTCCTCTGATTTCAGAAGCCTTGACAACGTCTATAACTCCAGCAGGGGTCATCTCAGTAAGTGCTTTTTCCAATGCTAAGTAGCCGTCTTTTGCTATGTACTCATCAATACACTCAGGGTTAATGCCTCCGCAGTTTCTGAGTGCAATTCTGAGCTGTTTTGAGAAAAACTCAAGACTGCCTAAAGCGTTGTGCGCGTCTTTCTTTTCGGAATCACCGGCAAGAAGTCTTTTTACAGCCTGTCCGCCGATAATATGTGTGTTGAAAATTTCATCAACGTCTGAAATCTCTACCCTTGTGTACATTACATGGTCAGGGTAAATCATCATGATAGGGCCTTCGGCACAAAGACCGAAACAACCTGTTTTTACAATTTTTACTTCATCTTCAAGCTTGTTCTTGTGAACCATATCCGTAAGCTTTTCAATAATCTTTACGGAACTTGAAGACACACAACCTGTACCGGCGCATACGAGAACGTGCATTCTGCCGCCTTCTGCCGAAGGTGCTGCGTTTTCGTCGACACGAATCATTAAATCAGCTTTTTTGGCTTCTCTGATAGCGTGTATATCTGCTATTGTTTTATACATGTTTACTACACCTCCGTATTTTATAAGTTTTTATACTTCTCAATGATTCCTACTACATCTTCTGGAACAAGTCTTCCGTAAACATCCTCATTGATAGTCATTACAGGGGCAAGTCCACATGCACCTATACATCTGCATGCTTCCAAAGAGAATTTGCCATCCTCTGAGCACTCATCAACATCGAGATCAAGAGCTTCCTTTAATTTCTCGAGGATAAGTCCAGCGCCCTTAACATAACAAGCAGTACCCATGCATACATTTACCAGATACTTGCCTTTTGGGTTAATACTAAATCTTGTGTAGAAGCTTACTACACCATATACCTCTGCAAGAGGTACGTCCAATCCATTAGCGATTTCTAATTGTACTTCCATTGGAAGGTAGCCATAAATTTCCTGTGCTTCGTGCAGAACAGGGATCAAAGCACCACGGGTACCCTTATGTTCAGCGATAACCTTGTGCAACTTTTCCTGTTTTTCTTGTGTTTCCACGCAGGTCGTGCAATCCTTAGCCATAAAAATCTCCTTTCATTTCTTATGAAATAATCTCTATAGGTTTACATCGATATTATAGCACGGCAATTATTTATGTCAAACAGAACGGTCGAAAAGCAAAATAGTTACAAAAAAAGAACAAAAAAAGATATAGACTCTAAAATTTTTCAAAATATTCAAAAAAATTCAGTGTCTATATCCTAATATATGTAAGAAAACAAGCTAAAAATTGTGAAAGGCAACAATTATAAAAATATTTTAAAAAGATGTTTAAAAATATTGAGAAAAGTGTATACCTAAAAGGTTTTGTTAGCTGCCCTAAAAGTAGATAACTTTTATTCTTTTGCCCATCTTTTTCAAGCATTCCGACAACTCTTCCACAAGGCGCTTCTTGATGTTAAAATTATAGGTCAATCCTGGCTTTTGGTGTGCAGGATTCACAGCCTGCCCGATGAAGAAGTTAATGTCCGTCGCCTCCTCAAACAGTAATCTTGATATTTGAGAAGCTCCATCAAAACCATAGCCCCATTTTTCAAAATCTTTATTGTCATCAATTGTATTCTTTGCGTATTGAAGGACACGGCTCAATGTTATGATACCCTCGGTCACAAGGTCTACACCTTCTATTGTTGAGGTAGGAGGGATTTCGGGGTCCTCTATTTTTGCATTGATTTTTATTGGTTTCCCAAGATATCTTGCTGCAATTTTAGAGGTAATTCCTCCGGAAACGATATGCTTTCCTTCCTTCGCGAAGAATAGGGACATAATTTTTTGGTCGTCGTTATGATCTGCAGGAGGACCAAATACTAAATTCATAGGGACTCTTTCTCGTATATGAACCGTACATACCGTAGCATCATCGGCCGGCTCACCTCCGTAAAGTTTATCGACTTCTTTGATAAGAAGGGTTGTAAGTGTTTTGGCGGAAAAACCGACGGAAGGGAAGGTCTCCATAAATTTTATAATATCGTCCCGTTTCCATGAAAAATTATATATATTCCCACGACCTGCATGTTCGACTCCATCACTCATCGCAATAAAGATATCATTCTTTTTTAAATAAATATTGGAACGTAATATCTTCTTGCCGCTCAGATAATGTTCGGTATAGGGGATTTCGTGATTTTTACCGTCTCGCAACAGTATAATACGAGGACTGTCGTATTGAACAATCTGGGCCAACTCATAATTTATAAAATAAATTATGGTAAATGTAGAATATGCGACGCCTCTGACTGAACATATCGGCAGTGCTGCAGAAATAGCATTTACACATTCCTCAAGGCTTAGTCCCTCGGCAGCCATGGTTGAAAGAATTCTGGCGGTGAGGGTTGATAATATGCTTGCCTTTATACCACTGCCAAGTCCGTCTGCCATAACAATGACAAGAGAATTTTCTCCTTGCTGTTCGACTATTTGAAAGTGATCGCCGCAGGCTTGTTCTCCTGCTTTTGTTAAGCTCGTGCATCCGATGTCTGCACAAAGATTAGTCTTTTTCATATTCGATAGACTCCTTCAGCTTAGTAAGTGCGATTTTAGTTTCAGCGGCAGTTTCACCGAGCAATGATGCAATTTCCTGAACTATTCTCATCTGTTTATCTACAACCTTGTCTGCGGTTTCAACTGTTCTGCGATTGATATCTTGTCTCTTTACTCGTTCTTCTTCCTCTGAGGTAACATCTCTAATAACAGCCGTCAGAATAGAGGACGCTTTATCGTGAACAATTGACAAGGATAAATATTTTTGAATGTCTGCATAATATGTACGCTGGTTTTCAAAAGGACTTCCATTTCTGAGTACACTTAAGAAAGGAAGAGGATCTAAAATTCTCACGAGCTGTCCGCCGAGCACATCTGCCTTTGAAGTAACGCGGAGCATTCTCATGGCAGCATAGTTAATCTCTTGAACCTCCATATTTTCATTGACAACTAAAATTCCGTTCGAAGTCTGCTGCAGTATGTTGCTTGTAAATCTTTCGCCTTTTCCCATTAAATATGGAAGACACATATCTCCGTTCGCTTTGCCTTGATAAATTGCAATAGCTTTTTCTCGACAGGTATTATATCCGCAACTTTCGCAATTAAGCTCATCTTCGGGCTTTATCTTTCCGGTCTTCCTAAGAATCTCGATAATTTCCGCTTCAGAAGGAGTCGGCATTACATCAATAGGTATGTATTCTTGCTCTCTACGCAGAACCTCTGAAGGAACAGAGGGAACATTAAAGTCTTTCTTTCCTGCAGAAGATATAACCTCATGAAAATGGTGGATAAAGGACTTTTGCTTTTTTCTCACAAGAGGACCGCGGATGCAGCTCCCCAAGCATGCGGACATTTCAATAAAGCAATTCTTCATAGTGCCATTTGCAATATCCTCAAGGGTGGCAACACAATTGTCTATCCCGTCAATTGTAATTTTAAGATAATCTTTGTTTGGCATATTCATGGATCTTATAATTCCACCGACAGTAGGGAAGAGACGTGTTTTGCTTTCTTCCTTGTAGTCAGGTGGGTAATCCGATGATGGCTCTAGCTCAATGTTCGCAGCTTCAAACATCTTCGCAAGCTCATCAAAGGTAATAACCGCATCGACAGCACTTTCTTCCGCTTCTTCTTTTTTTGAAACGCAAGGGCTTATGAATACTGTTTTTGCATCCGGGTAACGTTCCTTTAAAATGATGCTGTGAGCGATCATAGGAGAATAAACCGGTGCAAGCATATATGCGATTTGTGGGAAATATTTACGTACGAGTAGGTTGACGGAATGGCAGCAGGAGGTAATTATTACGCTCTGCTCTTTTTCCGCAATCATTCGCTCATATTCTTTCTTAACATTAGTAGCAGCAACTGCGGTTTCCTCGGCATCCTTAAAGCCGAGAGCAATCAGTCCCTTGCGAAGGGATTCAAATCCAACGCCTTCAAAAAATGAAGGGAAAGCTGGCGCGACACTGGCTATTACAGGGGCATCGTCGTACAATATTGTTTTGACAATTTCTGTTGTGTCGACTATTTCCCTTGCATTCTGTGGACATGAAACATAGCATTGTCCGCAAAGAACGCATTCGTCAGAAAGTATATGAGCCTGATCTCCAGAGAAACGCATTGATTTCACCGGGCAGTGGCGTATACACTTGTAGCAATTTTTACAGTATGCTTTATTTAATTTAAGAAATTCTTTCAAAACAATACTCCTTATGAATTATTTATTGTAAGACTAAAACAAAATTTTTATCTAATCGGGGAGCGTGAAAATCGCTCCCCGATTAGATGTATTGAATGGTAAAATTTTATTTGCTCAAATATTCGTCGATAGCAGTAGCTGCAACTTTTCCAGCTCCCATCGCCGAAATAACTGTAGCTGCGCCTGTTACAACGTCTCCGCCTGCAAATACGCCCTCTTTTGAGGTTAAGCCTGTAGCTTCTTCAACGATGATACCGCCGCGCTTGTTTACATCCAGTCCCTTTGTAGTGGACTTGATGAGTGGATTTGGGAGAGTACCAAGTGCTACGATTACTGTATCTGTTTCCATATCAAATTCGGATCCTGGAATAGCGATAGGACGTCTACGGCCCTGTTCGTCAGGTTCTCCGAGTTCCATCTTTATGCATCTCATGCCAGTTACGAATCCATTCTTAGGATCTCTTCTGTCATCAGGATTGTTGTATCCGTAGATTTCAACAGGGTTTGTCAGTATTTTGAAATTAACGCCTTCTTCTTTTGCGTGTTCAACTTCTTCATGACGAGCAGGAAGTTCCGCTTCGGAACGACGATATACGATGTTAACTTCATCTGCACCGAGTCTGAGAGCTGTACGAGCAGCGTCCATTGCTACGTTACCACCGCCGATTACCGCTACACGACCACCCTTCATAATAGGGGTATTAGAGTCGCCGCGATATGATTTCATTAAGTTTGAACGAGTTAAGAATTCGTTTGCTGAGTAAACGCCCTTAAAGTTTTCACCAGGGATTCCCAGGAACATAGGAAGACCCGCTCCGGAACCTACGAATACGGCTTCGTATCCCATTTCAAACAGCTCGTCTATAGTAAGTGTTTTACCGATAACCATGTTTGTGTTAACTTCAACACCCATATCTATCAGGTTGTCGACTTCCTTCTGTACGATAGCTTTAGGAAGACGGAATTCAGGAATACCATATACAAGTACACCGCCTGCTGTGTGCAGAGCTTCAAAGACTGTAACCTTGTAGCCTTTTCTTGCAAGGTCGCCCGCACATGTAAGACCTGCAGGGCCTGAACCTACGATAGCTACCTTGCGACCGGAACCAGCTGCAACTACAGGTTTTTCTGTTACTTCTGAGTTATGAAGGTCGGCAGCAAAACGTTCCAAACGACCGATACCTACAGGTTCTCCCTTGATACCTCTTATACATACTTTTTCGCATTGTGATTCCTGAGGACATACACGACCGCATACTGCAGGGAGGGAAGAGTCTTCGCTTATTACTTGATAAGCAGCCTCAAAATCTCCATCTTTAATTTTCTGAATAAAATCAGGAATTTCAATATTTACAGGACAACCTGCAACACAAGGCTTATTTTTACAGCCGAGACAACGAGTCGCTTCATCAACCGCGGTTTCTGCAGTATATCCGAGGGCTACTTCGCTAAAGTTGTGTGCACGTACTTTTGGGTCCTGTGCCGGCATAGGATTTTTAACAGGGTTCATATTTGGTTTAGACATTTTACTCTACCTCCTTAGCGAATAAATTACATGTTTCTTCGTGTGCGTGTCTTTCGAAGCCCGTATATATCGCATTACGTGACATTGCTTCGTCAAAATCTATTTCGTATCCGTTGAAATCCGGACCGTCTACACAAGCAAACTTTGTAACCTTCTCACCATTTTGATTGAGGGAGAGACGACATCCTCCGCACATACCTGTTCCGTCAACCATGACAGGGTTCATCGAAAGCTTACAAGGAATTCCTGTAGGTCTGCAAGCTTCAACAACGAATTTCATCATGATAAGAGGTCCTATAGTTATAATCTCGTCAAATTTTTCACCTGCCTCAAACAGTTCTTTGAGAGGAGTTACAACGTTACCTTCACGACCGTGTGTACCATCGTCTGTCATTACTATGAACTTGTCTGAAATTTTTCTGAATTCGTCCTCAAGGATAACGATGTCCTTTGAACGGAAGCCGATAATTGTAGTAACACGAGCACCCTGGTCATGCAACTTTTGAGCTACCGGAAGAGCTATCGCACAGCCTACGCCACCGGCTACGATACAAACATCTTTCAAGCCTTCTGTTTCTGTAGGAGTACCGAGAGGACCTACAAAGTCCTGAATATATTCGCCTTCTTTTTTGTGATTTAATTTTTCTGTTGTAGCACCTACAATCTGGAAAATGATCTTAACCGATCCCTTTTCTCTGTCAAATCCGGCTACTGTAAGAGGTATACGCTCACCATCTTCATCTACTCTTAAGATAATAAACTGTCCTGCCTCTGCCTTTCTTGCCACAAAAGGTGCCTCGATATCCATCATCGTGACACTTGGATTTAGAGGTGCTTTCTTTAAAATTTTATACATTTGTTGCCTCCCTTTTTATTATTTCTCAAAGACATGTAGATTGTATACATGCATACAACTAGCATACAATCATCCTTGGTGTAAAACATGTATACATTATAACATATTGGCACGTAAATTTGTTATATTTTATAAATAACAGTAATAGTTAAAAATTTAATAATCATAAAGGATTTGAAAAAGGCTGCAGCTGCAGCCTTTTTCAAATTTTTGTTTTATAGCTAAGGATTGTAACCTATATAATAACTACTGGTTTAATAAGATCCTTTGGCTTATCCTTCATGAGAAGCAAAGATTCTTCCATGTGATCAAAACCGTTAAATTTATGAGTAAGTAGTCTGGATAAGTCAAGTCTACCTGATGTTACTAATGATGTGAGTTTTTCCATTCTGAGTCTTCCACCCGGCATAAGTCCGCCTGCGATAATTTTGTGACCCATACCGCAACCCCAGTCAAGACGAGGAATCAATACGTTTTCTCCGGAACCTAGGTAGTTTACATTACCTATGCGTCCGCCTGGCTTAAGAATAGCTAAAGCCTGACCAAATGTTTTTTCCGAAGTACCGCCGGCGATGACTACTTTGTCAACTCCCTTGCCTTTTGTTAAATCCATAATCTGTTCAACGATACCGCCTTTACGATAGTTTACTATCTCGGTAGCGCCATAAGCTTTTGCAGCTTCGATACATGTAGGTCTGGAACCTACTGCGTATAAGTTAGATGCACCGCGTAATGCAGCGCCAGCAACTCCCATGAGACCTACAGGTCCGATTCCTATAATACAAACATCGTCACCAAACTTAATGTCTGCAAGCTCTACGCCATGGAATCCTGTAGGAACCATATCTGCCAGCATGCAAGCTTCCGCAACGTCCATGCCTGCAGGCATGAGAGCGAGGTTTGCATCAGCTTCGTTTACATGGAAAAATTCTGCGAAAACACCATCTTTAAAGTTTGAGAATTTCCATCCGGCAAGCATGCCGCCAGAGTGCATAGCAAAACCCCCCTGAGATTCTAATGAGCCCCAATCAGGAGTAATTGCAGGAACGATAACTTTATCACCAGGTTTGAAGTCCTTAACAAGGCTTCCAACTTCGACTACTTCACCGACAGCTTCGTGGCCGAGTATCATATCGTGACGGTCTCCCAAAGCGCCTTCCCAAACTGTATGTACGTCTGATGAGCATGGAGCTACAGCAAGTGGTTTAACTATGGCATCAAGATATCCACAAGCAGGGCGTTCCTTTTCAATCCAACCGGTATTGCCGATTGATAGCATTGCAAATCCTTTCATTTTAACAAGTCTCCTTTTTAATTATAATAAAGATATTGGTTTTGTTTAATTACATTGTATAGCAATTATTACGAGAAATGAAATATAAATAAAGAATATGAATAATGCAATATCGATATAGCATTAGCTATTCAAAAGCATGTCTTAGTTTTTGCGGGTAAATCATTTACTTTACTCAATTCTATAGGTTAAATTTTTTAAAAAATCACCGCTTTTGGTATTGTATATTCGAATTGTATCCTGAGCTCTACGAATTAGAACTTCGCTATCAAAGGATATATAATGTTTTTCGCGTCCGTCTACAGTAAGAATAGGCAACTCACCTTCATCCAACGTGTTTGGAGGTGCTATTGATATTTTAATGCTTTCGATATCAGACATAACTATTGAGTTGCGAAAAAGACCGCTCGAACAAATCGGCGTAATAAGAATATCCCTTGAGCTTGGCATGAGGATAGGCCCGCCCGCCGAAAGATTGTAAGCTGTGGAGCCTGTCGGTGTTGCGATAATGATACCGTCTGCATTAAACGAGGCCATGCTATTGCCGTTTATATTTATAGTAAAAGATAGAGAACGGCTAATCGTTCCTCTGTGAATAACAGCTTCGTTTAAACCTATGAAAGGTATTTTTGCGCCGTCTCCCGACAAAGCTTCCCCTTCTAAGAGAATTCTGTCATCGTAGCTGCATTCCCCGGATGTGATTCTGCTTATTAATTCATCGGTGTTTGTAGGCTCGCATGTTGTAAGGTAGCCGCAATTACCAAAGTTAAGAGCAAGGATTGGGGCACCAAGCTCTATCAAGGTCGATACCCTTCTGAGGATAGTGCCGTCGCCTCCGATGACAATTGTAACATCGGGAACCGTCCCGGTTGCGGTATTGTTAAAAATTACGGTGTGTCCTAGGTTATTGAGCTTTTTAGTGAGAATTGCCGAAAAATCCATTGCAGGTTTTTTTGTTGGATTTGAGATTATTTGAAATATCATTTTCGTATCCTTTGCGTAGGTATAATATATGTAAGGTTATTGTATGTTTTGGATATCAGGTTTATCTATGTATTGACGCACGTGGTTAGTAAATCTTTGTTCCAATTGCGTAAAGTTGTGCTCCGTTTGATAAACCAACAGCTTTCTGTATATGTTTGTCGGTGAATCATATTGAATTTGAGCGAGGTTGTATCTTTTTAAAATTTTAGGGGGCATCGGGGTCGAAATCATAAAGGTGTTGGGAATGCTGGAAAGCATCTCAAAACGCGTCGCTCTTTCATATATCCGTATATATTGATCTGTATCCAATTCGGCTTCTTCTTTGCTTTCGCCCAAATAAGGTATAAATGTTTCGCTGTGCAAAATTTGAATTAAATACTCCAAATCTGAGGGCTTGAGCGATTTTTTGGTAGCAATCTGATTCCCGAGGGATACCAATACGCAATAGCTATATGTGCATAAGACATCAGAGGTTAATTTTTTCTCGGAAATGTAGTCATCAAAGTATTTTTCATACATGACCTTATGTCTTACTATAGCCATATCCGATTTTCCGTCTGCAACATCTATTATAGCTTGCATAGAATCCGTTTCTTTTATGCGCAAATCTATAGGCTTTGACGCATCCAGCGAATTCATGAAGATTGTCAACTCATCCGTAATAAAATTACTGTTAGGAATCGAAATATGCATCCTTTGTGTACTTTCGGTGTTAGCCTGAGCGATATCTTCGATCTCATTGAGCTTTGTGATAATCTTCTCGGCAAGCTCAAGAAAGAGTAAGCCTTTTTGAGTTGGAACAACGCCTCTGGATGTCCTTGTGAATATCTTATATCCGAGAGTTCTTTCTACTTCCTTGATTGCCTTGCTCAGGTTTGGTTGTGCAATAAATAAATTTTCCGCAGCATGTGTTATGGAGCTAGTGCGGGCGACTTCAAGGGCATATTTAAAAAATAAGGTATTCATTTGGGTATCACCTCGTCTTTTTTAAGTTTGTCCTGCAAGTGCTTCGAAAGAAGGGCTAGGGAAACTGCCATATTTTCATTCTGAACGAGAACGCCTTCGGGCACCGATAGATGAACCTGAGAAAAATTCCATATTGCGAGGACTCCTCCTTCGACAAGCTTGTCGCATGCTTCCTGCGCTTGATCCGAAGGAACTGCTATGATTCCTATATGCGTTTGCATTCGCTTGCAAAGCTCGCTGATTTTAGACGAGTGGAATACAGGCTTACCATGAATTTGTTTACCTACAATATCATTATTTATATCGAAGCCCGCCACAATACTCAATCCGTATTCCTTGATGCTGTCGCATTTGAAAAATGTACTGCCGAATGCACCAGCGCCAACAAGGACCGCTTCATTTGTATTGCGGTAGCCAAGTAATTCTTCAATGTCGATGATAAGCTGCTTTACATCAAAGCCGTGCTTCGGAATTCCCGCAGCCGAGCTCACGGCAGCAAAATCCTTACGAACTTGGATTTCCGTGAAACCAAAGTGCTGCGCAACCAAGCGCGAAGAAATATTAACTGCTCCTTCTGCAAATATTTTTTTCAGGTATTGAAGGTAATAAGGCATCCTTTGGAATGCTTGAATTGAAAGATGGGGCTTTTTAGTTTCAGTTTTCATTTTTTCGCCTCCGCTATGGTGATTATCGATATTATAATATTGAATAAAAGATATGTCAATATATAAAGTTTGATGAAAGATTTTTTGGACTGAAACATAAAAGATTTTTGAACCTAAAAATGGAGAATATATTTAATAAAATGTAGGTTTTTGCTGTATTTTTTTGTGAGGGTTATGTGAAAATAAATCCGGGAGCGCCTTAAATTTCAACGTTTCATTTTTTTAGAATTTTCCAAAAAAAATAAAACGGTATACTTTTTGTTGTCATCTGGTATAATATTCTTGTCATAAAAATTAGATGAAAACCGTTTTTTGATAAAACGGAAAAGAAAAAGAGGAGAAACTGAATATGGCAAAGAAGCTTATTTTTGTGTGGCTTACCTTGCTCATGGTACTGTTCTCATCAATTTCTATTTATGCTGACGAAAACGTTCAAGGAGATTTTTTTGTAGGAAAAATTGTTATAAATGGTGGAGAAATAATAAATTACAATCTTCAATATCCCTTCATCACATATAACAACAATACCTATATTCCATTAACTTCAGAAATTGGAGAAATCTGTGGATTTTCTGCAGAAATGGACAAGGAAAGCCGCACATTAAAACTACTGAAAACCGATTCGACTAGAAATACTATTAGTGATAATTGGATGAAAAACAACAACGAAGACATTACTCTTAAAGTTGTATCGGAAGCAAGGGTTGTTGCTTACGACGCAAATAAGACGGAAGAGGAGGAAACGGATGCCATAAAGGCACCAAAGCTCTTCGTCGACGAGCTTGATTTGAGCGAACAACCTGTACTGTCATACGGGCAGGTGACCTATATTCCGCTGAGAGCTATTGCGACGGATGAGAAATTTAATTGGGATATTTATTACGATCCATATTATGGAGTTACAGTAAGCACAAAGGAAGGTATCACAGCCGAAAGCCTGTGCAATAAGTCGGAAGCAGCTCTTAACAAGGGTTTGTCCACTTATATCAGGTATGCAAATCCTAGCATTACGGGGACATTGGCAAATGAATATGTTCATCTCTTTAAAAGAGCGGCCACAGTATATAAGGTAGATGCAAAATTACTTATGGCACTCGCTCAAAAGGAAAGCACGTTCAACGCCGGAGCCACAGCTGGAGGAGGATCTATCGGAATGATGCAAATAATGCCTGCAACAGGGGCAAATTATGGCCTTTCGAAAACAGATTTGTACAATGCAAAGAAAAACATTGATTTTGGTGCTATGTATATCAGTGAGAGAATAGCAGCATACAATGGAGATTGGATTAAAGGGTTATCCGCATATAACCAAGGTTCGGCAAAAGTCAACCGCGGGGCTCACTCTACGGCATATGCAAATCGAATAATGGGTGCGTATAACGCAATAAATAATTATCTCAACATAAACGGGTATGTTCAGCCAGGCGCATAGTCTGATGAAAATAACCGCTACAAAAAACATGACAATACGTAAAGCATATAAATAGAAAAAGAAAGTCGACGGGCAGCCGTCGGCTTTTTGATTGCGCACCTATCCACATTTAGGTAAAAATGTCAGGAAGGTGCCATACAGAAATTGCCCGGCTTGAGCCGGAGTGCAATTTTTCAATTTTCCTCCTAATTTTGGCACCAATAGGGAATCTTTTTATTTTTATTGCAACTCTGCTGTTTGCTATGATAAAATTACCATAGAAAAGGAAAAGAGAATTTTTATGGTATATAAAGTCAAATTAAGCACATTTGAAGGGCCTTTCGATCTTTTGGTGCACCTTATTGAGAATGCCAGGATGAGTATCTATGATATAAAAGTATCAGAGATAACAGATCAATACATTCAATATATTGATCAGATGAAAAAACAAGAAATAGAGGTTGCGACGGAGTTTATCGTACTGGCTGCGGCTTTAATTGAGATAAAATCAAGGATGCTTTTACCTAGAACCATTTCTGGAGAGGAAGTGGACGAGCTTGCGGATCCACGCGAGGCTCTTGTCGAGCGTATTTTAGAGTATAAAAAGTTTAAAAATGCGGCTGCGGCGATGGAGGAAGCGGAAAAAAATAACATGCGAATCTTTGAAAAGCCTCAGGAGGACATAACGTGCTTCCTTGAAAAGCCCGACGAATATCTTAAGATGGATATAAATCAATTTGTAAACTCGTTCAACTTATTTTTGAGAAGGAAGCAAAAGCTTGAAGATATAAGAAAAACCTATACAAGATTAGAAAGACAGAAGATTTCCGAAGAGCAGAAGATACGATATATTCGTGCTCTTTTGCATAATACGACAGGCGGGGAAATAACATTTGCGGATTTACTGCGTGAGGATGAAAGCAGATATAATACGGCCGTAACATTTTCATCTATACTCGAAATGGCAAAATGGAATCATATCGAGCTTTCACAAAAAAGGAATTTTGGGCCCATATTTATAAAAGCAGCTGGCGAAGAGGGGGTAAATGCATAGATGTCAAGCAATAAGGTTATAAAAGCAGCATTTGAGTCCATGATGTTCACCTGGGGTGAGCCGCTTGATGTAAAGCTTGCGGCAGATGTTTTCGGCATAACGAGCAAGGAAGCCTATGACATCTTTAACGAGCTAAAAGGGGAGTATGACAGTCAAGGCAGAGGCATCCGTATAAGAGAGATAAATAAGGCATTTCAGTTTGTAACATCGCCGGATGTATACGATTATATAGAGCGGCTTTGCACGCCTTCAAAACAGAAGAAGCTTTCTCAGGCGGCTCTTGAGGTGCTCGCCATAATAGCATATAAGCAGCCTGTTACAAGGGGTGAAATCGAGGCTGTAAGAGGAATAAAATGCGAAAGAGTCCTGGAGGGTCTTGAAAACAAAAATCTCATTGAAGAGGTCGGGCGTTCGCCTGGTATAGGCAGACCGATTCTTTACGGAACAACAGACATGTTCCTTAGAAATTTCGGATTCACCAGCATAAACGAGCTCCCCGATATTGATGACATTGAGAGCGTTGTGCACGAGCAAGATGAAGAGGGGGATTCGAGCCAAGTCACTTTCAATCTAAGCCAAGGTAATATGAAATAGGAAATTATTGATAGAATGAAGAGGGGACGGTAGGTTTGACATATCCATGTGTCAAGCCTACCGTCCCCTCTTAGAGATTTATTGACTTTCTCTTGCTTGATCTTGCACAGGCTGCCAACCCTTTTCTAAGGGGTATCCTTTTATCGCGAACCCTTTTCCCTAACTTACACTGCACTCAAGTAGAAGTTGTTTCTGGGCTCTTATCTCGCGCCACCCTGCCCTATACTCAAAAACGCACAAATGAGCTTACGCTGATGAAGGGTGAT
>JAQWFH010000003.1 GCA_028704515.1 Eubacteriales bacterium
TGAGGAGGCTCACTGTCAAGCGGACCGTGGGATAAATGCTTCTAGTCCCTTCTTTTTTGTTCCTATCTTCGTTATTCAGCTCTCAAGGTGCTTGCTATGTTTTTTCATAGGTTAGTAGACACTATCCGTTTGCTTTGCGAGCTTTCGCTCATAGCTTTATTAAATTCTGCAGAAAGCTCTTCAAACAGCTTTTTTACAGTAGTTATTTCTTTTACTCGCCAACCATTTGCTCCTATGAAAGCAAAGCCTTGGTCTTGTTTGCCTATGCAGGCATTTATCAGAGCTGATGAAATACAATACGGAGCCTCTTTCCCGGCACAGTTTGTTATACAATGTCTGGGGCACGACTTCGGATGCTGCTCACCCTCTTTTGCTTGACTTAGAAATTTGTTCATAAATGCACGCCCCGGAAGCCCAACAGGACTTTCTATAATAGCTATATCATCTTGCGTACAATTAATGTATGTTTCCTTAAAGGAGATATCTGCATCACATTCCTCCGTTACTACAAACCGTGTGCCGATTTGTACTGCCGAAGCTCCCAAAGCCATAATGCGATGGATATCCTCACCCGTGAAGACTCCGCCTCCCGCAATTAACGGAATTTCTTTACCTGTTTCTTCTTCTATTCGTCTTATTTCTTTAAGAACCTCGGGAATCAACGATTCTAATTGGAATTTAGGGTCTTCTATTTGCTCTTTACTAAAGCCCAGGTGCCCTCCCGCCGCCGGTCCTTCCAATACGAATGCATCCGGAATGTATTGGTATTTCTTCATCCATCTCTTTGCTATCAAAGCGGCCGCCTTTGCAGATGAGATGATCGGAACAAGCTTTGTCTTGCCCTCATCTTTTAAGCTCTCCGGAAGATCGAGAGGAAGTCCGGCTCCCGCAAATATTATGTCTATTCCTTCTTCTACAGCGGCCTTCGCCGTCTGTGCAAATTCAGTAATAGCTACCATGATATTTACTCCAAGCACACCTGTTGTCATTTTCTTCGCTGCACGTATTTCTTGTCTGAGTACAGAAATATTTCTGCTTTCCTTTCGCTCTTTCGCCAGCGCGGCGACCTCTTCATCGATAAGCGGTATGCCTAAGTGCCCGATGGCTACGGAGGAAATGACTCCCACCCCACCTTGATCTGCAACGGCGGCAGCAAGCTTTTTACCCGAAATACCTATACCCATCCCGCCTTGCACAATAGGAACGCGAATGTTTAGCTCACCTATTTTTAGACTTTTTCCATGCCAATCAACCATAAAATCACGCTCCTCCTCGAGCATTTCTTCTTCCCTTAAAATAAAATTAAATGTATATGCCGCCGTCAACCTTTATAATTTCTCCCGTTATATAAGCTGCGTTTTCACTTGCCAAGAATACTGCGGTATTCGCAATATCTTCAGGGCGACCCATTTTTTTGAGGGGTATCATCGCAACAACGCTTTCCTTTGCTGCATCCTGCATCTTATCTGTCATATCCGTAACGATGAAACCCGGAGCAATTGCATTGCACGTAATGCCTCTTGGTGCCAATTCTCTTGCAACACTCTTTGTCAGGCCTATTACTCCGGCCTTTGCGGATGAATAGTTTGCCTGACCTGCATTTCCCATCATTCCCGATACTGATGCGATATTTATAATCGTTCCTCTCTTTTGTTTCATAAACGGTCCGCACATATGCTTTATCATATAGAACGAGCCTTTAAGATTTGTATCGACTACCTCGTCGAATTCTTCTTTTTTCATAGTCAAAATTAAGTTATCTCTTGTAATGCCTGCGTTATTTACAAGAATGTCTATATTTCCAAAGCGAGATAGCACTTCCTTTACAGATTTCCCCGAAGCTTCAAAATCCGATACATCACATTGCCAACATTCTGCCTCAACGCCTAATTTTTTCACGCTTTCGCATGTTTCTCGGGCTGCCTTCTCGTTGCCTGCATAAAACAATGCTACATTGGCTCCCTGAGCACCCATAGCCAATGCAATAGCTTTTCCGATACCTCTTGAGCCACCCGTTATCAATGCTGTCTTGCCTTTTAACATCTTTATCTCCATTCTTATTTCTTAACCATGTGCGTTTCAACGACGCAAGGAACACTCTGCTGCGTCTTATAAAAGAGCCTCTGCAACTAATTTGAGATCCTCTGTATTTTCTACTTTATATACCACAGCCTCCGGTGAGATTTTTTTAATCAATCCGCCGAGAGTCTTACCGGGTCCGACTTCAACAAAGGTGTCAAAGCCAGCCTCAAGCATTTGCTCCACAATTTTTTGCCACTGTACCGGAGATTTTATTTGTGCGGCAATTAGAGCTTTCCCGGCCTCTTCTTGCTCGGGATAAATCTCGGCATTTAAATTTGCATACACGTCAAGAAATGGCTTTTGATATGTGATGTGTGTTAAAAATCTTTCCACCTCTTTGGAAGCCTCTGCCATATATGCGCTGTGGAATGCTCCGCTTACTTTTAGCGGCATTGCCAGTCCTTTGGCTTCCTTTACCTTCAGAGAAAAAGCTTTAATGCTTTCTTTATCTCCTGCCACAACCGTCTGTCCGGGGCTGTTAAAATTTACAGCCCATATGTTTTTATAATCTTTGCAGAGAGCTTCTACCTCCTGCGCTTTTAATTTTAAAACAGCTGCCATACATCCATCGCTATTTTCGGCGGCTTCATTCATAGCTTCCGCTCTTTTTATTACAAGGCGGAACCCGTCCTCTTCAGTGAAGGCTCCTGCAAATGTAAGTGCAGGAATTTCTCCTAACGAGAACCCCGCAACGCCTTTAGGCTGTATTCCTATTTCCTTAAGAGCCGCGGCGATAGCCAAATCCACTGCAAAAAGGCAAGGCTGCGTGTTTTTTGTGAGTGCGAGCTCCTCCGGCGTGCCTTCGAAGCACTGCTTTGATGTTCCTGGGCGAAGACTATCCGTCATATCGAATACCTTTGCCGCAGCTTCCGAGGAGTTATAGATATCCTTGCCCATTCCGGGATACTGAGCCCCCTGACCTGCAAATACGAATGCTATATTACGCATTTTGTTCCTCCACATAATACTTTTTCGGCTTCCTCAAATATTTCACTGATTATTTGCGATGCAGGCTGCTCTTTATTTACAAGTGCCGCAATCTGGCCACACATAAAGCTGCCCTTTTTCTCATCCCCTAGTAGCGCCGCCGCTCGCAGCGATCCCCCGCCGAAGGCTTCCAGCTCTTCATTGCTTATGCTGCTGTCGTATTCCATTTTTAAAAATTCTTTCGCAAACGGTGTCTTGAGAACTCTCACAGGATGCCCGAGCCTCTTACCGGTAGTAGTCGTGTCAATATCCTTTGCCTTTAGAATTTTGTCTTTATATGTTCGGTGCACACCGCATTCTTCCGCGACCAAAAAACGCGTTCCCAGCTGTACGCCTGAGGCCCCGAGCATGAATACTGCCGCAATACCTCTGCCGTCTGCAATTCCACCCGCAGCTATGACGGGAATATCAACAGCATCGCAAACCTGGGGAACAAGTGCCATCGTCGTAATTTCACCAACATGGCCTCCGGATTCTCCTCCTTCGGCTATGACAGCTGACGCTCCTTTTCTTGCAACCAATTTTGCAATAGCTGTAGAAGGGACTACAGGAATAACCTTTATCCCTGCTGCTCTCCAAGCTTCCATATATTTTGCCGGATTTCCTGCTCCGGTTGTTACAACCGGCACTTTTTCTTCGATAATAATTTGTGCGACTTCATCTACGTATGGGCTCATCAGCATAATATTTACGCCAAAGGGCTTATCTGTAAGCGCTCTCACCTTATTAATTTCAGATCTCAGATGCTCACCGTCAGCATTCATGGCGGATATAAGGCCAAGCCCGCCACCGTTTGACACGGCCGCCGCCAACCTTGCATCCGCAATCCAAGCCATCCCTCCCTGTAAAATAGGGTATTTAATTCCAAGCAGTTCACATATAGGTGTTTTAATCATTTTAATACCTTTACTTTTTCGTTTTCATAGCCCTTAGGTTTTAACTTCTATTTTTGTTCAAGTCCTTCATCTATAGCTCTTACTACATCTCCTACAGTCTTTAAGCTTTCATTCATTTCGAGTTGAATTCCAAACTCATCTTCAAGATTCATAACAAGCTCAACTGTGTCCAATGAATCCAACGAAAGATCCGCCCATGTGCTTTCAAGCTTAATGCTATCCTTTTCGCAATCCTTTGCATCTACCAATAATTCTACTACTTTGTCAAATGTTGTCATTTCTTTCTCCTTTATACTCCGACTGCCGCCTGGCAATCGCGCCTTTCTTTTTTAATTTTTATTTATAAAAGGTTTTGATGGCTTTCGCCTCTTTCCTTCTATTTCTCTCTCCATCTTATAGCACAGGCTGCCGTAGTTAATCCTGCTCCAAATGCTGACATTAAAAGAATATCGCCATCCTTAAATGTTCCCAGCTTATTATACTCGTCGAGCAAAATTGGAATCGATGCTGCAGAAGTATTTCCTCTTTTGTCGATATTCACAAGGAATCTTTCTGACGGTATTTCGGGAATTTTACTTATCGCAAAATCAATAATTCTGCGGTTAGCCTGATGCGGTAATACGTATGCAATGTCCTTCCCCATCAAATTAGCTTCCTTCATAACTCTTTTCAAATCCCTAGCCATGGATACAGAGGCAAATTTAAAAACCTCCTGACCATCCATAGAAAGATAATTGTTGAAGTTATCCGGAGCTTGTTGCGTAAACGGGCAGTTCCCCTTTACATTTTCCGCGTAAAGTACCTTGTGATTCCCTTTAGAGGCTATTTGAGATGACAAGAAATCTTCTCCTTCCCCCAGGACTACAGCTCCGGCTCCGTCTGCAAAGATAATAGATGTGCTTCGCTCTGTCCAATCCGCTAATTTCGACATCTGCTCGGCACCTATGACCAGCACATTCTTAACGCGCTTTCTCTCATAGTATCCCGCCGCTACATCGAGTGCATATAAGAACCCGCTGCATGCTGCGTTTATATCAAATGACGGACATGTTGCTCCAATTCGCTCCTGTACAAGGCAGGCCATAGACGGTGTTATATAATCGCCGCTTATTGTAGCACACAAAATCAAGTCCAAATCCTTCACAGAAATGCCTGCATCATTCATGGCATCCTCGGCTGCTGCACAGGCGAGATCGGTTACACTTTCTTCGCCGCATACATATCTTTCGCTAATTCCTGTCCTTGTCTTTATCCATTCGTCGTTCGTATCCATGATTTTTACTAAATCTTCATTTGTTTTGCACAGTGAAGGTTTTCCGCTACCGGTTCCCATTATTGTAAAACTCATTTAATTCCCTTTGCCTCCAATTTTTCTTGCAATATTTCATTTCGATCGTCGATATATTCCTTTAATTTTGAAATACCTTTTATCATTACCTGCTTTTCTTCTTCAGTTAATTGCGTCGATAAATTTCTCGTTAAATTTCTGTGGAAATATTCGTGACCCGAATTAACCTTGCGCCCCTTCGCCGTAAGCTTTACAAAAACAACTCTTCCATCAGATTCGGATTTGAACTTTTCCGCATATCCTTTTTTAATGAGCTTATTAATCGCTACCGTCACTGACGGAAGCGTAATTTCAAGCTCAGTCGCCAAATCGCTTATAGTTCTTCCTTTTTCCGCTCCCTTAGCAGCAGCACCGATTAGGTGAATTTCACTAATAGAAAGATTTATTTTAGTAAATCTTCGAATAGTCTGCTGTTCCATCTTTCCGATAGAGTTAAATGTATCTACAATTAGCTCATTCAACCTTTCTGCAAAGCTATCCATAATGTTCCCGCCTTTCCAAATAATACTATGGTATATTTTTAAATTAATTAGATTGTCTAATTAATTAGATTGTCTAACTAATTATATATATGCTTATTATATATGTCAATTACTTTTTCAAAAAATGTGTAAAAATATACAAGCACTAAAAAAGGACAGAATGAATTATGCTCACTCTATCCTTTTCTCTCTTGTTCTTTAATTATTGTTTTAATGCCTTTTGTATTTAATACGCGCTTTTCTCTGTTATCTTCATTTTATCCATATTTAGGCCACCGCCCGGAGTCAATTCAAAATCCATAATTCTTGTTTTTTTGCCGCTTTCAGTGTCGCAATGTAGCTGAATAATACACCTCTGCATATTTCCAATCGCATTTGACAGTATGCTTACGTTGTTGATACTGCACTCTTGTATGTAGCTGTCAAATGATGAAACATTATAATTTAGAATTAAGCCAAACGGTTCCTCCTCAGTCAGCAATACGATGCCTTTGTCTTCCTTCGTATAAGTTCCGGAGGAAAAATCCATTAAGTGATTCATAGGCAAAGCTCGAATGATTTTACTTGTTTTTACAGCATTTCCAACATATTTGTTTTCTAGATACTTCAGAATATTGCCTTGAATTTCGTGGTAGTACCAGATAGAGGTAAGCTCGTAAGCCACACTTTCCAAACCTTTTTCCTCTATATCTTCCTCACTCAAAAATCCGACAAAGTAAAATTGATGGATATCCTCGACATCATTTTTATCCAGGTACACATTCTCTGTAAAAAGCAAATATTTTTCTTGATATCGCTGTGCACCCTTTTTCGTTATCGAAAAGTCTGTGCCGTTATACGTATCATAGCTATAGAGCTCTTTATATTCCGGGAAAACCTCATAATCGGCTTTATATATGTAAGCGTTCGGATAAATTTCGGCAAGCGGCGAATCCTTTTTCACCTTTACCGGCACAAGTGAATGGATCTTATAACCGCTTATAGCCTTATCCACCGGAAGCTTAATATCTTTATTTGCTTGGAGATAGTTTTTAAGAAGCTTATTTGCGGAGCTATTGCCTTTCTGGTTCATTTCATCAAGATAGTACTTAATGTTTCCACCGAACGAGGTTAACAATCCGTCTTCGGGGCGCTCGAGATATCTTGTGGTTTTCAATATATTCAAAAGGTCTTTCTGCGAGGCTTGCTCCTCCTCCGCCCAAACTGCGTACATAGCCCATCCTGCACCGATTGCCCAATTATAACGTTTACCTTCCTTTTCAGTTACTGCGGTAAAATATTTGCCGACCGTTCCCGACCAATCGTAGCCATCTATGGCATCAATTTTCTCCACTTGCCCGGGCAGGCTTTTCTTGATATCGTTAACGATGTCCGTTTTTTCGGCAAGTTGTGCTGTATCTTTGAGAGTTCCATATCGGGCGCTTTGTGCCGCCCCTATTGCATTGTGAACTTCGGCAGACATTGGAAGATAGGCAGTTCCGGCCTTCCCTCCGTCAAATATCAATTGTCCTTCTTTCGTCTTTTCAATCCCTTTTATCCACTTGCCTGGTATATCAAAAATAACGTTGTCGATATCTTGCTGTGTTGGGTATGTTACTGTTTTTATTGCTGAAGCACCGTTTAGCAAAAGAGATAAGGTGAATAGGGCGGCAACGCAGGCAACCGTTGCGGTTGCCCAAACCTTCGGTTTTTTTAAAGCTGCCATCCGATTAATCCTCCTCACGACTTCCTTTTCCCCTGAAATAAGCGAGGAAGTCGCAAGTAGGAACTGCGTTCCCACGGCAGCCTTTAAAAGCGTTGCCGCATAGCCCTTTCCCTCTTCTGTGATTTTTATTACCCTTTCATCGCAATATATTTCCATATCTCTTCTAAAAACATAGAAACAGAGCCAAATGACAGGATTATACCAAAACAAGCAAAGAACGGTTACAGAAAGGATGTTCAACCATATATCCTTATTTTTATAATGGCACAGCTCATGTATAATAACGTAGCGTAACTCTTCTCTGCTATACCCTGAGCTTATATATATAACCGGTCTTATGATTCCGGCAAGCATAGGAGAATCGGCCCCTGTTTTTAAACGAATATCGCTTTTTACCCCTACTTGCCTTTTGCATTCCTCAAATAGTTCTAAAATATCGCCTGCATTACAGAGAGGCAATTTATAATACGCCCTCATATATAGGATATGTCGCGTCAAAAATAATGCAAAAAGAAGCAATGTAAAGAGCAAAGGAGTTTTATGCCATTGTATGGGCATTTGAGATGTAGTTACTAGCTCTTTAGTCTTCGCGTTCTGTTTTTCATATTCAACCGTCGCTGCAATATCTTCACTCGGTGTAAATTCCCTGTACTCTTCTTGCGTTTCATATGAAGGAACATATGTAGCTAAAGCAAAATCACTCTCCGGCAGCAATCCCTTAATCGGAAAAAAGGCAATCTGGAATATGAGCACGAGCCAGATGAGCACATGAGCTCTAGGTGTAATCTTTTCTTTTAAAACAAACTTGATTGTTAAAATGCCAACAGCCGCAATAGTTGTCATTATTACAAAATTCGTAAATTCATAAATATCCATAATCAGCTCCTTACATCTTGTCAATGATTTTTATAAGTTCTTTTTTCTCCTCGTCACTCAATTCTGCCCCCTTTGAGAACGAAGCTACAAAGCCAAGTATAGAATCATCAAAAACTCTGCTCATGAATTTTTTCACCACATTCCTTTTACATTCATCCTCCTGCAGCATCGGATAATATTTGAAATTATTCGGTGTACTTTTATCCGCAGAAATCACTCCCTTTTCCGCAAGTCGCCCGACCATTGTTCTTATCGTTGTATAGCTCCAGTCAGAATCCTCTATACGTTCCGTTATCTGCTTCAAAGTCAGCATCGGCTCTTCCCAAAGCACTTTCATTATTTTCCATTCCGCTTCACTTATGTTTGTATTCTTTTTCATATGTCAACCTCCTTGACTACAAATGTAATCTGTTATTAGTTTACATTTGTAGTCATCAATTGTCAATCCCTTTTTAATAATAGAGTTTTGTTTAATAAAAATAGAGAAAATCTCGCCTATATGGGCAAAGCCATTTATGCGAGATTATTTACTCATAGATTTTTATATATCTTTTATATATTGATTTATTTTTCGTCGTGAGGGTCGCGGGAACCGCAGCTACAAGAATTTCCACCCGAACCGCAATTACCTCGGCATCCAATGCAGCCACCCCTTTTCCCTGCCTTCCTTATAGAGCGTATCGCCAGGCCTACAATAACAAGAAGAACCGCGGAAATCGCTATCGTACCTAAATTTTCAATTATAAATTCCATTCTTTTCACCTCATATTTAAACTACATAAGCTATTCAATACTATATACTAGCAACAGATAAATAATTCTCTTTTTTATTATACCCATAAGTTAGCATATGCTAACACTGTTTTCAATTATTTTCTGATAAAATAATCGGGCTCTCGAAAGCCCGATTATAGAAATTTATTCTGTTGTCGACAATATATCGTTATTGCTGTTCCTGTCTACCTGGCTGACTTTCATCCTTTCGACATCCTCGGGATCGACCTTTTCAAGAAGCCCCAATATGTTTGCCCCCAGATAAATTGTCCTAAGGACTTCACCGTCCAGAGAGATTTTACTGCATTCGGTAAAATTTTCACCCTTTATATACAGCTTTTCACCAATCTGCACCATTTCATTTATCTTTATCTCATTTATACCCATTTTAATATCGACAGGCTTGAATAGATCTTTCTTGCCATATATATAACGTTCCCCGTATAACATATCGTACTGTAGCACTTTTAAATTGGAAAAATAATTATCATCCTTTAAATGATTTTGATGGAATTTTGTCATTGTACCTGCATCGATACCTATACGATTAAAAATTTCCGCTGTAAGCTGATAAGTTGCAATGTTCTCCCGGTCTTTCTTTTTCATCCCAAAATTATCCCACATTATATACTCTGTCTTATACACGCTTCCAGTATTCATTTCTTGCTCTGTCATTTCCAATGCAGGCAGATGATCGCCGTACATCACAAGCACAATCTTCTCATCGTACGCTTCCAGCTCATTTATGAGCTGCATTATGAATTTATCCATATCATACATCTGATTGACATAATATTCATATTCCCATTTAAGCGTTTGCGAAGGCGCAGACGTGACTTTGATTTCCGGATTTTTGATAACCTCATCGACAGGGTACTTACCGTGCCCTTGTACCGAAATCGCATATATGTAGTCTGGTCCTTTTGACGAATCCAACGCTGCTGTAATTTGCTCCGTAATAACCCCGTCCTTAGCCCAATTAAGCGGCGTTTTGCTCACATTGCTCATGTATTCGAGAGAGGTGAATGTGTCAAATCCAAGATTTGCAAACACTTCATTTCTGCCGTAAAATACCCCGCGGTGATTATGTATAGCATGCGTGGTGTAGCCTAAATCTTTAAGAATATATGGGTAGCTTTCGCATGTTTGCTTTTTTAATATAGACTTGTACGGATATTCTCCCGGCCCGAAGAATTTAACTGACATTCCGGAGATAGTTTCAAATTCAGTGTTCGCGGTCCCCGCTCCTACCGACGGAACGGTTAAATATCCGGTTGAATATTTTTTCTGCAGCTGCTTCCAGTTAGGGGTCGCAGGCTCTGAAAGCTCGATGCTGTTTACAAGCTCCGGATTTATAAATGATTCCAATTGAAGGAAAATAATATTGATATCATCTTTTCCGTTTTTATCGCCACTGAGCTCGGAATATCCGCTTTTAGACAATTCTCCCTTGTCAAATACATTCAAAACCTGTTCTTCGGAATATCCGGCAGGCTTCTTTATTCCTGTGTTGAGCCAAGTGTTTATAAAGCAATAAGGTACGCCGTAATCTCTGTATGCATACGCAAGGTTTCCGAAAAAAGTATCGACGATTCCTGTTTTCACGACGAATCCCGTGGATCCTGCCAAAACAAAGACTACTGCCATAAAGGCCGCAAAACCTTTTTTGAAATCCACCTCTTTCTTTTTCGGTGCGAATAAGAATAGAGACGCAAGAATACCAAATAAAACTGTAAAAGCTACAATAATAAGGATTATCTCTTTTGTTGTAAAATAATTTGTAATAATTGTAATTCCGTCTGTCAGGTTGTCAATATCTTTGACGGTGAAGGGCGTCATTCTGTGTGATAATATCACGCCGTTTGTAACGCCTATTGTAAGCCAGGCACTGCCTATCACTATATACGTAAAGATTCTTCTCTTGAAAAATATGACAATCGAAAGCGTCGCAAATATAATTATTGTATTGTAAATAAAGATCTCCGGTTGAAAAACCAGATACTTTAATCCGTTCAAAATCGATTGGCGCGCAAGTGATTCAATTACAAAATCAATTGTCATTGCAAGCAAAAGGCTTATGGCAAACCAATTGTTAAGATACTTGCCGCAAAACTGCTTAAATTGTTTCATTCTAACTTTTTCTCCTGTTCCCGTTTACCCCTGGTTTTTAGATTTTAAAATACTTGTCAATTGGTTGGCAATGAGCGCAAACTCCTCTATTGACAGCGTTTCTGCTCTCCTTATCGGATCGATTCCAACAGCTTCAAGGAGTCCCCTTGTCTCCTCTTTGTTCAATCCGCATATTCCTGTTAAGGAGTTAAGTAATGTTTTCCTGCGTTGCCCAAAGGACGCCTTTATACATGCAAAAAACAAATCCTCGTCATCGAGGGATACCGGCTTCTTTTCCCTTATGTCAAGCCTAAGCACTGCAGAGTCAACCTTTGGCTCCGGTATAAAAACATGCCTGGAAACCTTTGCAACGTCTATAACCTCACAGTAATATTGGACTGCTGCCGAAATAGCGCCGTATATCTTCCCTCCGGGGGTTGCCTTTATTCTTTCTGCAACCTCCTTTTGCATCATTACTATGACAATGTCAGCCTTAACATTCTCTTCAAGGATCTTCATTATTATAGGCGTCGTTATATAATAAGGTAAATTCCCTATTATCTTTACTCCTCTTATCGTTGGATCCTCTGCCTTCTTACGCTCTATTATTACATTTAAATCTGTTTTCAGTATATCGGCGTTAATGATTTCAACGTTATTATAAAGAGCAAGAGTTTCACTAAGGATGGGGATTAAATTCTTGTCTATTTCCAATGCCACAACATGGCCCGCCCTTTGCGCAGCCTCTGCGGTAAGCACTCCAATCCCCGGCCCTATTTCAATTACCATATCGTTTTCCGAAATATCGGCCGCCTCTATTATCTTATCTATAATATTTTTATCTGTAAGGAAATTTTGTCCAAGGCTCTTTGAAAGCCTGAATTTATGCTTGTCCCTTATCTCATTTATCGTTGATCTTGCGTAGAGCTTCATTATACTCCTCTCTAGTAATACCATATTTATTTAATTTCGTGAGAAATGCCGAGGCATTGCCATACCCTATCCCGAGAATTTCTCCGAGTGCGCTTCGCCTCTGCGAGGCGTTATTCTTATCAGTGAGCCCTCCTTCAACGAGATCTCTTTGAATAAATTCATTATAAACTTCTTCCTTTGTGCACCTTGCCTTTTCCAAGGCCTTTGAAATAGCTTCCGGAGAAGCATTTTCAATTCCTATATCTCCATTTCGCTCAGCCTCCTTGACGCTGAGGAAAGCTTCTTTTGCACCGGGAAATCTTGCCTTTACTTTCTTCCTTATCTCATTGCCTGAAAAATCGGGGTCTGTAAATATTATAATTCCGCGCATATTTGCGGCGTTTTCAATCAGCTGCCAGGTTATTTTTTTGATACCAAAGCCATGTGTTTCTATAGTATCGGTGTTAACCGCTCTTTTTATAGCCGCCGTATCGTTGCGGCCCTCTACAATAATCACTTCTTTAATAGTTTTATTCTTCATCTTTTATCTTTTCTTTTCCTTCGGTATCCTCTTCTAAATTAGTTTCCGAAAAAATATAAAGTACCTCCCCGGGCCTTACTAATCTTAGTTGCGTTCTTGCTTGCGCTTCTATATATTCGGGATTATTAACCTCCTCAAGCTGTTTCTCAAGCTTAATTTTCATCGCCGCAAGCTCTGCGTTTTGCTGTTGAATCTTCGCTCTCTCAGCTCTAAGCGATACTATGTTAATCAAAGAGGCACTTACAAGCACAACAACGCCGAGAAGAATGGCTATATATGCCCAACGCCTTCTTTTCTTTCTGATCTTTTTGCGCTGTGTAACATTGCCTTCCGGTTCATAAAATTTTTCCTCCTCAAGCAAACCAGCCGAATCACTGGAATCCTTCAAGCTCTTTCTTTTTGAACGTCTCTCTTTTCTTGCTTCCGATATGTTCACTACCTGCGAATTCTTCTTGAATTCGCGGCTTCTTCTTCTTTTCTTAAGCACGGTGAGGCCCTCTTCCCTGCGTATAGGGATCAATTTTGTTACATTTGTGCGTTTATTTATCATCAGTGCAAGTCGTTGATGCGGCTTGCTTCACAACGATACAATGAACGCATCCGAGACAAAATTTGTTAATTTTGTTACATTTGTGCGTTTATTATAACATAAAAGATTTTTTTCCACAACAAAACCCCTGCGACAAAGGATATAAACGCATGAAACGTAATTTTACCATAACAGCAGTAATAAAGAAAGGAAAATGCAGCAACGGCAACAGTGGTAAAAAATACAATTTCTCCTACCCATTCCAAGGAAATATTGATTGCTTTTTTCACCTTTTCTTTTTTTTGGCTTTTATCTATTCGCATTTTAATCGATGTTATGAATGCATCATAAACATCTCTAATAATGCCGGCAAGAACACCTGCGGCAAGCATTATTATACACTCATATATCTGACTTTGTATCAGCTCTGTCAACACGTTATCTCAAGAGACGCTTCCTAAAGCTCCCCTGCTCCTTATCTTTTTTATGAGTGTACACGACAGAGTTTATACTCCCGTTTACAGAAATTTTTCCCTCAGCCAAATCGAGCTTTTGAATGTTAAGCTTTTCGCCTTTTACCTCAAGATTACCCTGCGCCAAAACAATCATTATCTTTTCCTCATTAAAAGTTGAAACATCCTTTACTGCCGTAACTGTAAGTCTTTCCCTGTTATCAATGCTAAGAACATGATTATCCATAAAAAATCCCCCTTTCCACATATTGCATTATATGTGTTAAAAGGGGGGTATTATTCTTTATTATTTGTTACTCTATATTTGGTGTTCCTCTACTCATCCTTGGCGCAACGGGCAGTATGATTGTCACTCTGGTGCCCTTGCCCTCCTTGCTGTCAAGCTCTATGCTTCCTCCATGGTTTTCCATAATTTGCTTTGATATGGAAAGACCGAGTCCCGTACCTCCCATATCTCTGGCTCTTGCCTTGTCTATACGGAAAAATCGCTCAAATACCCTCGCAAGCTCGCTCTCCGGTATCCCTATACCGTTATCGGTAACAGTAATTCGGGCCTCTTTGCCGACAACAAAGGCGTCGATATCTATTCTCCCGCCGTCTTGCGTGTATTTTATTGCGTTTGATATGATATTGAGAATTACCTGCTCTATTCTGTCCCTTTGCATTACAACATATATGAGCTTGTTTGCGTCAAAAAGGCAATTCACCTTCTGGTTCTTAGCTGCGGCAGTCAATTCAATATTTCTGATTACATTGGAAAGCAGGAGTATTATATTCCCTTCATTCATGATTAAACTGTCCTGGTGGCTCTCCATTCTGAATAGCTGGAGCAGATCTTTGACAAGCCTGTTCATGCGATCTGTTTCCGCATCTATTATTTCGAGGAATTGCTTTTCAATTTCCAAGTCGACCGAAACCGTGTCAAGGAGCGTTTCTGTATAGCTTTTGATTGTAGTCAGAGGGGTCTTCAATTCGTGAGAAACGTTAACCACAAAATCCATCTGCATTTTTTCCGACTTTATTCTCTGAGTTATATCCTGAATAATCATTATAACTCCTATTTCTATGCCGTTCTCATCCCTAAATCTGTCAAATCTCATATCGTAGGTGTTGCCCCCGACTTCAAAAATTTCATTGTCGGCCCCCGCAATGCACCTCTCCTTCAGGTTTTCAAGGCCTAGATCCGGGTTGAAGGAAAGCATAAGCGAATCGTAATCCTCATTTCCTATTTGATCGCTAATAGGCTTCAATATCCTTATAGCCGCTTCATTGATATGAATTATTTTACCGGAAAGATCGACTGCAAGCAGTCCGTCAGCCATATGCCTTAGCACTGTTTCAAGTTTATTTTTTTCTCCCGCAATCTGAGAAACGGCATCGTCGAGTCGCAGACGAAGGTGATTAAACATCTCTGCGAGGCGACCGATTTCATCGTCCGATTTTGCCTTTATCTCCTCTGAAAAGTCACCTGTCGACATCTTCTCGGCTCTTTCGGTCAAGTCATTTATTGGTTCGGTAATGCTCTTGGATATTAAATAACTTAAGAGGAAGGTGACGAACAAGCCTATCATCATGGCTCTCACCAATATTTTCTTGGATTGATCCATGGCGTCCTGTGTTGAGCTCATATCCGCTCTTAGGTAAAGAATCCCATCAGTTTGTTTTTCTGCAGATTTTATAGGAAACACCATGCTCATCACAGGTATTTCACTACCCCCGGAAACAATGTGCCCCTGCGCTTGGCCGGTTTTCCCCGAAAGCGCGTAAAGCAGAAGCCCGTTGTCAAGGATACCCACAGCGCTCCTGCCCCTGTTTGCATTATTTGATGCGACGATTTGTAAATCTCCGTCTATTACAAAAATCTCTTGTGGAAGCGTTTTTGTCCAAGCCTCTACATTTGCCTGAATCTCTTCCTTGTTTTCTTGAAGCGGGAGCAACGTCGAAAGAGAAGTCATCAATGTTCCTTCTGTGACAGTCTTTTCCATATTTGTACGCACAGAACTGACATAGTACTCTTCTAGTTGGTTGAGTAAAAAAACTCCGATAATCGTTGTTGCCAAAAAGACGAGCATACAATAAAGCAGTATTATTTTCCACTGTATGCTTTGTCCCGCTTTTCTTATTTTCATTGCGCTACGGCCTCCTGAAGTAATAACCTATTCCTCTTTTTGTCATGATGTACTTCGGATTGCTTGAGTCATCCTCAAGCTTTTCACGTAGCCTTCTTACCGTTACGTCTACCGTGCGGATATCTCCGTAATACTCATATCCCCAAACCTCTTCAAGGAGTTGCTCTCTTGAAAAAACCTTGTCCTCTCGCTCCGCAAGATACTTGAGCAATTCAAATTCTCTTAATGTGAGCTCCAGAGGCGTTTCATCCTTCCTGACCTCATACCTATTCATATCTATTGCAAGATTGCCGAACTCTTGTATATTTGAAGGCTCACTTTTGGCCGTACTTATAAAATCAGCGCGCCTTATATTCGCTTTTATTCTAGCAATAAGCTCTCTCATCCCAAAAGGCTTCGTCATATAATCGTCCGCCCCTAGTTCAAGCCCGAGGACCTTATCTAATTCCTCCTCCTTGGCGGTAAGCATGATAATTGGAACCATGCTCTTCTCTCTTACCTTTTTACAGACGGCAAATCCGTCCATAATCGGAAGCATTACATCGAGAAGTATAAGATCTGGCATTAATGACAGGGCCTTGTTCAATCCGTCCTGGCCATCATAAGCAGCAATAGCTTCAAAGCCTTCTTTTGTAAGATTAAATTTTATGATGTCGGATATGGACTTTTCATCTTCTATTATAAGCACCCTTTTTGATTCCATGATTTCAACCCCTTTTCCCATGATAAGTTAAATTATATCAAAAAATATATGTAAAGTCAAAATTATCATCCCCCGCATATTATGTATTACTATTATTTTGGAGGCCAAATTATATGACTATCCCATACATCGTTTTTTCAAAACGCTCCTGCGGGGAGCTTCGCTCTTGTATTGTTGAAAATTACGGGCTCATTCGGCACGAATATCCATTTATCAATGCGATGTGCATAGAGGTCCCAGAAGAAAAGGTTGCACGGATTAAAAAGCACAGACTTGTTTCCATGGTTCTTAGAGACGGTGTTGTAAAGAAAATGTCTACAAGTGATAGCGCTTATGCTGCGCATCTACCTATAGCAATCCCCTTTTCCGCAACTGGCGGATACGGAGTAACCATTGCAATTATTGACACTGGTATATCACCACATTATGATTTTCTAAAGCCGCACTGCCGTCTTTTTGCATTTAAAGATGTTATATCAAACGAGGTTCTCCCGTACGACGACGATGGACACGGAACACACGTGGCCGGAATTGCCGCGGGCAACGGTCATTCCTGCAATGGTCACATTAAGGGCACCGCCCCTCTTGCAAATATTGTAGCCGTAAAAGCCCTCGACGAAACGGGAAGCGGTACATCATCCGATATACTTGCCGCCATGCAGTGGATCTCGGATAATAAAGAAAGATACAATATACGTGTATTAAATCTTTCCTTTGGGGTTCCATCCGAAGAAGAAGATGCTCCCGATCCTCTCGTTGTAGGAACAACTGCCCTTGTGCGGCAAGGAATAACAGTAATTGCGGCTGCCGGCAACTCGGGGCCTAAGTCTCGCACAATAAGCTCTCCTGGTATAAATCCTCTTATAGTAACCGTAGGCGCTTACGGCCCTAATGGGATTGCAGATTTCTCAAGCAGGGGCCCTGTCAACTACTCTGTAAGAAAGCCTGATCTGCTTGCCCCTGGTGTAAACATAGCCTCCATGAATGCGTTAAACCCCAAAGCATATGCCATGCAAACGGGGACCTCTATGTCCTGCCCCTATGTTTCGGGGCTTGCCGCTTGCATTATAAGCGAGTACCCACGTCTTTCTCCAAAGGGGGTTAAGCGTCTTCTTAGGAATCTGGCGGTTCCTATGCGGGGTATATCAATAGATATCCAAGGAGCTGGCTTCCTATAGTATGATTTGCATTCCAACCCCGACTTCACCTATATTGAGGTCTTTTCCCATTTCGATTTTTGCTTTTAACGATACACAGTGGCAAGGGTAAAAATACCTTATTTGCTGATCTTTAAAATATTCTTTTGTTCTTGTAAGCCTCTCATTGTTTTCAAATAAATGAAAGCCTCCCAAGACTCCTGAAATTTTTTGGACGCCGCATACTTGCTTGGCATGTTCCGCTATATTGCATATGCCTCGGTGTGAGCAGCCTGTTATTATGAATAGTCCTTGTTCGCCTATATATGCCAATGCTGTATCCTCAGTAAGGGAATCCGGCATAGATTTGCCATCCTTTGTTACAACCCCGATGGAGGGAATCTCCTCAAAATCATTTTTCATAGGTATCTCACCTAAGAATACAAGCCTCGGCGTTATAAACACGGGCTCCTTTGAAAGTTTAAGCCTCAGCATAGCTGATATCTCCTCTACCGAAAATGGCGCCCCTATATCCTCTCCTTCATAATTCTTTTTATCAAAGCATCCCGGATGCGCTATAAGAGTTTTTTCGCTCAAATCGTATTCCTCTTTGAGAAATTTAAGCCCTCGTGCGTGGTCGTTATGCCCGTGCGAAAGAATAATCGTATCTATCTTCTCCAGGAGTATTCCCATCTTGTTTGCATTAGAAATAAGAATATCTGAATACCCCATGTCAAAGAGGAGCTTACTGTCACCTTCTTCAATATAATATGAAACGGCGGGTTCGCCCAAATAATATTGATCTATATATGTATGGTTATCGACAAGTACTGTCAGCTTCATTCTATCACACTCCTTTTTAAAATGATTATATCTTATACTTATTGCAAAATCAACGAAAGTAATAGCGTCAGCGCCTGCCTCTGTGTTATATTTCATAAAATTAAAAATTTTTTTGTTTTCATTCACAAAAACTGTTGACATTCCCAAAAGAATATAATAAAATTTAACTTGTAAAACTCCTTTTATAAAACTAATACTGAGAATGAACTCAGTACATCAAAAGCTACACTCTTTTACCGCCTCCGTAATTCCCTTGCGGAGGTTTTGCTTTTTTGTTGTAGCACTGCTTTTTCCGTGATAGAATATGTGTAGACAAAATAGAAAGGAATACACAATGCAGGAAAATACAAATCCGAGCAACTTAATGGTAAGTCGAGAATATAAGCCTAAAGATACCGTCATTACAATCGGTGAAGGAACTTCTGCCGTTAAAGTCGGCGGAGATAATTTTTTTATAATAGCCGGTCCCTGCACTGTCGAATCGCCTGAAATGGTTTGCCGAATTGCAGAAGCGGTGAAACATGCGGGAGCAACAATCTTAAGAGGCGGAGCTTTTAAGCCTCGCACCTCTCCCTATTCCTTCCAAGGCAATGAGGCAGAAGGTTTGAAATGGCTAGCCGAAGCAAAAAAGCGCACCGGACTACCCGTCGTTTCTGAAATAACGTCGATATCTCAGTTACATCTGTTTAATGAAATAGATATTCTTCAGGTGGGCTCACGCAATATGCAAAACTATGAGCTTCTAAAGGCTCTCGGGAAAATAGATAAGCCGGTTCTTCTCAAAAGAGGCGTCTCTGCCTCGCTGACAGATTTTCTTTTGAGCGCCGAATATATAGTTTCCGGTGGAAATCCAAACGTTATTTTGTGCGAGAGAGGCATACGCACTTTCGAAAGAGAGACGCGTAATACACCCGATATCGCCGCCATCCCTTTGCTTCGACAAATGACACATTTACCGGTAATATCCGATCCTTCACATTCCACAGGCCTTTCCGAATTGGTAAGTCCGCTTGCTTTGGCCGCGACTGCAGCCGGCGCGGAAGGTATAATGATAGAGGTTCACGATAACCCTAAAGCGGCTTTATGCGACGGCAGACAAAGTATAACGCCTCCAGAATTCGAGCTTTTGATAGGTAAAATCCGCAAAATTGCAGAGACTGTAAAATAAGATTCTTTATATTTTTTCTACACTACTGACACAAAAGCATCACAAACATACAGTATAATTGTCTCATAAGTAAGGGGTATTTACTTATGAACTTTCCTTTTTTATTTGATACACACGCTTTCAAGGAAAATCCGGTTCTGTCCGGGTTTTTTCTTTTTGTTTTTTGTAATAATTGTTGATTTTTACAAAAGGCGGTGTTAAACTGTAAAACGTAGTGTCAAGACAGGTGAATATACATATTCAAGTTCCCTTGAGTCTAGTATCCAGTGGGACAAGATGGGTAAAATAAATATAACACCTGTAAATAATATTTATTAAAGGAGAGGTCATGTTAAATATTGCACATAGGATCGATCGACTCCCATCTACTCCCATGCTGAGAAAAATAATATTTGTAGTGGGTATAGGCTGGTTGTTCGATGCGATGGATCAAGGAATGGTTTCGGGAGTTATGGCCGCCATTGGAACAGATTGGGGTTTGACGACGGCGCAACTGGGTTTTCTAGGAAGCTCAGGCATGCTGGGTATGGCTCTTGGGGCCGCGGTATCGGGTATGGCTGCCGACAGATTCGGACGTAAAAATATAATTATGTACACATTGCTAATTTTCGGTTTTGGCAGCATTCTGTCAGGCTTTGCAATGAATTATACCATGCTTTTGGTCTTAAGATTCATAACCGGCTTTGGCCTCGGCGGAGAGCTGCCTGCAGCTTCAACCCTTGTAAGTGAATTCTCACCGACAAAAATTAGAGGACGAAATGTCATTATCTTGGAAAGCTTCTGGGCTTGGGGTTGGATTTTAGCTGCCTTAGTTGCCTATATGCTGATTCCGGTCTATGGATGGCGTATAGCGTTCTTCGTAGGCGGTGTACCGGCTCTGTTTGCTGCTTATTTGAGAAGGGGAGTTCCTGAATCCCCAAGATATCTCGAAGCCTCCGGCAAAGTTGAAGAAGCTGATAAGCTTGTAAAAATCATGGAAAAGCAAGCCGGAATTACGGACAATGTCGATAACATCTCGCAATATGAAAATAATGGGGAATCGAAGATAAAGGTAACCTTTAAAGATCTTTGGTCCAAAAAATATATAAGAAGTACTGTTGTTCTATGGGTAATATGGTTCGGTATAAATTTCGGTTATTATGGGTTTGTTTTATGGACCCCGACCTTGCTTGTAGGTAAGGGCTTTGCCTTGGTAAAGAGCTTTGAATTCACATTAATTATGTGCCTTGCTCAGCTACCCGGATATTTCAGTGCGGCCTATCTCGTCGAAAGGATCGGCAGAAAAAAAGTTCTTTCCATTTATTTCACAGGAACTGCGTTAGCTGCCTGGATGTTTGGACATGCCGGCAGTGTTACTGAGATTTTGATTTATGGCTCTTTACTATATTTCTTCAGTCTGGGAGCTTGGGGATGCGTTTATGCATACACACCTGAGATCTATCCGACAGTCGCAAGAGGAACAGGCGTAGGTTGGGCGGCAGCTTTTGGACGTGTCGGCGCTTTCACCGCACCTCTCGTCGTTCCGGTAATATACACCGCCTTTGGAGAACAGAATGGCTATACCTATGTTTTCGTAGCGCTTACAGCAGTATTTGCTTGCGTCGCATTGGTTGTAGCACTTTTCGGAAAGGAAACTATGGGCAAGTCCTTAGAGGAAATAAGCTCCTGATTTACCGTCTAGGCTCATAGCTCAATGTAGTAAATACCGCAAAATTCTAAAGGTCACGGAAATCATCCCGTGACCTTTTAAAATTTATGTAATACTAAGCGTTACTTTTCATGCGAGCAAAGTGCGCTTTTGAGTTTCTGATATGTCTCCTCGCTCAAATCGTGCTCTATTCTGCATGCATCATTTTTTGCATTTTCGGCACTTACGCCCAAAACCTCTTGAAAATATCTCGTTATCGTGCGGTGCCTGTCATAAATTTGCTCTGCTTTTGCCCGCCCTTTTTTTGTAAGAACAATATACCCGGATTCATCTATTACAATATAATCCGATTTTTTTAGGATTCCCATAGCTCGACTCACACTCGGTTTAGAATAACCCAGATCCGTAGCAATATCTATGGAACGAACATTTCCTATTGCTTTCTCCAATACGAGTATAGTCTCAAGATAGTCTTCGCCCGATTCACGAATAGCCATATTCTCCTCCACTTCTTACAATAAGACCGAACTCAAGCCTCATATTTATAAATGCAGTTCCTATAACAAATGATTTTCTATAATCTGCTTGTCAAAGTCAAAATCTTCTATCTGCAGATAATATTCCGCCGAATCAATCAGTGCCTTCATAGGGCAAAGTCCTATCAATTCGGTTCCTATGACGGAAACACCGTAGCGTGCGGCTTCAGCTCTTACCAGCTCCGTTACTCTATAAAGAGGCGTAACTGTAAAGTCCGTCATATTGATTGAAACCTGAGCAATATTTCTGTCCTTAAGCATTACACCCAAAGCTTTTACGCATTCGAGTCCTCCGCCGGATTTTCTTATAATTTTTGAGATTTTATTTGCAATTTCAATATTGTCGGTACCCAAATTGATATTATATGCTACAAGCGGTGGCCTTGCCCCTACAGCTACCACTCCTCCTGTAGGATGTATGCGGCGCCCCCCGAAATCAGGAGCCCATTGCTCGTCCTTGACCTTTTCAGCCATTCCTTCGAATTGCCCTTTTCTCACTGCAGCAAGATTCTGTCTGTGAGGTGCCGTTGCTGATTTTTCATAAAGGAAAACCGGCAGGTTCGCCTCCTCTGCAACACGACGTCCAACCCTCTCTGCAAGCTCGACACACTCTTCGGTTGTGGTGTCCTTAATAGGAACAAACGGCATTACGTCCACGCATCCCATTCTCGGATGCTCTCCCTCGTGCTTTGTTAGGTCGATAAGCTCAACTGCCTTCTTTGCAAGCTTTACACTTGCCTCCTCGCACGCCTCCGGACTTCCCATGTATGTTATAACCGTTCTGTTGTGACTCGCATCAGAGGAATAATCAAGCAGCGAGCATCCTGGTGTCGTGCGGATTTGATCTACGCACGCTTCAATTATATCCTTATTTCTGCCTTCTGAAATATTCGGTATACTTTCAATTATCTTAGCCATTTAAATACCCTTCCTTTGTAAATTAAAACGTTGCAAGTACTGCTTCATATATTTCATCCGCGATAGCCGAACTTCTTTCGACCATTGCCCTTCCTTCTTTTTCAAAAAGTGCCTTTTTATCTGCATCCTTTATCGAAGGAAGGTTTATTTTTACATTTAGCCATGAGCCTAGAAGTGCGCTTTTCAAGCTTAGAGCAGCTACTCCCAAATCAGACGAAACGTTAGGATTAGAATTCCCTACAAGTTTTTTTGTGATGATGAGAGCTTCTTCACTCAGCTTCATGGATTCGAACGGAACCTCTGTTGCTTTCAGCGTAGCAGCCGCTATCGCCTTACTTCTTTCTTTCTTTTGCTCATCTGTATCTTTAGGCATTTTGTAAGCGGCGGTTACTTCGTTAAATGCTAAGGTGTCATTATCTATAGCTTCGATAAATGCCTTCAGAAGCGCTTCGCCTTTCTTAAGAACATCTTCACATATCGGAAAAAATTCAGCATATTTTTCTCTTCCGAATGTCAGATTTACTACCATAAGGGAAAGAGCCGTTCCCTGAGCTCCTGCGAGAGCGCTGACGCTGCCGCCACCCGGAGCAGGTGCATCGGTAGATAAAAGATCTAAGAATTGTGTGACTTCCATTTGTGCTAATTTCATAATTTTTTCTCCCTCTATATCTCTATATTACACTAAAATTCCGTTCTTAATAGTCTCCAGTGCCATGTTTGAACCGAATCTATAGCATACCATTTCCATATCCGGCGCATCCCAGATAACAAAGTCCGCTTGCTTGCCCGGCTCTATGGTTCCTACCTTGTCACCCATACCGATCCCGCAAGCAGAGTTTATTGTAACGGCCGTCAGTATTTCTTCAGGTCTCATCCTATATTTTAAATATCCCAAATTCATCGCAAACTGCAGACTAAGGGATGGGCATGATCCCGGGTTGAAATCCGAGGCTATTGCTACAGGAATCCCCAGCTCTATCATCCTTCTTGCCGGTGCAAAGGTTTTGCCTAAATAAAAAGAAGTTGCGGGCAGCAGCATCGCCGTAGTTCCGGCTTGCTTCATCGCTGCCATTCCCTTTTCTCCTATAGCGATCAAATGCTCTGCAGAAACGGCGCCCATCTTACCGGCAAGTTCCGAACCGCCGATTTCTTCTATTTCATCCGCATGAATCTTTAATTTAAAGCCAAGGTCCTTTGCTGTCTGCATATATCTTTCCGTCTGTGGAACATCAAATACACCGGTTTCACAAAATACATCGCAAAACTCCGCAAGCCCTTCCTCTTTTATATGAGGAAGCACCTCATTACAAAGAAATTCTATAAATTCATCTGTTCTGCCCTTGTATTCGTCAGGTACGGCATGCGCGCCCATAAATGTTGAAACAATACTCATCGGATGATCTTCGTTTAATTTTTTGGCAACCTTAAGCATCTTCACTTCATTTTCAAGATCAAGACCGTAGCCGCTCTTTATCTCACATGCCGTAATGCCGAGGCAAAGCATTTCATCCAAGAAGCCCTGAGTCTTATCGTACAGCTCTTTGAAGGAGCTCTCCCTTGTTTTTCTTACAGTGTCGAGTATTCCTCCTCCCGCTGCGAGGATATCCAAATAGCTAGCTCCCGCGAGCTTTAACGGTATTTCATGCTGACGATATCCACCGAAAACGAGATGTGTATGCCCCTCGACCAATCCCGGGGTAACAAGCTTTCCTTCTGCATCTATTATCATTCCTGCATTTCCACTGCCATTGGGCAGCTTTCCGTCCGAGGTTATTTCCTTTATTATCCCGTCCTCGCAAAGAATTGCGGCATTCTTTATTTTCCTGTTTTCTCCCTGCTCCTCGCCTTTATGGGGGTAGCTTCCTATCGGGGTTTGCAGAATGCCTATGTTTTTTATCAACAATTTACTCATATCATCACCTATTTAAAAAATTCACTTACGGTAGCGTCTACGAGCTCACTATCTGCCACATATGGTATAGTAATGTGACCTGCTCCTTTTGCAATTGCGTTGTCCGGCATGCCATAATTGACATTATATGCGACTGCTGTCTCGACTGCATTTTCATTCCTTGCCCAGCTTCTCCTCGCTACTCCTCCAATTACATCCCACATCATCGCCGATTTTATTATGTCATCAACTCTTTGGGATCCGTCAAGCACAAGACCGAAGCCGCCGTTAATTGACTTTCCAATGCCTACGCCTCCTCCGTTATGGAGTGCGCACAGTGACATTCCTCTTGCGGCGTTTCCCGCAAAACATTGTGTAGCCATGTCAGCCATCACATTGGAGCCGTCTTTGATGTTAGCGGTCTCTCTGAAAGGCGAATCGGTTCCCGATACGTCGTGATGATCTCGGCCCAGCATTACAGGCCCAATCTTACCCTCTCTTACAAGCTCGTTGAATTTAAGGGCGATTTTCGTCCTGCCTTCCGCATCCTGATATAGAATTCTTGCTTGCGTACCTACTACAAGCTTGTTTTTCTTTGCGTCTCTTATCCAGGCCCAATTGTCTCTGTCCTGGAATCTTCTGTTCGGGTCTATGCAGTCCATAGCCGCCTTGTCTGTCGCATCCAAATCCTCAGGTTTGCCGGAAAGGCATACCCATCTGAACGGCCCGTAGCCGTAATCAAACAGCATCGGCCCCATTATATCCTCAACGTAGGAAGGCCATATGAAGCCATCCTTTTCATCGTATCCGTTCTTTGATATTTCCTTTACTCCGGCATCATACATTGCTTTCATAAATGAATTGCCGTAATCAAAGAAATATGTCCCATTTTCGGTCAACCCTTTAATTGCATTAAAATGTCTATGCAAGGTTTTATCGACCTCAACGCAGAATTTATCTCTATTTTCATGAAGCATCTTCGTTCTTTCATCAAATGTCATTGCGGTCGGGCAATACCCTCCGTTATATACATTGTGACAAGAAGTTTGGTCTGACAACAGGTCTATCGTAAAATTCTTTGAAACGGCAGCCTCAAGAAGGTCGACTATATTCCCGTTATATGCTATGGAGATGCTCTCTTTCTTTTCTCTTTTTTCATCCGCAAGCGCAAATACTTCGTCGATATCATCAAATATTACATCAACCCAGCCCTGATTGAGCCTTGTTTCAATTCTGGATAAATCCACCTCTGCAAATATGCCTATCGCATTTGCGATGTTTGCGGCCTTAGGCTGAGCACCGCTCATTCCTCCCAGTCCCGAGGATACAAATACATATCCTTGGAGGTCGCCGTCTTCAGGCACGCCAAGCGTCTTGCGCCCTGCGTTAAGTATCGTGTTGAATGTTCCGTGAACTATGCCTTGCGGCCCGATATACATCCATCCGCCGGCGGTCATCTGTCCGTAGTTTGCTACACCCATCTGCTCTGCAATTTCCCAATCGTCAAGGTTGTCAAACATTCCCACCATAAGAGAATTAGTCAAAATTACTCTCGGCGCCGTAGGCTTTGACGGAAAGAGGCCTAGAGGATGCCCCGAGGATACTACGAGCGTTTGATCCTCCGTCAACTCTTCAAGGTATTTCTTTATAAGGCTGTACTGGAGCCAATTTTGGCAGGGTTGACCTGTTTCTCCGTACGTAACGAGCTCATAAGGGTATAGCGCTATTTCAAAGTCAAGGTTATTGTCTATCATTACCTGGAAAGCCTTACCTTCTACGCATTTTCCCTTGTATTCGTTTATTGGCTTGCCGTAAATCCTTCCTTCAGGTCTATACCTATATGCGTAAATTCTTCCGTATTCCTTTAGCTCCTTCATAAACTCGGGAGCAAGGACTGCATGCAATTCCTGCGGCACATATCTTAGCGCATTTTTGAGCGCGATCTTCGCCTGTGCTTCAGTAAGGCGGAAGCCTCTGTCCGGAGCTCTCCTTATTCCCTCAATAAAGTCGGGATACTCCGGAAGGTTTACATCTAATTTAACGGTCATGGCACTTGCAATTTGCTTATTATCAAGCATGGCTGTTCTCCTTTTACACTACATCAATTTACCAATCACTTTTTCTACAGCATCGACAATAGAATTGTCCTTTATCATTTCATCAAATTTTACGAGTTCGTTATGCATTATTATATCTTCGTCAACAGGATCTGATAATGTTCTTATATAATCGTACGCTGCCCTTGTTCCCGCCGACAATTTTTCTATATAATCATCGCGTAACCATATCGCTTGCGCCGCCGATGCGAGCTCAATTCCTATTACCTTTTGCGTATTGTCAAGAACCATGGCGGCAGTTCTTGCGGACGTCGTACCCATCGATACGTGATCCTCCTGATTTCCTGATGACGGGATTGAATCTACGCATGCCGGATGGTCATATATTTTATTTTCGGAAACCATAGAAGCCGCCGCGTATTGTGCAATCATAAATCCCGAGCATACTCCGCCGTGTTTTGTAAGGAACGGAGGAAGTCCCTCCGAAAGATATGGATTTATAAGCCTTTCAGCTCTTCTCTCTGAAATATTCGCGAGTTCCGAAATTGCTATCTTCAAGAAATCAAACGTCAACGCCATAGGCTGTCCGTGGAAGTTGCCTCCCGATATAACTTCGTCTTCATCCGGGAAAATAAGCGGATTGTCTGTCACCGCATTTATTTCTGCGGAAACCTTCTTGTACGCGTATTCTATAGCATCTCTTGATGCACCATGAACCTGCGGTATACATCTGAGCGAATACGGATCCTGTACCTTCGCTGGATTTACAGGCCCTACATTTTTACTTCCGTTTAGTATATTAAGGATATTCTTAGCGGCTGTCTTCTGGCCCTCTTGACCACGGAGGTCGTGAACCTTATGGTCGAAAGCTTTTGTTATGCCGTTGAGCGCTTCCATGGTCATAGCGGCTGCAATGTCAGCAACCTTTATAAGGTTCATTGCATCGTACAAAACATTAAGCCCTATGGCCGTCATCACTTGGGTACCATTGTTGAGTGCAAGCCCTTCCTTTGCGGCAAGCTCTATTACCTTTATGCCGGCTTTGTCCATAGCTTCCTTGCTACTGATCACCTCACCCTTATACTCGGCTTTTCCTTCGCCCATCATAGTAAGTACGATGTGCGAAAGTGGTGCAAGATCTCCGGAGGAACCGAGTGAGCCCTTTTCGGGAACAATCGGGTGAACTCCTTTATTAAGCATATCTATCAGCGTATTAAGGGTTTCCGATCTTATTCCGGAGTTTCCCCTTGCAAGCGCATTACATCTTAGGAGCATAGCCGCCCTGACCACATGTGTCGGAAGAGGATTCCCCATAGCACATGTATGGCTTATAATTAGATTTTTTTGCAATGCGGCAGTCTCTTCCTTTGAAATCAATACATTTGCAAACTGCCCAAAACCGGTAGTCAATCCGTAAATAATATCTCCGTTTTCAAGCTTTGCTTCAATATAGTCTCTTGCCTTCTTTACAGCTGCTTTCGAGTCTTCCGTTAGCTCTACCTGTTCGTGTCCTCTACAAACCTGAATAACCTGCTCAACCGTAAGATCTCGTCCGTTTATTTTAATCGACATCCTTGTTTCTCCAATCTTGGCTTATAAATATAGATTTTTTGTATAAATATACATTTGTTTGTACTTCCCTTAATTTTTATATTATATCAAACAAACTTTATTTTTCCAACAACAAAATGAGCGGGGTGACTAAATTCCCGCTCATTTTTACGCTTTAACTCGCTATCGCTTTGCTCTGTATAAATATTAGTATCTGTATTTTCTTGCTTATGATTTATATGTTCCTAAATTAAATTTTTCTCCATAGCAATCTTGCGCCGTTCACCTCTGCCGCCGCCTTCCCCTCATCGTACAAATAGGACAAATACGAGCGAACCGTACTTCCTATCAGCACGTACTGGTTGAAGTCCATCGTCAAGCCATAGTGTTCAAATATCTTTTCAAGGACCTCTTCAAACATAAGAGGATTCTCTATAATTTTTAATATGGTTTCTATTATTTCATACACCTTTTCTCTATTAATACGAGATAATTCTGCGATGCTTTCATAAGGCTCCGCATGAGAGGGTATAAAAAGCTCACCTTTAAGTGTATCGACCAAATCCAGCGTTTGCAAATATGCACGCACATCGTAAATAAACGATAAATGATATTTCTCAATGATACTTGCTCCGAACATGCAGTCTCCCAAAAACCACACATCGTCCGGTGTCTTTATCCCTATCATATCAAAATAATGTCCGGGCAGTTCTATATATTCCATGCCGGCCACCAACTTCAGCTCTCTTATGTCCTTCGCTTTGGATTCCTTTGCCATAAGGAATTTATTTCTCAGTGAAGCGAAAGGATATCCTCCGTATAGAAAAGAAGGCTCAAGTATCGGCTTTTCTGTAAAAAGTCGTTCCGCTCCGAGAGAATATGCAGAGCAGTCCCATCTGTCAATCAGCATTTTGTTGCCGCCAATATGATCGGCATTTGAATGTGTATTGATAATCGCCGCAGCCTTCCAACCCTTTTCTTTAAAAATTTTATCTACTTTGCGGCCGGCATCCTTGTCGTTTCCGCTGTCAATAAGATATACTTCATCATCGCTCACTCTATATATACCTATCTTTGCAGGGCATTGTATATAGAAAGTATTCTTACCCACTTGTATCAGCTCGTACAAACTCGATCACTTCCTTTCCATTTATCTTTTTATTACAGTATACTTTAAGTCGACCGGGCCCGCAATAAATAAAATGTAATTTTATGCAAATAAAAAAACAAGAGTCGCATTCGTTTACTATTGGCCAACTTATTTGAGGCATAGTATAACTGTTGCAAACCCTTGCTTTGTATATCATATTATTATTTTAAATGCTGCAAGCACCGTTCTCACACAAATAGCTTTTGCTCGAATAGATTGTCATCAGCCCGAGCATAGCAAAAGGACAGGTTTCTGGGAAGCCTCTCGTAGCCCCGCATATAAATTCAATCTGCTTTTTCGCAGCCTCCTCTGCCTCCGGCAATCTCGTCTGCTTTGCCAGCCTTGCAAAGAAAAACGCAGCTGCGGAATTCCCGGAAGGAACAGCACCGTCATATATTTCCTTCGGTCTGCTTATCAGCTTTTCGCCGTCCTTATCTGTTAGGAAAAAGCCCTTCGAGCCATCCGCAAATCTATTTTTTATTTCCTTAAATATAGCAACCGCCTTGTCCAAATACGCGTCATCCACAGTCACATCGTAAAGCTCTGCCAGAGCCCAGCCGTAAAATGCGTAATCGTCCAGGTGACCGATACCGGCTGTTTCCTTGTCCATCACTCTCACATGCATTCCACCGTCTTCAGTCACCAGATGTTTTTCTATAAACGCCGCGCCCTCTTTTGCTCTTTCTGTGTATTCGTTTTTTTCAAGAAGGCGTCCCGCCTTTGCAAATGCGGCAACGGCCATTGCATTCCATGATGCGAGCTGCTTTTCATCCTTATGCAACTTCATTCTACCTCTTCTATATTCAAGAAGCTTTTGCCTGCATCTCTCAGCCCTTTCATCGTCAAATAAAGCTTCAAAGCTGTCATTATCCAGTAAATTCAAAATGTTTTTGCCCTCAAAATTGCCTTCATTACTTATCCCGTATTGGGCACAAAAGTATACTGCATCATCTCCGAGCAAATCGTGAATTTCTCTTATCGAAAATACGTAATACTTTCCCTCCTCACCCTCACTGTCTGCATCCTGGGCTGAATAAAAGCCTCCTTCCGAGGAAGACATTTCTGATATCAGGTATTCAAGAATTGATGAGCATATATTCTTATAAAGCTCCTTTTTTGTGAGCGCGAAGGCTTCGGCGTAGCATATAGCAAGAAGTGCATTGTCGTAAAGCATCTTTTCAAAATGCGGGGCAAGCCATCTTTCATCGGTAGAATAACGGCTGAAGCCACCCCCAATATGATCGAATATTCCACCTCTATACATTTGAATAAGAGTCTTTTCAGCAACATGAAGGAACCTCTCATCGCCGGTCAAATCATAATATCTCAGGAGCAGCATCAGATTTTGCGGTGAAGGAAACTTAGGTCTTCCTCCGAAGCCTCCGTTTTTCTTATCGAACATAGGGATAAATGCCTCCGCCGCCTGTTTAAGTACATCGGCAAACTCATCCTGCAGCTGTCCTACATATGTTCCTTGTGAGAGCGTTTCTTTCTTAAGTGCTGCCAATATCCTATGTCCTGTTTCAAGGAGAGCCTCCTTAGAATTCTTCCAAGTAAATTCTACAGCCTCCAAAATACTCAATATTCCCCTTATTCCGTATCTGTCATGCTTGGGTAGATACGTGGCAGCATAAAACGGAACTGCCTCCGGTGACATAATTATAGTGAGAGGCCATCCCCCGCTGCCCGTCAATCCCTGGCAAACTTTCATATATATAGAGTCTATATCCGGGCGCTCTTCCTTATCGACTTTAACGCAGACAAAACCCTCATTGAGCGCGGCTGCGACCTCCGAATCCTCAAAGGATTCATGCTCCATCACGTGACACCAATGGCAAGTGCTGTATCCTATCGACAAGAAAACCGGCTTATCTTCAGCCTTTGCTTTTTCGAAAGCCTCATCACCCCATGGGTACCAGTCTACGGGATTATATGCGTGCTGTCGTAAATAAGGGGATTTTTCATTGATTAATCTATTGGACACAGTGTTATTATTCGTCATATTATCACCTTTCTCGTATCATATCTCCGATTATATTGGGTTTCTTTTATAATACCCAAAATTTAAGGATACTACTATTAAAAGTAATATCCTTGAGTAATTTTATTAATTTACTTGCTTGTGTATTATTGTTGTCAATCTACTCACCGATTAAAGTGTGCCTTTTGCTCTATTTGGGGAAAACCCTCAATTGTACAGATACTCCATTTGGATCGTAAACGTAGAAATAACGAGTTTTGTCCCCGGGATCCTGAATTGGGGAAGGATTAAGACCCTTGTCCACTGCAAGTTTGTGCATTTCATCAAGCTTATCCGTTTCAAAGCAGATGAACATGCCTTTTCCTTTAAACCTCACGCCTTCCGGCATATAGATCAGTTCAATCTCCGTTTCTCCGCTTCCATTTGTCAGAAAAGCAATTTCTCCCTGGCCTGCCTTAGAACGGCGAGAAATAGTTAGTTCTGTAATCGTTTTATAAAATTCGATAGATTCGTCCATGTTGCTGACCCTTAATGATACGTGCTTAATATGCATAATTTCTCTCCTTTTTTATATATGATTTTTGCTAAGTAATAATTTCTCATTATGCTTGAGCCTCTTGAGAGCCGCCTCGCGTTTCAATGCCTCGCTTTTGGTCGGGAAGCATTCGCTGTAAAGCAATTTCACCGGCAGACGGGAGCGAGTATATTTTGCTCCGATCCCCTTATTGTGTACTGCGGTTCGGCGCTCGGGATCCGTCGTATAACCGCTATAAATGCTTCCGTCGCCGCAGAGTAGCATATATGCGTAATGTCCTTTAGTTTCTTCTTTTTTCATTTGGTGTTTCCCTTGCTTTCCTTTTGGCTCCTTGTAAATCCTCTGATATGGTTACGAAAGCCTTTAATATTTAGTTAGGAATCGTATATTTTTTATAATACTTCCTCAATTCCTATGGAAATGCAAATTACCTCACCACAAAATTCTGCTGTTCTCTGCATGAAATGTGCCGGCTTAGGTAGATGAAACACGATGGTCTTGTCGGCCTTTATCGAATCTCTGTCGGCCTCCCCGCTGTCCCCGTTGACCCCGCTTGGAATATCAAGTGCATAAACTCGGGCTTCTGATTTATTTATCCCTGCCACTACTTCCCTTGTTTGCCCACGGAGCTCGCCATGAAACCCTGTACCGAATATTGCATCTACGATAATATCCGCTTCTTCTATCTCCGCCCCTATATCTTCAGATATTCGCAATGTCGTTATCCTCATTCGCCGGCAAAGGTTATAGTTTTTTATAGCATCCTCAGTCTTCGGTTCTCCCTCTGTCAAAACCAATGTAACGTTTGCCCCGATTTCAGTGAGCTTTCGAGCCACAACAAATCCATCGCCGCCGTTGTTTCCTTTTCCGCAGGCAACAATAATTCTTTTTCCTACTACAGATTCAAACTTAACTATTTGATCTGTGGCTCCCGTACCCGCGTTTTCCATCATATTATAATAGGATAGTCCTGCCTCGGATGCCCTTCTCTCTATTTCCTTCATTTGCACTGATGTAACGGTTATCATTGACATAAATCCCCCCTCTTATCATATTTTTTTACAATTCTGCAATATAATGAATTATAGGCTTAATCGTGTCCCTATCTGTGAAATCGACGTTCTTGCCATAACTGTCCAGCATTTCTTTATCTTCACTTCTGAATGAGTTAGTATCCTTCTTCTTCATCATTTTGTATAGCATTGCCATCATAGCCTTATGAACAGGACCAAGTTTGGAATAGTCCATTGCTCCCCGCAGATGGAATATTTTTATTTTTTCCAGCATATCCGGAGTAAGCGCCTTTGAAAGACCGGCTCTAATATTGTCTACGTTTCCTTTATCTTCCGGGTCTGCCAATCCGCATGTAAAAAGAATTATGTCCTTATCTCTAATCGCCTTAAAATTTTCTACCAGTAAGCTTATGCCGCTTATACCACCCGCATAAATACCTCCACCGTAAATAATTGTGTCATATTTCTCCAATTGCTTTGGTTTTATAGACCTTTTTTCGTACAAATCACAACCAAGATCTTCAGCAATCCATTCCGCATACTTTTTTGCGGCACCATATTTTGATTGATATATCACAACTTTTTTCATATCTATACCCCACAAATTTTATTCTTTATCATAATAATACAGCAATTTTATTGAAGTGTCTATTGCGCTTTAATATGCAAGTCTATCAATCACGGCAATTTAAAAATGAAAAAAATTACTCTTTGATTATAATTTTCAGAAGTATAAAGGTTGCCAAGTGCCCTTGTATAAAAAATCCAGGGAGCCTATAATAGTTATAACTTTATAATACGGTTTTGGGAGGGATAAAAATGAGTAGAAAAACTATATTGGATTTTTATAGGATGAAAGAAGAAAATGATAAAATTACATGGGTCGTTTTGTATGATTCTTGTATGGCATCATGCGCAGAGGATGCCGGCATGGATATGATATTAGTTGGTGATTCGATGGGTATGGCTGTTTATGGCCTGCCGGGCACCGTCCCCGTAACAATGGATATGTGTATTGCACATACACAGGGCGTGCGCCGCGGCGCTCCGAATACCTATCTTGTAGGTGATATGCCTTTTGGCGCATACCATGCGAGCACAGAGGATGCCGTTAATAATGCAGTTCGCTTTATGAAAGAAGCCGACGTGGATGCAATCAAGCTTGAGGGTGGCGTTGCCGTTACAGATAAAATTAAAGCGATTTCACAGGCGGGCATAGTAGTAATCGGCCATATAGGGCTGACTCCTCAGTCCTCAGCGGCTCTGGGCGGCTTCAAGGCGCAGGGAAGAACGACCGACAGTGCAAGAGCCATCGTGGATGATGCCGTTGCCGTATACAAGGCAGGCGCACGAATGCTCCTACTGGAAGGTGTTCCCGAAGAGGTATGTGCCTTCGTCCATAAAATTCTCCCTATACCAGTACTCGGTATAGGTGCGGGGGCCGCTTGTGACGGTCAGTGTGTTCTTACCGTTGATTTACTTGGAATGTTTAGAAACTTTACACCAAAGTTTGTAAAGAAATATGCCCAGGTCGGCGAAATTGCCGTCAACTGCCTAAAGGAATATATAAGCGATGTAAAAAGTGGAGCATTCCCGGGTCCTGAACACAAATATAAAGTTTCAGGGGATATGGAGGAGTTTAACAAGCTTTTTGCTCAATTAGAAAAAACTCTTGACTTATAATAAATATTTGCAAAATGGGGGGAGAAGCCAATCATGGTTTCTCCCCCCATTTGTTTTCTTCTGTATCTCCTACTTAACCGGTGAGACGATTAAAATAATCATAAACAAATTTCGTAAACAACTCCGCTTGAGGTGACAGTATACTATCGTTCTTTTTCACAAAATAAAACGCTCTCTTTGGCATCTCTATATCCACCGGGATTACAGAAATTAAATTGTTTTTAATATGCTCTCTCGCTGCTATTTCAGAGACAACCGCAATACCTAGCCCCCTTGAAACCGCGTGGATTATGCTTTGAGAATCCGATAATTGCGCAATTACCTTCAGCTTCTCTGGTTTAATACCGAGCTTTTTCAAGAGTTGCTCGGCGTGATATTTTGTGGCGGAGCCCTCCTCGCGAACAATGAAATTTTCAGAATAAATATATGACTCCAAACCGTTTTTAGGTATGTGTGCATCTCCCGGAGAAATTAAGACAAGTTCTTCTGCGAGAATAAATTTATAATTACATTTATTACTTGCATCTTTGCTTCCAACGATTCCCAACTCGCAATTTTGAGCTAAGATATTGCTGATGACATCCTCCGTATCGGACTGAAATATGCTAAAGCGCATATTTGGATACACTTTGTTAAAATCAATCATTATGTCTGGCAAAATGTAATGCGCCGGCACAGATGATGCGTATATTTCTATTTTGCCCTCGGTTGAGCCCGAACGGCTTTTTATTGAAAAAAATGCTTTTTCTTTAAGTGAAATTATATTTTTTGCGTACTCGTATAGGATCTTCCCGTTTTTTGTGAGTTTCACACCATTTCTTGTTCTTATTATAAGCTTCGTCCCAAATTCTTTTTCGAGGCTGCTTATATAATTACTTACGGACGGCTGAGATATAAATAACTCCTCAGCGGCCTTGGAAAACCCCGAAAGTTCGATTGTTTTTATATATGCTTCCAATTGCTTAAAGTCCATATCCGCCTCCATCTTTTATTATTTTTTCTGATACAAGTTATTATATATATTAATAACTTGTATTACAATAATTAATTTTCAAACATATTATTGTATTAGAGCTATTAAAAAGCAGAATATTCGAACTAAGGGAAGGGGATTTGCTATGAATAAAAATGAAGTGCCTAGTATTTTCGAAACCTTCGGAGATGCTAGAAAGCAAGGGTTTATCGCTGTTAAGAATTTAAAGGATCAGGGGAAAAAGGTTGTGGGTGTATTTTGTACATACTCTCCTGTCGAAATAATTCTTGCGGCAGGCGCTGTTTCTGTAGGCATATGCGCATTCAGCGACGAAACAATTGCAGAGGCAGAGAAGGTTCTTCCCAAGAACCTATGTCCGCTAATCAAGTCCAGCTATGGATTTGCTGTTACTGAAAAATGCCCATATATGTACTTTGCGGACCTGGTCGTGGGCGAAACAACTTGCGATGGCAAGAAGAAAATGTACGAGCTGCTTTCAGAAATAAAAAACGTACATGTTATGCAACTGCCTCAAACTCAAGAAGATGAGGTTTCAAAGGACCTTTGGTACAAAGAGGTTCTGCTTCTCAAAGATAGGATTGAAAAAGATTTTGGTATTACCATTACAGATGAAGATATCAAGAAAGCAATCCGTCTGAAGAATGAGGAAAGAAAGCTTCTAAAAGAATTTTATGAGCTGAGCAAGTCTTGCCCTCCTCCGATTACGGGCGCTGAGCAGCTTAAAGTACTGTATGGCTCTCAGTTTAAATTCGATATCGAACAGAAAAACAAGGAGCTTCGTGATACAATAGACAAAGTCAAGACGGATTACGCAAACGGCATTGAAAATGTCTCGAATGATGCAAAGAGAATACTTATTACAGGCTGCCCTCTTGCCGGAGTCACTGAAAAAATAGTGACGGCCATAGAAGCGTCCGGCGGTGTTGTGGTCGCCTATGAAAACTGCATCGGCGTAAAGCCGGCTGACAGATTGGTCGATGAAGAAGGAGACCCTTATAAGGCGCTTGCCGAAAGGTATTTGAACATCGGCTGCTCCGTAATGACACCGAACAATAAAAGAATGGAGCTGATTACAAGCCTGGTAAAGGAATTCAACGTGGACGGAGTTGTGGAAATGACCTTGCAGGCCTGCCATACATACAACATTGAGACAAATACCGTCAGAGAATTGTTGCAAAAGCAGGATATTCCTTTTATCACCGTAGAGACCGATTACTCCACGTCGGATGTGGCACAGCTAAAGACGAGAATGGCTGCTTTCATTGAAATGATATCATGAAAAAGTATTTTGCCGGAATAGATTCAGGATCTACAATGTGTAAATCCGTTTTGTTCGACGGCGAAACAATATTAGACATTAACACAGTTAAAACAGGGTGGAATCCTAAGCTTTCTTCTGCGGAAAGCTTAGGTGTTTTGCTGGAACGGAACAATATTAGTAAAAATGATGTCTATGTTTCGACAACAGGATACGGGCGGGAAGCTGTGGATTTTGCCGATTATTCATTTACAGAAATTACATGCCACGCATATGGAGGCATATACCTTATACCAAACATCCAAGGTATCATAGATATCGGCGGTCAAGACAGTAAGGTCATAGAAATAAAGAACGGAAAAGTTGTTAACTTCTTTATGAACGATAAATGCGCTGCAGGGACAGGCCGCTTTTTAAGTATGGCTTCCGAAACCTTAGATATTGACCTTAAAGATATCGACGCATTTTCAGATTTGAGCGACCCCGTTTCAATCAACAGCATGTGCACAGTCTTTGCAGAATCTGAAATAATCGGGTTATTGGCCATGCAAAGCGACCGTTCAAAAATTATGGCGGGTGTGCTTTATTCAATTGCCAAAAAGATACAACAGCAATCCAGCAAGTTGGATTTTTCCGAAGATATGCCTTTGCTTATGACCGGAGGCCTTACAATCTCAAAAGCACTTATCGATACAATAGCTACAACCATAGGCCACGAAGTTATAACTCACAAGTACGCCTTGCATGCAGGTGCTATAGGAGCTTGTATATGTGCAAACAAACAACTGCGTAAATAACCGGGAGGTGGAGAAGTAATGATTTATTTTGATAACAGTGCGACTACAATAGCAAAACCGCCGGAGGTCGCCGAAGCAGTGCTGTACGCCATCAACAATTTTGGCAATGCAAGTCGCTCCTTTTACGACGCCGCGTTGCTTGCGAACCGCGAAATATTTAAAACCCGTGCCGAAATTTCAGAGCTTGTAGGTCTTGATGAGCCTTTGAACGTTGCCTTTACCTGTTCAGCTACAGAAAGCCTCAATTTGGTTATCGCGGGTTTAATAAAAAAGGGAGACTCCGTGATAACTACGGTAACGGAGCACAACTCCGTTCTCCGACCTCTGTATCTGGCGGGATGCGATTTGGATTTTATTGATTGCGATGACGAAGGAGTTTTACGTTTGGACGAAATAGAAAAATTGATAAAGCCTTCAACGAGATTTCTTGTCTGTACTCATGGCTCTAACGTAACAGGAAACATTACGGATGTAAAACGTATTTACGAGATATGTAAATCACATAATATAACTATGATATTAGATATCTCACAAACGTTTGGATTAATCGATGTCACTTTCGATATGGCAGATATTCTGTGCTTTACGGGGCACAAGGGTCTGTTTGGCCCCCAGGGGACAGGCGGTATAATCGTAAACGGTAGCTTTGACTTCGATATTGTCAAGACGGGTGGTGCCGGAGTTAAGAGCTTCGAAAGATTTCAGCAGAAGGAAATGCCTGATATTTTTGAAGCAGGTACACATAACAGTCACGGCATATACGGCTTGCAAAAGGGTGTACAATTTATAAAAAAAATAGGAACGGGCGCTATACATTTAAAGGAACGGAAATTAGCTGAACGCTTTTACACCGGGATTAAAAATTTAAAGGGGATTACGCTTTACGGTGACTTTTCGGGATATGACCGCTTACCTGTCATATCCGTCAACCTAGAAGGGATGACTTCTGCAGATTTAGCGACAAGTCTATGGGAAAATTACGAAATAGCCACACGTGCGGGAAGCCATTGTGCACCACTGCTGCATAAAAGATTTAATACCGTTGACATGGGTATGGTGAGATTCTCATTTTCATACTTTAATACATATGAGGAAATTGATATATGCATTTGCGCTCTTAAAAATATTGCAGGTTATTGAGGTGAACACTTATGGAATATGTTATTACATTTAAAAACACGAACTTTGCTATAAAAGCGGAGCAGATTTTACTTGCAGACAGATTACGTGTGACGGTTATGCCCCTACCCTCCCAAATCAAAGCCGGATGCGGTATATGTCTTAGAATTAATCCCGAACAGATTGGGAGCGCCTTGAAAATTTTGAAAAGTAACCACATAGGCGAAACCGTAATATATTTAAAGAGGGTCGACAATAATAGAACCTCTTTCCAAGAAATCGTTGATAGCGCTATATTAATGTAAGAAAGGGGAAATTTCTATGCAAATTATTGATGTTCTAGGAAAGCCTTGCCCTATACCTGTGATAGAAGCGAGAAAAGCCTTATCTGATCAGGATGTGGAAACTGTGCTGATTAAGGCAGACAATATGATTGCCGTTCAAAATCTCGAAAGAATGGCGAATGGCTTAGGATATAGCTTCGGTTATGAAAAAAAATCCGAAAGTCTTTTTGAAATTACAATTAATAAGGAAGGAAAAGCGCCTCCTCCAAGTATACCTTCCGATACTCTTCAAATAGAATCCTGCGTATTGCCTACCGACCGGCTTGTCGTAGTTATAGGCCGCGATACTATGGGAGCGGGCGCCGAGGATCTTGGAAAAATATTAATAAAAGGGTTTATTTATTCATTAACGGAACTTCCTATTCCGCCGATGTATATTATTTTCCTTAATTCAGGTGCATATTTAACTTCCGAAGAAGCTAATACTATTGATGATTTAAAAAGGCTCGAGGAAAAAGGGACGGAAATTTATACATGCGGCACATGCTCCAATTTCTATGGGCTGCAGGATAAGCTAGCGGTTGGCTCAATCACCGATATGTACGGAATCACAGAAAAAATGGCGTCTGCCACAAACTTAATTAATATCTAAGTCTATTTTGGAGCGCTTCCCTTTGGTCTAGCGTTGTCAATTCTATATAATCTTACATCAAAAGGGGTTGCCTAAAAGCATGAGTACCCCTTTTTTTAATCCCCTAATACTTTTGAGCCATACGCATAAAGTAAAATTTGTGTATTTTTATTCAATATTCTATTGACATTTGTTCTTATGGGCATATAATATCTCTATAACTTATGACTATTTATTCATTTGGAGGTATAATTATGAATAACAAATCTACTATAAAAAAAGTGGTTCTCGCATATTCGGGAGGCCTTGACACATCTATTATAATCCCATGGCTAAAGGAAAATTACAACAACTGTGAGGTAATCGCCGTTTCGGGAGACGTCGGCCAAGGCACAGAGCTGGAGGGACTTGAAGAGAAGGCAATTAAAACAGGAGCTTCAAAGCTGTATATTGAAGACCTAAAAAAAGAGTTTATTGAGGATTTTATTTACCCTACACTCAAGGCAGGCGCTGTATATGAAGGCGAATATCTTCTAGGCACCGCATTTGCCCGGCCTTGCATAGCGAAAAGAATTACAGAAATTGCTTTAGCGGAAAACGCTGACGCTATATGCCACGGCTGCACCGGAAAAGGCAACGACCAGGTTCGTTTTGAGCTTGGAATCAAGGCGTTTGCGCCTAAAATGAAGATAATCGCTCCATGGCGCGAATGGGATATCAAATCTCGTGACGAAGAAATAGATTATGCCGAAGCACACAACATTCCTTTGAAGATCAGCAGAGAAACAAATTATTCGAAGGATAAAAACCTTTGGCACCTATCTCATGAAGGGCTTGACCTTGAAGATCCTGCAAATGAGCCACAATATGCAAAGGAGAATTTCCTTGAAATGTCTGTGGATCACGAAAATGCCCCGGATACTCCGGCTTATGTAAAAATTTCCTTTGAAAAAGGAATTCCGGTTGCTATTGACGGGAAAACCCTTGGACCGGTCGAGCTCATTACCGAGCTGAATAAACTGGGTGGCGAAAATGCCATAGGACTTTGCGACATCGTTGAAAATCGACTCGTAGGAATGAAAAGTCGCGGTGTATATGAAACCCCGGGAGGAGCCATTTTGTATCGAGCACATAAGGTTCTTGAAACAATCACTTTGGATCGTGACACAATTCACTACAAAGAGCTCATCGCTTCAAGGTTTGCGGAACTCGTATACTACGGTCAATGGTTTACTCCTTTGCGCGAAGCACTTTCTGCTTTCGTCGACAAGACACAAGAAACTGTTACCGGAGATGTGACTCTTAAACTTTACAAAGGCAATATGATAAACGCAGGAGTTACGTCACCTTACTCTCTCTATTGGGAAGAGCTTGCTACATTTGATGAAGATGATGTATTCAATCACAAGGATGCTGAAGGATTTATAAATTTATTCGGGCTTCCTATAACAGTCAAAGCATTGCTTAAAGACAATTGGAAATAATAAAAGAAATTACTTTAACTGAACGATAAATAATATTTAAGAGATAAGAGGAAGAGATATGCTTTGGAAAGGTCGCTTTAAAAAAGAATTAAATGAACAAGCCAATGAATTTAACGCATCCATAACTATTGATAAGGCTTTGTCGAAACATGATATAGTCGCATCTGTCGCTCATGCAGAGATGCTGTGTAGGACGGGAATAATTACGGAGGCAGATAATAAGGAAATTGCGGAAGGTCTTAATCAAATTCTTTCAGAGCTTGAAGCGGGCACTCTCTCTGTTGACGAATCTTGCGAGGACATCCACACATTCGTCGAAGGTCTGCTCACCTCACGAATAGGCGATGCCGGCAAGCGTTTGCATACTGCACGAAGCAGAAACGATCAAGTGGCTACAGATTTCAGATTATACCTGCGAGATGAGGCTACAGACACTGTGGAACTGTTAAAGGATTTTTGTGAAGCTCTCTGTGAAATAGCATCCGAGCATACATCTTCCATAATGCCCGGATATACGCATTTGCAAAGAGGGCAACCCGTTACCTTCGGGCATCATCTTATGGCATACGTCTACATGTTCATTCGTGATATCGACAGAATTAAGGATGCCTGCAAGCGCATGAATGTAATGCCGCTTGGCTCGGGCGCTCTTGCCGGAACAACCTTCTCTATAAACAGGAATATTACCGCAGAAATCCTTGGCTTCGATAAGCCTTGCGAGAATTCAATGGACGGAGTATCCGACAGAGATTTTGTTCTTGAGCTATCCTTTTGTTTATCTGTAGTAATGACCCATATTTCACGACTTTGCGAGGAAATTATAATGTGGAATTCATGGGAATTCAAATTTATTGAGCTTGATGATAGCTATACTACGGGCTCAAGTATAATGCCTCAAAAGAAAAACCCCGATATTGCGGAGCTTGCACGCGGCAAAACAGGTCGCGTGTACGGTTCCCTTGTATCCTTACTTACAGTATTTAAGTCGCTGCCCCTCGCTTACAACAAAGATATGCAGGAGGATAAGGAACCCCTTCTAGACAGCTTCAAAACTGTAAATGATTGTCTCTTGCTTATCGCACCTATGATGGCAACAATGACTGTAAACAAGGAAAATATGCGTACGGCAGCGGCAAAGGGCTTTATTAACGCAACCGACTGCGCCGATTATCTTACGAAAAAGGGCATGCCTTTTAGAACGGCTTACAAGATAACCGGGGAGCTCGTTGCATACGCAATAGACAACAATAAAACATTAGAGCAGCTAACACAGGAAGAATTCAACAAATTTAGCGATCTCTTCGCAGACGATATATATATTGATATATCCTTGGAAAACTGTGTCGCCAAAAGAACCTCAGAGGGAGGTCCCTGCGAAGAATCGCTTCTCAAACAAATAAGACTTGCAAAGGAGGCGATAGGCCGTGCATAAGATATTTATCGACGGAAAAGAAGGAACAACAGGTCTTCGTATATATGAAAGGTTAAGCTCCTACGAAGGCATTGAGCTTATGCTTCTTTCCGAAGAAAAAAGAAAGGATCCGCAGGCGAGAGCAGAAATGATAAACTCCTCGGATATTACCTTCCTATGTCTACCCGACGATGCCGCAAGAGAATCGTTGGCTCTTGTGAAAAACGAGCATACAAAGGTTATAGATACCTCTACAGCTCATCGCACCTCCGACGCCTTCACATACGGCTTTCCCGAGCTTTCACAGCATCAAAGAGAAGAAATAAAAGGCTGCAAACGCCTTGCAGTACCAGGCTGCCATGCAAGCGGCTTTATTGCTCTCATATACCCCCTCGTCAAGCTTGGAGTTTTAGACAAAGCTTCTCTTATGAGCTTTTGGTCAATTACCGGCTACTCAGGAGGAGGGAAAAAAATGATTGCTGATTATGAAGCTAACGACAGATCTCCTGCTCTTTCTGCCCCGCGAAGCTATGCTTTATCACAGAGCCATAAGCATCTGAAGGAAATTAAGCATATGACTTCTCTGACGAGAGAGCCTATTTTTTCTCCTATTGTAAGCGATTTCTATAGCGGTATGCTCGTCTCAATACCTCTTTTCAGTGAGCAATTGAAAGGAGCTTTGACACCAAAACAGATATCAGCGCTATATGAAGAATATTATAACGATCAGAAGCTGCTCAGCGTCTCTCCTTATGAGGAAGGCAACGGCAGCTCCGGCGCAAACAAATTGAGCGGCAGTGATGCCATGAAGATAAAGGTATGGGGCAACGAGGAAAGAATAACCCTTACAGCTTTGTACGACAACCTTGGCAAAGGTGCCTCAGGCGCTGCTATTCAATGTATGAATTTGATGTTAGGGTTTGATGAAACAAAAGGCCTTTGCCTTTAAGAAAGGGAATTACTATGAAAATTATATCCGGCGGAGTTTGTGCCGCAAAAGGTTTTACCGCAGCCGGTATTTACTCCGGAATTAAAAAAAATAAAGAAAAAAAAGATCTCGCTCTTATAAAAAGTTCTGTTAAAGCAAATGCAGCCGTCGTATTTACGACAAACAATGTAAAAGCTGCGCACATCGGTGTAAGCGCAAAACATATTTCCGACGGCATGGCTGAAGCTATTCTCTGCAACAGTGGGAATGCAAACACCTGCACCACCAATGGAGCTGAAATTGCTCTGAACACATGCAAGCTCGTCGGTAAGTCCCTACACATAAATGCCTCCGATGTTTTAGTCGCTTCAACGGGAGTCATCGGTCAGGATTTAGCCCCACAGCCGTTTGAAACCGGGATACCGCAGCTCGTATCGTTATTAGACGATTCGGAAGAAGCTTCAAATAGTGCCGCCAGCGCTATAATGACAACTGACCTTGTTGATAAGCAATACGCTGTCAGTTTTGAGCTTGCCGGTAAAACATGTACAATCGGTGCCATTGCAAAAGGATCCGGGATGATATGCCCAAACATGGCGACTATGCTCGCATTTGTCACGACAGATGTGGCTATTTCTTCCGAGATGCTCCAAAAGGCGTTATCAGATGACGTACAGGATAGCTTTAATATGGTAAGCGTTGACGGTGATACCTCAACGAATGATACCTGCATAATACTGGCAAACGGTCTTGCCGGAAATCCAAAGATAATCGAAGAAGGGGCCGATTTTGACGTATTCAAGGAAGCTCTTGCAAAAGTTACAATCGCCCTCAGCCGCATGATAGCGAAGGATGGTGAGGGTGCTACAAAGCTTATAGCATGCGAGGTAACCGGATCTGTCGACAAAAAATCCGCCGCTGCCATCGCAAAGAGCGTTATAAAATCAAGCCTTGTAAAGACTACAATACTGGGTGCAGATGCTAACTGGGGGCGTGTGCTTTGTGCAATAGGCTACAGTGATATAGATATTAATCCTGATAAAATAGACGTTGCCTTTGCTTCCGCTGCAGGGAAAATAATGGTGTGCGAAGGCGGAGCCGGAGTCAATTTCTCCGAAGATCTGGCAAAGAAAATTCTTCTTGAGGATGAAGTGGAAATAAAAATTTGCTTGAACGTTGGGACAGAGAAAGCGACAGCATGGGGCTGTGACCTTACTTATGAGTATGTAAGAATTAACGGAGACTATAGAAGCTGATATTCACAAAGGAGATGAAAAAAATGAATCTTGCTACGGATATTCGTGCGCAGGTGCTTATCGAAGCCCTTCCGTACATCCAAAAGTACTACAATAAAATACTCGTCGTTAAATACGGCGGCAATGCGATGATAAATGAGGATCTTAAAAAAGCGGTAATGGGTGATTTGGTTCTGCTTTCTCTGATTGGCATCAAGGTTGTACTCGTTCACGGTGGCGGCCCGGAAATATCGGATTACCTTTCTAAAATAGGTAAAGAAAGTGAATTCAAGGACGGTCTTCGCGTTACGGATAAGGATACAATAGAAATCGTTCAAATGGTACTCGCAGGAAAGATAAATAAAGATCTTGTTCACCTTATAGATAATACCGGCGGCAAAGCTATAGGCCTTTGCGGTATTGACAACAAGCTGATTGAAGCAAAAATGCTTGATGAAGGCTTGGGCTTTGTAGGCGAGATTACTAATATCAATCCCGAGCCGATTCTCGACCTGCTTGACAAGGGCTATATTCCCGTTGTTGCTACAGTAGGCTGCGACAGCGACGGAAATGTTTATAACATCAATGCCGATACCGTAGCTTCAAGACTTGCCGGCACTTTAAAAGCGGAGAGTTTAATATCGATGACAGATATACGCGGGCTTTTGAGGGATAAAAATGACGATTCGACCCTGATTTCCGAGGTACAGGTGAGCGATGCTCCTCGTCTGATAAAGGAAGGCGTTATCTCCGGAGGAATGATCCCTAAGGTTGAAAGCTGTATAGAGGCTATAAGAAGAGGCGTAAAACGTGTATTTATAATAGACGGCAGAGTTCCCCATTCCATACTCATGGAGGTTCTTACTGACCGAGGCATCGGTACGATGTTTAAATAAGGCGGTGAAAGCATGAATACAAAATTTCTGGATAAAACATATATAAGCAATACCTATAAGAGATTTGATGTAGTCTTTACACATGGCTCCGGAGCTCTTCTCTTTGATGACCAGGGAAAAGAATATATCGATCTTTCGGGCGGAATTGCAGTAAATACCTTTGGAATAAATGACGAAGAGTGGGTTGCTGCTGTTTGTGCTCAGGCAAAAAAATTGCAGCACGTGTCAAACCTTTACTTTACAGAACCTCAAACAAAGCTTGCGGAAATTCTTTGCAGCAGGACAGGCGCAAAGAAGGTGTTTTTTTCAAACTCCGGAGCTGAAGCAAATGAATGTATGATAAAGGCAGCAAGAAAATATTCGTCCGTAAGCGGAAATACCTCAAATATTATAACCCTTAAAAATTCCTTCCACGGTCGAACGATCACCACACTCTCGGCAACCGGGCAGGAAAATTATCACAAGGACTTCGGCCCTTTCTTAGACGGCTTTTTCCATGCCGAGGCAAATAATTTTTCGGATATGGAAACACTGGTCGAAAGCGCAAAACCTTGCGGAATTATGATAGAGCTTATACAAGGAGAGGGCGGAATATATGTCCTGGAAAAAGAATATGTGAAGCAGCTTGAAGCTTTATGCAAAGAAAAGGACATCCTACTCATGATTGACGAGGTACAGACAGGAAATGGACGCACAGGTCAGCTGTACGCATTCCAAGAATACGACATAAATCCGGATCTAGTCTCAACCGCAAAGGGGCTTGCAGGAGGACTCCCTATGGGTGCAACCTTGATGTTTGAGAAGGCAGAGAATGTCCTGGGCGCAGGCGATCACGGATCAACCTTTGGCGGAAATCCCGTTGCTGCAGCGGCTGCAGTAAGCGTTTTATCGCGCATCGACGATAGACTGTTATCCGATGTAAAAGCTAAATCGCGCTATATAATCGACTCGCTCAACAACGCAGAAGGAGTTTGCGAAGTATCAGGTTTAGGGCTTATGCTCGGTATTCTGCCAAGCAAAGCTGAAGCTAAAGATATAGTTGAAAATTGTCTTAAAAGAGGGGTTTTGCTTTTGACCGCAAAAGATCGCATCAGGCTTTTACCCCCATTAAATATCGGAATGAACCATATAAAAAAAGCCATGGCTATACTTAAGGAGGAACTTGCAAAATGAAGCATCTATTAAAAATGTCCGATCTTTCAGGCGAGGAGATAACTGAAATACTAAATCTCGCCGATCAGCTGAAGTATGAGCATCTTAACGGCATACCTCATGATCATCTCAAAGGCAAAACTCTTGGAATGATATTTGAAAAGTCTTCTACAAGGACTCGTGTATCTTTTGAATCCGGCATGTTTCAACTCGGAGGCTATGCCCTTTTCTTGAGCTCAAACGACCTTCAAATCGGCCGAGGCGAGCCGATAGAAGACACAGCTAGGGTACTTTCGCGTTATTTGGACGCAATCATGATAAGAACCTTTGAGCAGGAGAAACCGGAAGCCTTAGCCAAATACGGTTCCATTCCTATTATAAACGGACTTACAGACTATTCACATCCTTGCCAGGTTTTGGCGGATTTGATGACAATAAGAGAATATAAGGGTTATTTAAAAGGACTCAAGCTTGCCTACATAGGCGACGGGAACAATATGGCAAATTCCTTGATCGTAGGAGCAATTAAGACCGGTATGAGCATTGCGGTTGCCTGCCCTAACGGATGGCTGCCCGATGCCGAACTTATAGAATGGGCACATAATAACGGTACTCTTACCATAACGGAAAATATTCTCGAAGCCACGAAAGATGCGGATGTCGTCTGTACTGATGTATGGACATCCATGGGGCAAGAGGGCGAAAGCGAAGGTCGCAAAAGAGCCTTTCATGACTACCAAATCAATGACAATGTAATGGCTGTTGCAAAAGATGACGCAATAGTTCTTCATTGTTTGCCGGCTCACAGAGAAGAAGAAATCACCGCCAAGGTTTTTGAGGAGCATGCCAAGGAAATTTTTGATGAAGCCGAAAACAGGCTTCACGCACAGAAAGCTATTCTTGTAAAACTTCTCGCACAGAAATAAATCATTAATATGGAGAATGCCAATGAAAAAAGTTTACCTTGTACTATCTAACGGAAAAATATTTGAAGGAGAAAGCTTCGGTTACGAAAAAGAGGTTTTCGGCGAACTCGTATTTACGACTTCCATGACGGGTTATATCGAAACTCTTTCCGATCCCGGGTTTTGTGGGCAAATTGTAGTTTCCACCTTCCCTCTTATCGGTAATTACGGAGCCATGGAGGAAGATATGCAAAGCGCTATCCCGTCATTAAAAGCTCTTGTCGTTCGCCATATGTGCGAACAACCTTCGAATTTCCGTGCTACCGGTACTCTTGACACATTTATGAAAAAATACGGCATTGTAGGCATTTCCGGCATAGATACTCGTGAGCTTACCTCTATAATAAGAGAGCACGGATCACAGGTCGCCTTTATATGTGAGAGCGTTACCGATCAAATTATCGAGCTTGCAAAAAATTATAAAATAATCGAAGCTTGCAAAGAAGTCGGCACCAAAGAAATTAAAACCTTTAGCTCCGAAGGATGTTCGAAATATAATGTTACCGTTATAGATTATGGGGTGCAAAAGAATCTTATCGATAACCTTATCCACCTGGGGTGCAATGTGTCTCTAGTCCCCCGCTACACTACTGCCGAGGATATTATTTCTACTAACCCCGACGGAATTATTCTTTCGGGAGGACCAGGCAATCCCCAGAACCATACAGAAAGCATAGAGATAATTAAAGCACTTATAGGGAAAAAACCTATTCTCGGCGTTTGCCTCGGTCACCAGCTTCTTGCTCTTGCAATGGGCGCGCAGACCTTTAAGATGAAGTGCGGGCATAGAGGTGAAAACCAGCCTGTTATTCAGCCCGGAACCTGCCGTACATATATAACAAGTCAAAACCACGGATATGCTGTTGATGCTGGATCCCTTCCCCCTTTTGCAAAGGTGCTGTATGAAAATGCAAACGATGGAACATGCGAAGGGATAGAATATCCGAAGCACTGTGCATTCTCTGTACAATTTCGTCCACAGGCAAGCGATGCTTCCGGCGGTTCAAGCCCTGTATTTGATCACTTTATAAAGATGATAGGAGGCGAAATATAATGCCGAAAGATAAAAGTATATCAAAGGTTCTTATTATAGGCTCCGGCCCCATTATTATAGGGCAAGCTGCCGAATTTGATTATGCCGGAACACAGGCATGCCGAGTTCTGAAGGCTGAAGGCATTGATGTTGTACTTGTAAATTCAAATCCTGCAACGATTATGACCGACAATTCACTTGCAGACGAAATATATCTGGAACCTCTTACAGTAAAAACAGTAAAAAGAATAATTTTGAAAGAAAGACCGGATGCTCTCCTTGCGAGTCTCGGAGGACAGACGGGTTTAAATATAGCAATGGAGCTCTATAGAGAAGGCTTTCTGGCAAAGCATGATGTTCGCCTTATAGGCACAAATGCCGATGCGATAGATAAGGCTGAAGACCGCGATCTTTTCAAGCAGACTATGACAGAAATCAATCAGCCCCTCATCCCCTCAGATATAGCAAACGATATTAATTTTGCTGTAAAAATAGCAGAGGAGCTAGGCTATCCCGTTATTGTACGACCTGCTTTCACCATGGGCGGTGCCGGAGGCGGAGTCGCACAAAATGAAGAAGACCTTATAAAGATAGCTAAGAACGGTCTCGACCTCTCCCCTATCTCTCAGATTTTAATAGAAAAATATATATATGGCTGGAAAGAAATAGAGTTTGAAGTCATGCGGGATTCCTGCGATAACGCTATCTGCATATGCTCAATGGAAAACTTTGACCCTGTGGGCGTTCATACAGGAGATTCTATAGTAGCAGCCCCGGCACTTACACTTTCAGATAAGGAATACAGTATGCTAAGGAACGCTTCCCTAGAAATTATCCGTGCCTTAGGAATAGAGGGAGGCTGCAACTGCCAATTTGCGCTGAACCCAAACAGTTTCGAATATGCGGTTATAGAAGTAAATCCGAGAGTATCTCGTTCTTCAGCTCTTGCGAGCAAGGCAACGGGTTATCCAATAGCAAAGGTAACCGCTAAAATCGCTTTGGGATACACTCTCCCTGAAATAAAAAATGATATCACAAAAGAGACATACGCTTGCTTTGAACCGGCGATCGACTATGTAGTCGTAAAACTGCCTAAATGGCCTTTTGAAAAATTCCATCACAGCGCGCGTAAGCTCGGAACTCAAATGAAAGCTACCGGCGAAGTAATGGCTATTGCTCCTTCATTTGAGCAGGCTCTTATGAAGGCGGTGCGAGGAGTCGAAATATCTCTTGACACCTTAAACCGTGTTCCGACAACCTCAATGGATATACGCCATAGGCTTCATCGGGTAAATGATGTGCGCATATTCACTATTTTCGAGGCTCTCAAAAATAATATTTCTGTAGATGAGATAAATGAAATAACTAAAATAGATAAATGGTTCCTTTATAAGATTAAAAATCTTGCAGATTACGAGCTCTCCGTTCAGGATAAAGCTCTGGACCACACCACATATATAAAGGGGAAGAATTTTGGCTACACGGATGAAGCCCTACGCCGAATCTGCGGGCATGATTTCGATTTCACACTGGAATACTCCTATAAATCGGTAGACACGTGTGCGGCCGAATTTGCGGCGGATACACCTTACTTCTATGCAACATACGACCGAGTATGTGAATCTCGCCCAATACAGCGCAACGAAAAGGACCGTATCATTGTTCTGGGCTCAGGTCCTATCCGCATTGGCCAGGGGATTGAATTTGACTATTCATCCGTACACTGCATCAACACCCTAAAGGAATTGGGATATGAAGTAATAATAATAAACAACAACCCGGAAACTGTATCCACCGACTTCGATATCTCGGACCGCCTCTATTTTGAGCCGCTCTGCGAAGAAGATGTTATGAATGTCATCAACGTAGAAAAGCCTATAGGTGTAGTCGTAGCCTTCGGCGGCCAAACGGCAATCAAGCTAACAAAATTCCTTCATGCAGCAGGAATTAATATTCTGGGTACGTCTGCAGAAAGTATCGATCTTGCAGAGAACAGAGAGAGATTCGATGACCTACTGCAATCGTTTAACATAAAGCGCCCTAGCGGTTGCGCTGTGTATAATAAGGAAGAAGCTGTCGCCGCTGCCAAAGAGTTGGGATATCCTGTTCTTGTGCGCCCATCATATGTCATAGGCGGACAAAATATGACTATTGCATATAGCGCTGAGGAAATCTTTGATTATATGGATGTCATTTTAGAACAAGGAAATGATGACCCCGTACTCATCGATCAATATTTGATGGGCACCGAGCTTGAGGTTGACGTGATTTCCGACGGTGAAGAAATACTCATCCCCGGTATTATGCAACATATAGAAAGAGCCGGCGTTCATTCAGGTGACTCGATCGCAGTGTATCCACCGTATAGCTTGACTGATAAAATGCTCAAAAAGGTGATCGACTGTTCTGAGAAGCTTGCATTGGCTATCGGAACAAAGGGTCTTGTAAACATACAATTTCTGATATATCACAATGACCTTTATGTAATAGAGGTCAATCCGAGAGCTTCCCGGACAATACCTTATATAAGCAAAGTTACCGGCATACCTATGGTAGATATAGCCACAAGAGTTATGACTGATGAAAAACTCGACAATCTCGGCTACGGCACAGGGCTCTACCCTACCCCTCCTTATATAGCCGTAAAGGTTCCTGTTTTTTCGTTTGAAAAATTATCGGACGTAAACACACAGCTTGGTCCGGAAATGAAATCAACAGGAGAGGTTCTGGGCATCGGAAAAACGCTTGAAGAAGCCTTGTATAAAGGTCTTCTGGCCGCAGGTACGAAAATACCGGATCCTGATTCACGCAAAGGCGGTGTCCTCATAACCGTTTCCAAGCAGGATAGGTTCGAAATAGTGGCTCTTGCAAAAAAGCTTGACGACCTCGGAATGAAAATCTATGCAACAGACGGAACCGCAAAAGAAATACGGAATTTAGGGATAGATGTACAAGAAGTAAAAAAGCTTTACGAATCGAATGATATGCTCAATCTCCTTGAAAATGATAAAATTGATTTTATCGTATATACAGGGGGGAAAAGCAAGGATTGTATCGATGATTTTATCAAGCTCAATCGCAGGGCACTTCAGCTTTCCGTAGCTTGTCTTACATCGCTTGATACCGCAAATGTTCTAGCCGATATAATGGCAAGTCGCTTTAACGAAAATAATACGGAGCTCATAGATATAAACCACATGCGGAAGGTTCGCGGCAAGCTATCCTTTGCGAAAATGCAGAGTTCAGGTAACGACTATATATATGTCGATAATTTTGACGGCAAGCTTGAATGTCCGGAATCCCTTGCGATAAATCTCTCTAACCGCCATTACGGCATAGGTGCCGATGGGCTTGTTCTCATAGAATATTCAAAAGTGGCGGATGCAAAAATGCGTATGTTCAATAAAGACGGCTCAGAGAGCAATAGCGCCGGAAATTCAATACGCTGCGTTGCGAAATATCTTTATGATAAGGGTTTAGTCAAGAAGCAGGTAATGTCGATAGAAACAGGAAGCGGCATTAATACAACCCGCTTATATATAATAAACGGTCGTGTAGGTGAGGTGACCGCTTCGATAGGCAAGGCGGAATTTAAACCATCATTAGTGCCTGTCAATCTTGATGGAGACCGCATACTTGGCCGTAAAGTCCAAATTGCAGGTAAAAACTATGACATCAGTTGTGTGAGCGTAGGCAACCCCCACTGTGTTGTTTTCGCAGACAAGGTCGATGAAATAGATATGGAGGCTATCGGCCCGCTCTTTGAGAATGACCCTATTTTCCCTGAGCGCGTGAACACTGAGTTTGTTCGCTTTGTAAATCCTTTCATTCTTAAAATGAGAGTCTGGGAGCGAGGAAACGGTGAAACTCTTGCTTGCGGTACAGGTGCCTGCGCTGCAGTTATCATCGCATGCGAAAAAGGGTTGTGCAAAAAAAATGAGGATATTACCGTAAAAGTAAAGGGTGGCGATCTCATTGTAAATTACAAGGATGATGGGAGCGTAACCTTGACAGGAAATGCAGACCTCATTTTCGAAGGCACAATTGAATATTAAAACTCTTACAGCTATCAACTTTTTGATAGCTGTTTTATTGACATTCATATCTTTATTGTGTTATGCTTTTATCAGAATTGAGAATTATTCCCAAATTGATCAAGGAGGCTTTATACTTGAAAAAATACAAAACAAAGCAAAGGCAACAGCTTACTTTATTTTTTGAGAACAATTACGACAAACAATTTACGATATCACAGCTTGCAGATAACATTGAAGGAATAGGTACAAGTTCTCTCTACCGAAATGTTAATCAACTGGTATCGGAAGGGCTGGTTCGCCGCTTTCAATCTGAGGAAAGCAGAAAGTTTCTTTATCAATATATCGGTAACAGTGATTGCGACCAGCATTTTCATTTGAAATGTAATAAATGCGGACGTATAGAGCATATGGATAATAATTTCTCAGATCTTTTTATCAAAATAGTAAAATCCGGCAATAATTTTGATATAGACGCTAGCAGGACAATTTTATTTGGTTTCTGTTTATCGTGTAAAGAAAATGAAGCGGAGGATATCTCTATTGAATAAAATATTAATGTGTCTGGCAACCGTACTTGTTATTGTGTTATCTTTTACGGGATGCGACGAGCAAGTATCACCGTCTTCAAGCTCGGATCTGAAGATTGTTGCAACTACTTTCCCTCAATACGATTGGGTGCGCGAAATCCTGGGTGAACACTCGCAAAACACAGACTTGACTTTACTTTTGGATAACGGCGCAGACTTGCATAGCTACCAACCTACTGTTCAAGATATTTCAATTATATCAGACTGTGATATGTTTATCTACGTGGGCGGTACATCGGATGCATGGGTAGAGGATGCGTTGCAGTCTGCCTCAAATAAAGACATGATTGTCATAAATCTATTAGATGTCTTGGACGATACCGTAAAAGAAGAAGAAATTAAAGATGGCATGGAGCATATGGAAGGCGATCACGATGATCGCGCGCGCGGGCACGAAGACCTACTCCATGACCAGAAGTACGCTGTAGATGAGCACGTGTGGCTTTCCTTGGAAAATGCTCAATTGTTCTGCTCCCATATTGCAAGTGAGCTCTGTAATCTTAATCCACAAAATGCCGAGGATTACAAAAGTAATGCCAAGGAATATAATTCTCAGCTTGCTAAGCTTGAGTCGGAATATGAAAGCACTGTAGATAATGCATCGTTTAAAACTATTCTATTTGGCGACCGCTTTCCTTTCCGATACTTAACTGATGATGTTAATCTTGATTACTTTGCCGCTTTCCCGGGCTGCTCCTCCGAAACTGAAGCGAGCTTTGATACCATAAAGTTTCTTGCAGATAAGACCGATGAGCTTGGGCTGAAAAGCGTATTGGTAACAGAGTCATCCGATAAGCTAATCGCCAGAACAATTATTCAAAATACCAGTCAAAAAAATCAAAAAATTATTGTTTTAGATTCAATGCAATCAATTAAGAAATCTGATATTTTTTCCGGACAAACCTATCTTTCTATTATGAAAGATAACTTGCAGGCATTGAAGGGCGCCTTAAATTAAAAAAGGACGAGATGATATAAATGCTATTATTAAACGCTCAAGAGCTTTGCCTCGGATATGAAGGCAAAAGAGTGGCCTCCTCTATCACATTTTGTGTGAGGCCCGGTGACTATTTGTTTATTGTCGGCGAAAACGGTTCCGGCAAAAGCACTTTGATGAAAACTGTTTTGGGGCTTCTCTCTCCGATTGAAGGTGAAATTACGCTTGGAGATGGGCTGAAACATAATGAAATCGGGTATTTACCTCAGCAAACGGTGGTACAAAGAGATTTTCCGGCTTCAGTCCGGGAAGTTGTCTTGTCTGGATGCTTGAAGCGCTCCGGCCCTTGCCTCTTTTATACGCGCGAAGATAAGGAATGCGCAGCAACAAACATGGAGAAATTAGGGATATCCGCACTTTCTAAACACTGCTATCGCGAACTTTCAGGCGGCCAACAACAGCGAGTCCTTCTTGCCCGAGCCTTATGTGCAGCCCGCAAAATTCTTTTGCTTGACGAGCCGGTAGCAGGTCTGGACCCTAAGGCTGCAATGGATATGTATCAAATTATCAAGGAACTGAACGAAAAGCACGGTCTTACAATTGTAATGATATCTCACGATGTTTCGGCTGCGATAAAATATGCAAGCCATATCCTGCATATAAAAGAAAACTCAAGCTTTTTCGGAAATAAGCAGGATTATCTTGAAACAGATATGGGTAAAAATTTTAGCAATATTGGCGAGAGGTGAAGTACAATGGATATAATGATAGACAAATTGATCTTATACTTTGAATATCCTTTCGTTCGCTATGCTTTGATTGTTAGCGTCTTAATCTCCCTGTGCGCGTCTCTTTTAGGCGTCCCTCTTGTATTGAAACGCTTTTCTTTTATCGGCGATGGACTTTCTCATGTAGCCTTTGGGGCATTTGCGGTTGCTGTTATCTTAAATCCCATCAACATTATGTTGATTATCGCTCCGATTACCGTTTTTTGCGCAATACTTCTGCTTCGAACGGGACAAAATTCAAAAATTAAAGGCGACGCATCCTTAGCAATACTCTCAGTCAGCTCGCTGGCAATCGGTTATCTTCTTATGAATGTATTTTCAACTTCCCCCAATATCTCGGGAGATGTTTGTGCCACACTTTTCGGCTCCACATCTATTTTGACATTATCACTGCTCGATGTATGGATTTGTATTATCATGTCCATTTTTGTTATCGGTATCTTTTTATTATTTTATAATCGCATTTTTTCGGTTACCTTTGATGAAAGCTTTGCCACGGCAACCGGTACAAAAGCTTCTCACTACAATTTACTGATTGCAGTTGTTACAGCCCTTGTAATCGTTTTGGCGATGAACCTTGTGGGCGCACTTTTAGTTTCGGCCCTCATAATTTTCCCGGCAATAACGGCAATGAGAATATTTAAGAGCTTCAAAGGCGTTGTGATTTGTGCCGTCATAATTTCTGTTGTATGTTCAACAACGGGGCTTCTGATTTCAATTCTGGCAGGTACACCGGTAGGTTCAACCATCGTCGTTACACACCTTTGTATTTTTGCAATCTTTACAGGCGTTAAGCAACTTACGCGGGGAAGGATATGAGAAAGCTTCTTACTTACAGCTTCTACTCCCAGAACATAATGCTGTAGGCTTCTCAGTAAACAGCATTTTTACTCTCGATAAATAGCCTATATCAATATTTTCGTTGAAATACAGCGAATAATTGCCTTGACAAGAGGTGTTTGCATTAGTATATTAGAATGTACTAATGCAATTTCTCAAATATATACTATTATATCGCTATCATGCCGATGACGATAAATGTATAAAATATAAAAAAGGCGCACACGCATCCCCCATCTCCCCCATCTCCCCCATCAATATAGACGCGCTAGCTTGAACAAATCAGAGCGAGGCTTATTTTCAAAGGAGTGTAATAAATAATGGAACACGAAACAAAAAAAATTGCTGAGTTGCTTAAAATCCTTGCAAATGAACATCGCATTATGATTTTATGCATTCTCCTAAAAAAACCCGAGACTGTTGGAAATATTCTGATGCAAATTGGGGATATTTCACAATCGGCTCTTTCCCAGCATTTATCGATATTAAAGCGGCATAATATATTGAATTCCCATAAAAAAGGACAGAAGGTAACATATTCAATAGCGGATCCCCATGTAGAGAAAATTCTTGATACAATAAAGGTCTGTTACTGTGAGAAAGATAAAAAGAAAGGCGGAACTCTTAATGAAAGCTCTTAAGAAGGCAGGAATTATAGGTGGTGCCGTAATCGGAGGTGTAGTAGGCGGAGCATTTTCCGTTATCGGTGCCGTTTCAAAGGTAAAGGTTCTGGATGAGATTGGGGCTAGCGTTATAGATTCAAGCATAACGACAGGCGCAATAGCGGGAAACCTAGTAAGTGGCACAGCGGATGTTCTGGCCGGTAAGATTATAAAGAAACCAAAGCTTGTTAAGCGCGGTAAGAATGATCTTAGGAAAAGTGGCGGAGATATCGTTGATAATTTTTTTGAAAACTTGGCGATTACACTTGAAAACGGAAATGAAATTATCGATGGAGTAAAAGCAAAGGACAGGCGTCGCGCTCTTGCGGGAACAAAAACCTTTTTTAAAATGGCGGCTGTCGGCGCTTTGACCTCAGGCGCTATGAAGATATCGGAAGAAGGCGTACGCTCTTCGAAATCTCAAGAAACCCATGAAGAACATGATTGTAATCAAGAAACCGGCCTTGTTTCGCCGGAAACCAATGATAATAAACCTAATGAGTAGCAGTTCTTTGTTTTTGCACGAAAAATAAGCAAAGAATTAATTTTGGAGGGGCTTATGCGTAAAATTTGTATTTTTCTGTTTTCTGGTACCGGAATGACTCAATATGTCATAAATAAAGCGAAAGCGGAGTTTGAGAAAAGCACTGCTGTCGTTGATTTGAAGTGTATTGAACATTGCCTGGTAGAAGAAATCGAATTGTCCGACTATGATGAGATTGGCTTTGCTTATCCTGTACATTCCTTTAATGCGCCTAAAAAAGTAATTAATTTTATAAAATTACTACCTCAAGGCAATCATATACCCACATTTATTTTTGCGACAGCGGGTGAACAAAATACACTAAATTATGCATCGTCAAATTTATTGCGGAAGATCTTGAATAAGAAGGGCTTTGATATATTTTATGAGGGATTATTCGCAATGCCGTCAAACTTTGCTATGAAATATGAAGAAAACAAGGTGCAAGAGCTGCTTGACAATGTAAATGCTGACATTTGCAGAGCGGTATATCAAATCAATAAAAATTGTTATTTTATTTTAAAGCGAAGCTTTGGCTCAAATCTGCTTGCTTTTTTCGGTCGAGCCGAATGGTTTGGAGCAAGGTGCATTGGTAAATTTTTTTATGCCGACAAATCCTGCATTTTCTGCGGAAAGTGCGAGAAGCACTGCCCAAATCAAAATATCCAAGTCACAGACAATGTCATCAAGTTCGGAAGACAATGCGGTTTATGCATGCGCTGTGTGTATCTATGCCCCGCTGGTTCAATAAAATTGCGTCAGCCGTTTAAGTTTATCGCCTTTGACCGTTGGTATGAGAATCCCGAGCTGAAAATCCCTGGAAAACAATAAGCATAGGCTTTAAAAGAAAAAGAGGGCATTCGCTTTGCCTATTACGGTATTTTCGAATGCCCTCAAAATTTTATTTACAAAATTTAACAATTCCTCAGATTGTTATTTCTCTGCTTGCGCGGACTCGTCTGCGACTTCTTCGTCCGATTCCTCAATAGCATCATTCTCAATATTTCCTTCCGCATCTTCACTAACATTCTTCTTTTCTACTGGAGCAACCTTGTCTTTGATATTCTGCATCAGATCAATGATTTCTCCTAATGCATAAAGTGCCACTGCCCCAATTAATCCAGGTGCGGCTGTCATCAGCCCTGAAAAGAATACTATAGAGAAAGGATATAAAGGCACATACGAGCTGCCTGTCATTATACCCACTGCTATTGCTCCTATTAATACAAGCAACCCTGATAATTTCAATATTTTAGATGTGACATTCTTTGATTTAAACATTCTGTTCTTTCCCTTTCTTTTTTTCGCCGTATATTATATTTTAAGCGAATTTATACGCAATCATACAAGCAATAATTATATTAAAAATAAGAGCCGCCGGGAAAAGTATTCGAAATTTTGTTTTTCGTGTCTTATGATGAAAAACAATCGCCCCTGCGCATGCTCCTACTGCCCCCATCGCAAAAGCCATGCTTATAAGTGTCTTTTCACTTATCCTTTGTGCTTTTGCTTTGGCTTTGTACTTATCTATACCTATTATAAAAAACGTTAAAATGTTCCATATAATAACTATGTATAACATATGTTTCATGTGAAACATCTCCTTGTATTTCTTTTATTCCAACGTTTTCAGCATTTCAATTATTCTTTCGCGCTCATCACCGGAATAATATTCAATTTCTATCTTGCCTTTTTTACCTTTTTCTTTTATGCTTACTTTTGTTCCGAGCAATACTTTGAGCTGCTCTTCTACAATTTCTGCGTCTCGACTCTTTGGTGCATTACGTCTTACAGGCATTGCTTTTGCTTTTTTCTGTTCTCCTGCTAAACTCTCAGTTTTTCTTACGGATAAGCCTTCTTCTATAACCTTTTTCGCAAGTATCTTCATAGCTTCAGGATTGGTTGCACCAAGTATAGCTCTTGCATGCCCTGCGCTTAGTCTCCCATCAACTACATCTTCTCTGATTGATTCGGGTAGCTTAAGAAGCCTTAAAGCATTGGTAATGTAAGGTCTGCTCTTAGATATGCTTTTAGAAACCTGCTCTTGAGTAAGTCCGTATGTATCTATCATACGACTTATCGCCGACGCCTCTTCGATAGCGTTTAGCTCTTCTCTTTGCACGTTTTCTATGATAGACAGAAGCATATTTTGCTCATCCGAAAGCTCTCTAATTAAGCAAGGAATCGTTTTTAACCCTGCTTCTCTGGCGGCTCTATATCTTCTTTCTCCGGCTACTATTTCGTACCCGTTCTCTTGCTTCCTTACGACAATCGGTTGAATCAGCCCGTGTTCCAATATGGATGCGGCAAGTTCACTTATTTTTTCTTGATCAAATGCCTTTCTTGGCTGATTTACACTTGGTCTTATTTCATTGATATTTATATATCCTACGTTATTTCCGTCGGAGTTACCTTCTTTTTTACTGATTTCATTGGGCTTTATCTCCATGTCCCCGAAAAGCGATTCGAGCCCTTTTCCGAGCGCTCTCTTCTTTGGTGCTGCCATTAATCTTCCTCCTCAAGCTCCAGGAATTCTTCGGCGAATTCTGTATATGCCTCAGCTCCCTTTGAAGCAGGGTCATATTCCGTTATCGGCATTCCAAAGCTTGGCGCTTCGGCAAGCCTGACATTTCTCGGGATCACTGTACTGTAAACCTTATCCTTGAAATATTTCTTGACCTCTTCCACTACTTGAACGGAAAGGTTTGTCCTTCCATCAAACATACTGAGAATAACGCCTTGTATTTCAAGCTTGGCATTCAAGCTTTTCTTTACAAGATCTATAGTACTCATCAGCTGGCTTACGCCTTCTAGAGCATAGAATTCGCACTGTATTGGAATCAGTACGCTGTCTACAGCCGTTAATGAGTTGATAGTCAAAAGCCCTAATGACGGAGGGCAGTCAATAAATATATAATCGTACTTGTCTTTTACTTTCTCGAGCGCCTTTTTTAAGCGAATCTCTCTGCCTTCCACTTGCACCATTTCTATCTCTGCACCGGCGAGATTTACGCTAGCTGGTATTATATCAAGATTTTCCAGCTTCGTTCTCATTATGGCTTTCCCGATAGCAACATTTTTATCTATTAATATATTATAGCTTGTATATTGCAAATCCTTCTTGCTGATACCCATACCTGTTGTTGTATTTCCCTGTGGGTCTATATCGACAATCAAAATATGCTTACCTTTCAGCGCAAGGCAAGCAGCAAGGTTTATATTCGTAGTGGTCTTACCTACGCCACCTTTTTGATTAAAGATTGCTATGGCCTTTCCCAAAACCGTGCCTCCTTTTTGTATAATAAAATCACTTACTAATTATACAATACTTTTTTTGTTTTGGCTACGCTTTTTGAAAAAGTAAAAGGTTTCACGTGAAACATTTCGCGTAAAACCTTTTCTTTTTTAAGTAATTATCTATAGGAGAACCTACTTGCCGCTTGCCTTTTCTTTGGTATTGTTATTAATACTTCAACATATTCCCCCTTGTCTTCCTGGTAATACTTGGCATTTTTTTCCACTTCGCTGATTGCTGAAAATGCTTTCTTAATTGAATTTAAGTATATTTTGTAATTTATGAAACAAATTTTATTCGCTTTGCGTGTTTCTTCTTGCTCCTTATCAATTATGTCCTGAATAAGTTTTTCTGACTGCCTGACGTTCAGCCCATAAGCTATTATTCTATCTAAAACTTTTTTCCTTATGTCTTCATCATCAATTTTAAGAATTGCTCTGGCATGTCTTTCTGTAAGCTTATTATTTGCCAGCTGCTCTCTTATATCCGGAGGTAAGGCTAACAGCCTTATTTTATTTGAAATGGTGGACTGCTGCTTCCCGACACATTTTGCTATTTCGTTCTGCGTCAGATTATGCTCCTCCATGAGATTCTTATATGCGCACGCTTCTTCTATGTAACTCAGATTCTCTCTCTGAACATTTTCAACAAGCGCAATTATCGCAGCATCTTTCTCATCATCTGCTCTGACAATTACGGGTATCTTTTTCAAACCCGCCATCTTAGAAGCCCTGAGTCTTCGTTCTCCCGCTATCAAAATATAAAGTCCATACTTGTCCTTTTTTACGATAACAGGCTGGAGTACACCGTACTCGATAATTGAATCTCTAAGCTCTATCAGCTCTTCCTCTCTAAAAATCGTCCTTGGTTGTTTAGGATTAGTGCAAATCAAATCTATAGATAGTTCTGTTGTCTTTTTCGTCCACATTCACGTATCCCCTCCCCTTTTTTTGTATTTTATCAGAAAAAGCAAGAGAATTATCTGACTATTGTTAAACAAAAAACCCCTTACTTCGCTATTTAAGAGGTTCTTTCGACGGAACACCGGCTTTTCTTGGATATTTTGACGGTGTGTCCTTTATTTTTTTAATAAATAATATTTTGTGAGAGAGCGAAAAATATGGTAATATCTCTTCCGGAGGCTCATATATGCTTTCAAGCTTGCCCCCGAGCAGCGATATTGCATTCTCGGCCTCCATAAGCTCCGCCTCTGCGCCGGTTCCCTTGTACGCGAGGAAAAACCCGCCCTTTCTTACAAATGGAAGACAGTATTCCGATAGTGTTGCGAGGTTTGCAACAGCTCTGGAAACGCAAAGATCGTATTGCGCTCTACATTCCTTTTTGTTTGCAAGATCCTCCGCTCTGGCATGAATTACAGTTGCATTTTTTATTCCTACTTCCGCACACAATTCCTCTATAATATTAAGTCGCTTTTTAACGGAGTCAACCAGAACGAATTTCTTTTCGGGAAATATTATCGCTAACGGAATTCCCGGAAATCCGCCTCCGGTACCTATATCGATCACATTGACGGCATCCCTTACTTGCTTCATTTCCACACAGATAATTGAATCCACAAAATGCTTCGTTATGAATTCGTCCGGATCCGTTATCGCTGTCATATTAATTTTTTCATTCCAACGGAGTATACCCTCCATGTATGATACAAACCTGCTCTCCATGGTTTTATCATATTTAATATTCATGGCGTTCAATACCGCTTTTAATCTGTCCACTTATTTCGCCTCTCTGCGCCTTTGCTTTTCCAAATGTATCAAAAGTACATTGATATCCGCAGGTGATACTCCGGAAATTCGGCCGGCCTGACCGATTGAAACAGGTTTAATTGCGTCAAGTTTTTGCTTTGCTTCGATGCGCAACCCTTCCACCTTGCTATAATCAAATTGCTGCGAAAGACTTTTATTTTCAAGCCTCTTAAATCTCTCTATCTGAACAAGCTGCTTGTTAATATATCCTTCGTATTTCATCTGTACTTCTATCTGCGCCTTCTCATGCTCAGTGAGCTCAGGACGCGTTTCATCGTCTATCTGCGATATACCTTCGTAGGTTACCTGAGGTCTTTTTAAAAGCTCCGACAATACCGTTTTCATCTGTATCGGGGCTGTTCCCACTGATACAAGAAATTCATTTGCCGTTTCGGGAGACACTCCTTTTGACTTTAAGCGCTTCAGTTCCTTCTCAACATTTTCCTTCTTTTGGAGATATCTGTCATATCGCTCTTGCGTGACGAGCCCTATTTGATATCCCTTCTCCGTAAGCCTAAGATCCGCATTGTCTTGCCGAAGGATAAGACGATATTCGGCCCTTGATGTCATAATCCTATACGGTTCATTGGTACCCTTAGTCACAAGGTCGTCTATCAATACTCCTATATAACCCTCACTTCTGTCTAATATGAACGGCTCTTTTCCGTCGAGCTTAAGCGCCGCATTTATCCCTGCCATAAGCCCTTGTGCAGCGGCTTCTTCATATCCGGAGCTTCCGTTGAACTGACCCGCACAAAATAGATTTTCAATTCTTTTGCTTTCAAGATTTAACTTGAGATCAAAAGGATCGATACAGTCATATTCTATAGCGTAAGCAGGCCTTACTATTTCTAGGTTTTCGAGGCCCGGTATTGTTTTATAAAATGCCTTCTGCACATCCTCAGGAAGAGACGAACTCATCCCCTGTATATATACCTCATCTGTGGAAAGACCTTCCGGCTCTATGAAAAGCTGGTGGCGCTCCCTATCGGCAAATCTGTTTACCTTGTCCTCTATTGATGGGCAGTATCTTGCGCCAATGCCCTCTATCTGCCCGCCAAACAACGCTGATCTATGAAAATTTTCTCTTATAACGCTATGAGTTTCCTCGTTTGTGTACGTAAGCCAACACGAAACCTGTTCCTTTTGAAGCTTTTCATTCATAAATGAGAAAGGCACAATTTGTTCATTGCCCTTTTGCTCACTCATCTTCGAATAATCCAAGCTCTTTGACAGGGCTCTTGCCGGTGTTCCCGTCTTGAATTTTCTGAGAGGAAGCCCTCTCTTTTTTAAGTTCTCGGCCAGCTCTAAAGATGGCGATAATCCGTTAGGTCCACTTGAAAATGCAGCTTCTCCTATATAAATCATACCCCTCAAGAATGTGCCTGTGGCAATTATAACGGCCTTTGCTTTATAGACAGCATTTGTTTTGAGGATGACCCCTTCTACCTTGCCTGTCTCATCATCGGTAAGAATATCTACGACCTCACCCTGCTTAAGATCTAAATTTTCCTGTTCTTCCAGGGTTTTCTTCATCTCAGAATGGTACTGTATTTTGTCGGCCTGTGCTCTCAGAGAATGCACAGCCGGTCCTTTTGCCGTGTTAAGCATTTTGCTCTGTATAAATGACTTGTCGATGTTTATTCCCATTTCTCCGCCAAGTGCATCTATCTCTCTCACGAGATGACCTTTGCCAGTCCCCCCTATAGAAGGGTTGCAGAACATTTGAGCCACAGCCTCCAAGTTTATTGATAGAATCAAAGTTCTTTTGCCCATACGTGCGGTTGCAAGCCCTGCTTCGCACCCCGCATGACCGGCACCTATTACAATTACATCGTACTCGTCCATTACAAACATATATTATTTTCTCCGTAAAATATTTAAAATAAAGGCGTCGATCAATCTCGCCTATAATTGCGGCCTATTTTCCAAGACAAAAGCGCGAAAATACATTTTCGATTATATCTCCGGAAACACTTTGTCCGACTATTTGGCCCAGTAATTCATACGCCTCTTTGGCGTCAATTTCAATAATATCAAGGGGCTCTCCAAATCGTGCCGCCTCTATTGCATCGCCTATAGCGACTTTGCTTTTTTCGAGCAGATCCTTATGTCTGGCATTTGTAATCAAAACGGAATTTTCGTTCCTTACTTTCCCGCCGTATACCAGCACCTCGATAATATCTTCAATTTCGTTTACGCCCTCACCCTTTGACATCGATGTCTTAACAAGTTTGGCTGAAGGCAGTCTCTTTTCAATCTCATTTGCATCTATAACAATACCCAAGTCCTCTTTATTTAGCAGAACGAGAACAGGCTTATCATTTACCTTTTCAATGATGCCATAATCCTCTTCAGTCAATGTCGTGCTTCCATCTATCATGAAAATAATTAAATCTGATGCTAAAAGAGAGGCCCTGCTTTTCTCAATTCCAATTTTCTCAATTTTGTCTTCTGTTTCCCTTATACCTGCTGTATCTGTCAGGCAAATAGGTATACCTCTTACATTGATGGTTTCTTCTATAGTGTCACGGGTAGTCCCCGGTATTTCAGTAACTATCGCTCTATTTTCACGAAGAAGGGCATTCATCAACGAGGATTTCCCAACGTTTGGTTTTCCAACGATAGCAACCTTCAAGCCTTCTTTTATAATTTTACCCGTCTCAGCCGTAGAAAGTAATCCTGCAATCATATCGCCTATTTGAGATAGACTATTTGTCAAGCCTTCATACGTTATTTCCTCTATATCTTCATCCGGATATTCTATATTAACTGTTATATCACCAAGTAACATGAGAAGAGCAGCTCTTATCTCCGATATCTCTTTTGAAATATTCCCGGAAAGCTGTCCCATAGCACTGTCAAATCCGGTATCTGTCTTTGCTCTTATCAGATCAATTACAGCTTCAGCCTGAGAAAGATCAAGACGGCCATTTAAGAAGGCTCTCTTTGTAAATTCTCCGGGCTCTGCAATTCTGGCACCCTTTCTGAGAACGAGAGCTAACACATTTCGCAAGGAAACTACGTTTCCGTGACAATGAATTTCAGCGACATCCTCCTTCGTGTAGGTATAAGGCGCTTTCATAAAAACTGCCATTACCTCATCGATTTCTTTGCCCGCTTCTCTGTCTAATATCTTTCCGTATCTCATTCTCCTGTTTTGGATTTTACATTCTGCCTCGATATTTACGACATCCGTCTTTAGTCTTTCTTGCTCGTCCCTTTTTCTCCGAACGGGAACAAAGACCCTTTCAAGAATTGAAAAGGTCTCGGGTCCGCTGATTCTTATTATACCTATTCCACCTTCACCCTGGGCGGTGGCTATTGCCGCTATAGTGTCTTCTTTAAATAACATCTTACTCTTTTTTCTTTTTTGCTCCTTTGAAAGTCTTTATATTTTTATTCGTACTTGCAACTTTACGTGATTCTTTAAATCTTCTCCTCTTTGCATGCATATCCTGCATCCCTTTAAGGCTTGAAGTCGATTTTCTAAAACAGAACATTATGAAATAAAATATACAGTATGACATGAAAAACCAAGGTAATATTTCAACTATTAGTGTTCCCGAAAATGCACCTTTAGCCATAATTGTGCCGAATATAAGTACAACAAAGCCGGTAGCTGCTATGGCCAGTTTCTTTGAAAATCCGTTCCTCTTTACTAAGGTATAAAAAACGAGAACAGATACTATCATTACAAAATAGCGTTCCATGTAGTTTCCTTTCTAAAATAGCCCGCCGTAAATAGGCAGGCTATGTGTCAAAATTACTTCAATTCGATGATAACCCTTCTATAAGGCTCTTCGCCTTCACTTCTTGTTTTAACACCGGGGTTTCCTTGCAGAGTCGCATGAATCACTTTTCTCTCATACGGATTCATCGGTTCAAGTCGAACGCTCCGCTTGGTTTTTATGACCTTATTTGCAAGACGTTCCGCAAGCTGTGCCAGAGTCATTTCTCTCTTTGCTCTGTAGTTTTCTGCATCAACTACAATTCTTGTATGCTTGCCGTCCTCTTTATTTGCTACAAGACTCGTGAGATACTGTATCGCATCGAGAGTTTGACCTCTCTTGCCTATTACAGAACCCGAATCTTTTCCTTTTATATCTATATATATGCAGTCCTCACTTCTTTCAGCAGAAATTTCAAGATTAAGACCCATTTTTTCGATAAGCTCTTTAACAAAATCAATAGCAGGATGTTCTTCAAGCGGAATAAGAACTTCCGGCCTCTGTGAAACTTTGACAACGCGAGGCTTTCTCTCCTGCTTGCGTCTGTCCTTAGTTGAAGCTGGCTTTACTTCTTCTGCTTTTACTTCTTCCCTTTTAATTTCTTCTGCTGGTTTTACTGCTTTAAATTGCACCTCAGGCTCCGACTGCGTCTTTGCTACCACTTTTTCCGGTACAGGAGTTTTCTTTTTTAAAACTCTAACCTTCGCCAATTTTGAACCTATACCAAAAAATCCTTTGGTAGGTTCCTCCAAAACGATTACTTCTACATCGTCTCTTGCGAGCCCAAGGTCTTTTAATGCTAAATCAACAGCTATTTCGACGCTTGTTCCCCATTTTTCCGAAAAATCCATATCTATCATTTTCCTTTAATTTTTTATTCCACTATTTGCTCTTATTTTTTCTCGATTTACCCGATTCTATTTTACTCCTAACCCTTTTGAGTCGGAAATTAAATAAGATTTGAACGAGTGTGCCGACAAACCAATACATTGCAAGTCCCGCCGGGAAGGAACGCCCCATGACAACTATCATTACCGGAAATACGTACTTCATTATCTTCATCATTCCGGCTACTTGCTGACCCTGACCTCCTGACGGCATCTGTTGTGACTGCATTTGAACATAAGCTATGTAAGTCGTGATTCCGGCAGCTATAGGTAGAATCCAAAGATCCGGTTGGGACAAGTCTTTTATCCAAAAGAAAGATTCATGAACAGCAAGAAGCATCTCTGTATTATCGATGTATTTCATAGGGTTTCTTAACAGCGTAAATACACCAAATATTATCGGCATCTGCACAATCATAGGAAGACACCCTCTCATGGGATTGTAATTCTCTTCTTTGTAGAATTCCATGAGCTTCTCGTTCATCTTATTCTTGTCATCTTTATACTTATTCTGTATTTCCAGAAGCCTAGGCTGAACTTCGGACATCTTCGCCGTCGATTGTATTTGCTTCGCATAAAGCGGATAAAGGCAAATTTTTACAATTACGGTAAATATTATTAGTGCAACTCCATAACTGTCAACAATGCTGTATATGAGCCCCAGAAGGGCCCCTATAGGCGTTGCTATTATTCCCATAAATTCCTCCAATTATTTTAAAAAATCTACTCCGCCGGGATTGTATGGATGACATTTTAAAATTCGTTTAATACCAAGATAACTGCCTTTTATGGCACCATATTTGTTCAAGGCCTGAATAAAATATGTGGAGCAAGTAGGATAAAATCTGCAGGTACCCGGAAACATAGGAGATATCACTTTTTGATAAATCTTTATGAAAAAAATTATGATTTTAGCAATCAATTCAAAATCACCTGCTTTATTTTATGAAAACCTTGGCTTTTTTTGCAACCGCCCTCATGGACTTCCTTACATCACAAAATTTCTTGCCGTTAATAGTGCTTCTGGCAATAAAGATATAATCGTATTCCGGAGACAATTGCTGCGATAATTCCCTATAGCTCTCTTTCATAAGCCGCCGTGCTCTGTTTCTCTGAACAGCTTTTCCCACTTTCTTTGAAGCAAGGAACGCTATTTTTGAAAATCCTCTTCCATTATTTTTTATATAGAAAAGAACGACATATCTCTCACCGACAGACTTGCCTTTTTTATAAATAGTTGAAAAATCGCTTTTTTTTCTTAATACATTTTCTTTGAGCACTTATTTCTCCTTAAGTCCTCTAAACAAAAAGACCGGTTTAGCGGCCCTATGCTGTTAATTCTTTTCTTCCTCTGGCTCTTCTCTTCTTTAAGATATTTCTGCCACTCTTTGTCTTCATTCTCTTTCTGAAGCCATGCTCCTTCAATCTTTGCCTTTTCTTAGGCTGATAAGTCATTTTCATTTTCTTACACCTCCTTAATTCGGTTTACATATGATCTAAATTTCAATCATATACATATGCCTTATTATTATATATACTTTGATTTATATTGTCAATTGATTTAGCTTCACTTTTCTCTGTTTTTGCCTCAATTTCAAGCATACCACTACATTTAGTTCACTATGTTAAAACTCTTAACAATTTTGTCCACAGGTAGTGTATAACTTCTTAAAACGTTTATATTTTATTTTGCATTGCCTGTGGATAATTTTTTTGATATTATATAATATACACAAAGATTTTTACTTTTCATACCTCACAAGACGGGAATATATAAAATGACGAACTTAAAAGAAAATTGGGATAAAATCCTCCATATGCTTGAAGGTGAAATTCCGGATATAAGTTACAAGACTTGGTTCCAACCGCTTAAAGTAAAATCCATCGACAAAGAAAACAAAATACTATATTTAATTACAGACAATTCTCTTTCCATATCCCTTATAAACAGCAGATATAGAAGGATTTTTGAAAATACAATAAATTCGATATTCAAAGATAATTATTCTTTTTCACTTGAATACCAAGAAGATGAAGCCCCTGTAATAAATAATGTCGGTGACAACGAACCCGAATTTAAGGATGAGTATTATTTTAATCCGAGATTTAACTTTAAAAACTTTGTGGTTGGGAACAACAACAAATTAGCTCATGCAGCTGCGGTTGCCGTTGCTGAAAATCCTTCCGAAGCTTACAATCCTTTATTTTTGTACGGGGGCTCCGGACTTGGGAAAACCCATCTTATGCACGCAATCGGCCACCATATATTAAAGACAAGAAATGATATTAAGGTTCTTTACGTTTCTTCGGAAATGTTTATGAATGAAATGGTTAGCGCTTTGCGTAAAAATGAGCTTAGAAATGAAAATAATATGAGCGGCTTTCGTAAAAAATACAGGGAAGTAGATGTTCTCTTAATAGATGATATCCAGTTTTTGGAGGATAAAATATCTACTCAGGAGGAATTTTTCAATACATTTAACTCTCTCTTCTCACTTAACAAGCAAATAATAATATCATCTGACAGACCTCCTACAAAGCTTAAGAAGATGGACGAAAGATTGACATCTCGCTTTCAATGGAATCTTGTCGCAGATATTATCCCTCCGGACTATGAGACGAGAATAGCTATACTTATAAATATGGCAGAGCTTGACGGCATCACTGTAAACGACGATTTAATGGCCGTTATAACACTTATAGCCGAAAATATAAAGGAAAATGTTAGGGAAATGGAAGGCGCTTTCAGTAGAATAGTATCTTTTTCAAACCTACTCAACGAAAAAATAAACAGTGCTTTTGCAAAAAAAGTTCTAAAGGACATAATTTCTTCATCATCAAGAGAAATTACCCCTGACAAAATCAAAAGGATAGTTTGTTCTTACTTTAATATAAAAGAGACAGATATGGTTTCTTCAAAAAGAACAAGAAGCATAGCCTTTCCAAGGCAGATAGCAATGTACATATGTAGAGAAATGACAGATCTTTCACTTCCTAAGATAGGAGAAATATTCGGCGGGAGGGATCACAGCACAGTGCTGCATTCTTACGATAAAATAGCAACCGAAATAAAAACAAAGGACTCCGTAAAACAAATCGTAGACAATTTACAAACATCAGTAAGGGAAAACTAGGATAAGTTTATCTACTTATTAACAGGTTTTGCTTTCGGAAAATCCTTGTTTTTTGAATAACTAACATGCTTATCCACATATCCACAGCCCCTACTACTATTACTACTAAGAAATATATATAATAATCAAGAGAGCGAGGGTAATTATGAAATTTATATGTCAGCAACAAATTTTAATAAAAGCATTGAATACTGTCTCGAAGGCTGTGACTTCACGAAGCACTTTACCTATTCTAAAAGGAATCCTTCTGAATGTAGAAGGAAATAAATTAAAGCTATTGGCATCTGATCTTGATTTAAGTATAGAAAAGACCATAGATATAGAAGATGGAATCGATGGCAGTGTGGTAGTTCAGTCAAAGCTTTTCATGGACATCATAAGAAAGCTTCCGTCAGGAGATATAATCGTAGAGGAAGAAGAAAACAACACCCTGTTTATAAAGAGCTCAAAATCCGAATTCAGAATAGTAGGCCTTTCGGCGGAGGAGTTCCCTTCATTTGGGGAAGAAGAGGGTGAAAACAAAAAAATAACATTTGATAAAGAAATATTAAAGGAAATGATAAGGAAAACATCATTTTCTGCGAGCATAGATGAATCAAAAGGTGTTATAACAGGAATTCTTACCGAATTAAAAAATGATTCTCTCAACATGGTTTCTCTCGATGGCTTTAGAATGGCCATAGTTAGAGAAAAGATGGAAAATAAAGATGAAAGAAAAATAATAATATCAGCCAAAATAATGAATGAAATTGGTAAGATTATTTCAGAATCTGAAGGAGTAGAAAAGCTTGACTTCTTCGTTGGTGAAAAGAAGGCGATTGCACGACTAGACGATACTAAGATAGTTATGAGACTTCTGGACGGAGAATTTATAAAATACAAGGATATTCTTCCTAAGGAGCATAAATGTAAAATAAAAGTATCAAGGGATGAGCTGTTTGAAAGTATAGAAAGAGCATCTATTTTTTCAAGAGAAGGAAAAAATAATCTAATAAAGGTTTCAATAAATGAGGATATGATGACAATAACATCTCGTTCTGAAGAAGGAAAAGTAAAGGAAGAGCTTGCAATAGAAAAAGAAGGAATAAATGTTGAGATAGGCTTCAATTCAAAATATGTGCTCGACGCAATCAAAGTAATTGATGATGAAGAAGTAATAATGGAATTTAACGCTAGCGTAAACCCATGCCTTGTCAAGCCGGTTGAAGGAGACAAATACGAATATTTAATACTCCCTGTAAGAATAAACAACGCACTTTAATAAAATGAGAATAGACAATGTGAAATTATCGGACTTCCGTAATTATGAAAACCTAGATTTGAAATTTGATAAGAATGTGAATATTTTTATAGGGAATAATGCACAAGGGAAGACAAATCTTTTGGAATCCATATACATGAGTTCTATAGGGAAGAGCTTTAGAACCTCCAGAGACGGAGAGATGATAAGATTCGGAAGTGATTACTTTATAATAAAAGTATGCGCCGAAAAAAACGGTAATCCTCTTTTGGTAGAAATTGCTGTTCTGAAGGATGGAACAAAAGGAATAAAAGTAGATGGTTTAAAAATAAAGAAGATGTCCGATTTGCTCAGGCACATTTATTGCGTAATTTTTTCTCCGGAAGACCTGAAGATAGTAAAGGAAGAGCCGGAAAAAAGAAGAACTTTCATAGATAAAACTCTGTCTCAACTCAGTATTTCATATTACAATGAGATATATGAATATAAAAAAATAGTAAAGCAGCGCAATGCTTTGCTAAAAGAAATAAAAAACTCAGGATATGAGGATATGCTTTGCATCTGGGATGAAAAGCTCGCAGGCTCGGGGGCTAAAATAATTATAAAGAGAAACGAATTCATAAGTAAGCTTGCAGATATAGCCGAAGGCTTCCATTCTTCGATAACGGGAGGCAGCGAAAAATCTGAAATTTGTTACGAGCCCGATGTTGAGTTGTGCGAAAGCATAGAAGAACAGAAAAAAAATATATTGAAGGCCCTTTCTGAATCTGAAAAAAGGGATATAAAATACGGTTCTACAGGAAGAGGTCCTCACAAAGACGATATATGCATAAAAGTAAACGGAGTCGATATCAGACGTTTTGGGTCTCAGGGACAACAAAGAACAGCGGCTCTTTCTCTGAAGCTTGCGGAGCTGAACATTATTGAGGAAGAGACGGGAGAAACACCTATTCTACTTCTTGATGACGTAATGAGCGAATTGGATTCATTTAGGCAAAATTTTTTAATAAAATCGCTCAAGGATGTCCAGCTTTTTATAACAACTGCCGAATTGACAGATGATGTAAAAAGTGTACTTGTAAACGGGAAAATATTCAATGTTGTAAACGGAACAGTAACGGGGTAATATATGTACTATGGTTTTTATCAATTTTAAAGCAGTTAAAAGCCTGTTTAAGGCGCGAAAAATAATAACACAACAAAACACATTAAAAAACACCTATTTCTTGTAAAAAGGTGTTTTTTGTGCTAAAATATAGAGGTGCGATGTTAAAAAAAGCAAGATAGAAGGAGAAAAAATTAAATGGCAGATATAACAAAAAATCAACAATATGATGCCGAGCAAATTCAGGTCCTAGAGGGGCTTGAAGCTGTAAGAAAAAGGCCCGGCATGTATATAGGAAGTACAGGTCCGAAAGGCCTTCATCATCTTGTTTATGAAATAGTCGATAATTCAATAGACGAAGCACTTGCAGGATATTGCAAGAATATAAGTATTACGATAAACTCAGACAATTCCATAACAGTACAAGATGACGGAAGAGGTATGCCCGTTGACAATCATCCAAAGCTGAATATTCCGGCGGTAGAGGTTATCCATACAGTACTCCATGCCGGAGGAAAATTTGGCGGTGGGGGCTATAAGGTTTCCGGCGGACTGCACGGAGTAGGCGCATCAGTAGTAAATGCTCTTTCCGAAAGAATGGAAGTAGAAGTAAAGAGAAACGGCAACATATATAAGCAAACCTACAAAAAAGGCAAGACAATGTCTCCTCTGGAAATCATAGGAAGCGCCAGAGCAAAAGGTACAAAGACAACATTTTGGGCGGACGCCGGGATATTTGAAGATGTGACATATGATTTTCTGACATTAGAAAACCGTCTTCGCGAAATGGCTTTTTTGAGTAAGGGAATAAGTATAACACTCAAGGATGAAAGACAGGGACAGAAGAGAAAAGAAGTTTTCCATTATGAAGGCGGAATAAAAGAATTTATAAAATATTTAAACGAAAATAAAGAACCGATACACCCGGATATTATATATTTTGAAGGCATAAAGAAAAACCTCGAGGTTGAAATAGCGATGCAATACACCGATCGTTACAGCGAGCTCGTGCTTTCCTATGCAAACAATATAAATACGACGGATGGGGGAACTCATATAGCAGGCTTCAGATCTGCGCTTACAAGAGTATTTAATGACTATGCCAGAAAGAATAAGTATTTAAAAGAAAACGAAGACTCCCTTTCGGGAGAGGACGTAAGGGAAGGTCTTACGGCAATAGTTTCAGTAAAATTGCAAGACCCACAGTTTGAAGGGCAGACAAAGGCAAAACTAGGAAACAGCGAGCTTAGGGGCTTTGTTGAGACGGCGACAGCCGAAAATCTAAGCTATTTCCTAGAAGAAAACCCACCGCAAGCGAAGATACTAATGGAAAAATGCCTGCGTGCGGCAAGAGCAAGGGAAGCGGCACGAAAAGCCAGAGATTTGACGAGGAGAAAGGGTTCTCTCGAAAGCTTTGCATTACCGGGAAAGCTTGCTGACTGCTCAGAGAAGAATCCGGCAGTTTCAGAAATATTTCTTGTAGAGGGAGATTCCGCGGGCGGAAGCGCAAAGAGCGGCAGGGACAGAAATCGTCAAGCCATTCTTCCTTTGAGAGGTAAGATTCTTAACGTAGAAAAAGCACGTCTGGACAAGATTCTAAACTCTGACGAAATAAAAAATATGATTACAGCTTTTGGCTGCGGAATAGGTGAAGATTTTGACGTGGATAAGCTTCGTTACCATAAGATTATTATAATGACGGATGCCGATGTCGACGGAGCACATATCAGGACGCTTTTATTGACATTCTTCTATCGCTATATGAGGCCGCTCATCGAAGGCGGGTTCGTATATGCTGCACAACCTCCTCTGTTCCAGGTAACAAGAGGTAAAGAATCTTATTACACCTACAACGATAATGAGCAAAGGAAACTTTTAGAACAGCTCGAGGGCAAGCCTGGAAAGCTTGATATAAAAAGATATAAGGGCCTCGGAGAGATGAACGACGAGCAGCTATGGGACACAACTATGGATTACAGCAAGAGAACGCTGATACAGATAACTGTTGATGACTTTGCTGCAGCAGACAGTATGTTTACAACACTAATGGGCGACAAAGTGCCGCCTCGTAAAAAATTCATAGAAGATAACGCTGAATACGCAACAATTGATATATAAGAAAGGAGATCTTAATTAATGACGACTACATTGTTTGAAGACCAAAGGATGATACAGCATGAGATTCATGATGAAATGAAGAACTCCTACATCGATTATGCAATGAGCGTAATAGTTGGAAGGGCCCTGCCCGATGTAAGGGACGGCCTTAAGCCGGTTCATAGAAGAATTCTTTACGGCATGAGCGAGCTTGGGATCACACCAGACAAGCCACATAAAAAATCGGCGCGTATCGTCGGTGAAGTAATGGGTAAATATCACCCTCACGGGGATAGCTCAATTTACGATGCGATGGTAAGGCTGGCACAGCCTTTCTCAATAAGATATATGCTCGTGGACGGACATGGAAACTTCGGTTCCATCGACGGAGACGGTGCAGCGGCAATGAGATATACAGAAGCCAGAATGACTCCCTTTGCCCTGCAAATGCTTAGAGATACAGACAAAGAAACCGTTGATTTCATGCCAAACTTTGACGGGGAAGAAAGAGAGCCCGTAGTACTGCCCGCAAGGTTTCCAAACCTTCTTGTAAACGGAAGCAACGGTATAGCCGTAGGTATGGCGACATCTATTCCTCCTCACAATCTAACAGAGGTAATAGACGGAGCAATCAAGCTGATAGATGAGCCGGAATCAACGATAGAAGACCTTGTTAAGATAATAAAAGGACCTGACTTTCCTACCGGCGCGGTAATAATGGGCAGGAGCGGCATGCGCGAGGCCTACAAAACCGGGCAAGGAAAAGTAGTTGTCCGCGCTGTCACAGAAATAGAAGAAACAAACAAAGGAAGACAGCAGATTATCGTCAAAGAAATTCCGTATCAAGTCAACAAGGCGAGAATGATAGAAAGAATCGTAGAGCTTGTTAAGGATAAAAGAATAGAAGGTATCTCCGATATTCGCGACGAATCCAATCGTGAAGGAATAAGGGTCGTAATTGAGCTGAAGCGTGATGCAAATGCTCAGATCACTTTGAACAGATTATATAAGCATACTCAAATGCAAGAAAGCATTTCTATGATTATGCTTGCGCTCGTCGATGGAAGGCCAAGGATTCTCAACATTTACGAAATATTGAATGAATACCTTAAGCATCAAAAGGAAGTTCTAACTCGCAGAACTATTTTTGAAAAGAAAAAAGCCGAAGCTAGGGCACATATACTAGAAGGCCTGAGAATAGCTTTAGACAATATAGATGAAATCATCAAAATAATAAGAGCAAGCTATAACAACGCAAAGGAAAAGCTCATAGAGGCATTTGCACTTTCCGAAATACAAGCGCAAGCGATTCTTGACATGCAGCTTAGACGTCTTCAAGGTCTTGAAAAAGAGAAGATTGAAAAAGAGCATGAAGAGCTGATGAGAAAGATAGAATATTTCAACAGCCTTCTTGCCGATGAAAAGCTTCTCATGGGTGTAGTTAAAGACGAGCTTAATGAAATCAAAGAAAAATACGGAGATGAAAGAAGGACTAAAATCATAGCGGATTCGACAGAGATAGACGAGGAAGATATGATTGAAGAGGAAAACGTATGTATAACATTAACTCACCTCGGTTATGTAAAGAGAATGCCTGCAGATGTTTATAAAACTCAAAAAAGAGGCGGCAAGGGCATTACTGCTCTTACGACCAGGGAAAATGATTTTGTAAAGAACCTCATAATGACGTCGACTCACGATTATCTTATGTTCTTTACAAACACCGGTAAAATGCATAAAATGAAAGCGTACGAAATTCCTGAGGCAAACAGAACAGCTAAAGGAACACCTGTAGTGAATTTCTTAAATCTTATGCAGCGTGAACGTGTTACCGCAGTTCTTCCTGTAAAAGATTTTAATGAGGATAAATACTTGATAGCTGTAACTAAAAAGGGTACGATTAAGAAGACAGCTATATCAAATTTTGATACAAAGAGAAAGAACGGTATCATTGCAATTTCCCTTAAAGATGGAGACAATCTTGTGGCAATTAATGGCACCTCCGGAAATGATAATGTTCTTATTGTTACAAAGATGGGCAAGTGTATCTGCTTCTCCGAGCATGATGTAAGGCCTATGGGAAGAATTGCAGGCGGAGTAAGAGCTATAACTCTCGATGAGGGTGATGAAGTCGTTGCAATGGAACTTGTGCAGACCAATCAGAAGCTCTTTGTGGTAACAAGAAACGGATACGGGAAGAGAACCTCGGTTGACGAATATAAGTTACAAGCCAGAGGTGGTAAAGGTCTTTTGACATATGATAAGGGTAAATTCAAGAAGACCGGAGAGCTCATAGGAGCTATGGTTGTAAACGATGACGATGAAATAATGCTCATAAACTCCGACGGAATCATCATAAGAATAAAAGCCAGTGATGTTTCAAGGCTCGGGAGAGCAACGCAAGGAGTAAAAATAATGAGAGTGCAAGACGATGCAAACCTCGTAACCTTGGCAAAGGTAATAAAAGAAGACGATGAAGAAAATGACATAGACGAGAGCAATACGCAGGCAGAGAATAAAGAAGATAAAATGCAAGTGGAGATAGATGTTAAAAATTAAAGGAGAGAAAGAATATGGATATAGTAAGGTTCTCAATACCGGGCAAACCAAAATATGTTCAAATGGTGCGTCTTGCGGTCGGGTCTATCGCCTCGCAGGTAGGATTTGACATAGAAAAAATTGAGGATATGACTGTTGCTGTTGGGGAAGCCTGTAAACTCGTTACCTGTCATGGGCAAGAAAAATTCAGTGAATATTACGATGTTGTAGCCCAAATATGCGAAGAAAGCGTAACTATCACAGTGAGCGACTTTTCAAGCGGGCATAATATCGAGAAGCGTTTTCAGCAATGTGTTCAATGCCCCCAAGAGGGGGACTTATCGACATTTATTATAGAATCTTTAATGGACAAAGTAGAAACCACAGAAAATGAAAAAGGCAATAAAAAAATCATAATGGTGAAAAACAAATGATGAACCAAGAGCTATTCTATCGATACAAGGAAACTCGCGACATAGACATTCGGAATGAGCTTGTGGAAAAGTATCTTTACATGGTAGATATATTGATAAGAAAATATTTAAATAAGGGCGTGGAGTATGATGACCTTTATCAGGTGGGAGCGATGGCTCTTGTTTCAGCGGTGGAACGCTTCGACCCGGAGAGAGGTTACGAGTTCCCGAGCTTTGCTACGCCCACTATATTGGGAGAAATAAAAAAACATTTTCGTGATAAGGAATGGATGATGAAGGTCCCGCGTAACTTGAAGGAATTATCCTTCAAGCTTACGGGGGCGATGGAGCAACTTCAAAATTCGTTAGGGAGAATACCTACAACAAAGGAAATTGCAACCTTTTTAAGGACAAGCGAAGAAGAAATTCTTCAAGCAATGGAAAGCAGGAAGGCTTACGGTACATATTCTATACATCGGACATTTGAGAATGCCGGAGATGATGGCGACGCTCCGATGTTTGAAAAATATACGGCCACAGAGGAAAAGGGCTACGATCGCCTTGAAATTTCGGAGGTTATAAGCCACGTGCTCACCAAACTGTCGGAAAAAGAAAAGGTGATATTCCGCAGAAGATTCCTTGAAAATATGACACAAGGGCAAATTGCAGAGGAGCTGGGAGTTTCCCAAATGACCGTTTCACGCGCGGAAAAAGGAATAAAGGACAAATTTTTAAAGGAATATCAAAGATAGAAAGGTAACCGGTATGAAAAGAGTTTTTTCAGGTGTACAACCGACAGGTGATTTGCACTTAGGTAATTATCTAGGCGCGCTTCGTCAATTTGTCGAGCTGCAAGAAGACCACGAATGTGTATATTGTGTAGTAGATTTACATTCAATAACATTGCCGCAGGATCCAAAGGAGCTTAGACAGCATATATATGATGTCGCTGCACTCTATATGGCGATTGGAGTAGATGCCAAGAAGTCAACTATATTTATACAATCGGAGGTAAAAGAGCATGCGGAGCTCTCATGGATACTGACATGCAGTTCATATACCGGGGAGCTTTCGAGGATGACGCAATTCAAAGACAAATCGAAGGGCAACGAATCATCGCCTGCCGGGATATTTTGCTATCCGACACTCATGGCAGCCGATATCCTTCTTTACGATACGGACGTCGTTCCTGTAGGAAACGATCAAAGGCAGCATATTGAGCTTACTCGCGATTTGGCAATCAGAGTAAACAACAGATTTGACAAAAAGGTCTTTGTGGTGCCGGAGGGGCGCTATCTTAAGGAGGGGGCTAGAGTAATGTCTTTGGACAACCCAACCTCAAAGATGAGCAAATCCGCCGAAAACCAATTCAGCAAGATAGGTCTGCTTGACGATGATAATAAGATAAAAAAATCAATAATGAGAGCCACAACTGATTCGGAAGCGAATGTAAGATTTGACATTGAAAACAAGCCGGGTGTAAGCAACCTTATTTCAATATACAGCGCATTCTCAGGAAAATCAGCCTCAGAAATAGAGAGCATGTACGAAGGAAAAGGATACGGAGATTTCAAGAAGGATCTTGCAGAGGTAGCAATCGAATCAATAAGACCTATTCGAGAAAGATTTTATGAGATAAGAAAATCTGACATGCTCACGAAAGCACTCGATGAGGGCGCCGAAAAAGCGAGAGCAATAGCAGAAATAACCATGAAAAGAGTTAAGGAACAATTCGGAATAGGACGATGATAGCAATCGCGGATTGTTACGGCAGCTGTCAAAAGAGCTCCGCCGAGTAGCCAGCCGGCGAGTACATCCGAAGGATAGTGGACGCCGAGATATATGCGGCTTATGCCTATAAGGAAAATTAAAACGCAAACAGCGGCGCCTGCTGCACGGAAAAGTGGGGCATGCGCGCCGTTTTTTCGTGCTTCGACGGTCAAGCCATATGCCAACATCCCATAAAAAACAAGGCCTGTCATAGCGTGACCGCTTGGGAAAGAAAGGCCGCCTTGCTGTATTAAGTGCAAGTTTTTATCGGGACGGGCTCTCAAGACAATATTTTTTACAATACGGTTTATCGCAGCCGACGCCAAAGCAGCAACGGAGCATGGTATTCCAAATCTTTTTCTAGTGCCCGGAAATATCAACATTGCTACATTTAGTAGTATAATTGTCTGTTGATTACCCAAATTCGTAATTGCGATAAAAATGTTAGTCAGCCACGGATGCCGCAGCGCGTAAAAGAAATTTCTTATTGAATTATCAAAAGAGTTCATTTTTCCAGAAGACATAAGGTAAAGCACAACAAAGAAACAGATAAGGCACGTAAGGAATATAAAAACCCTTATTTTATAATTTATAATCATTGATTTTTCCATACATACATTATATATTTTTTTATAGCAATTACCACAAAAATTATGATACAATATTGAACAATTGTAGAATTATCAAGAGGGGGAAAGAATACTTGAAAATACTTTGTAATATAAAGCCGCTTATGAGCATTTATAATTCAATAAAAGACCTCAAGGATTTAAAAATAAAAATAGAGGATGCAAAAGCATCTGCAAATGATGAGCTGGAAAAAGAGCACATACTTGCCGCCACCGATCGATGGGGGCGCGATATAGTCAAGAGGTTTAATATAAATGTTATAGTCAAGGGTAAAGAAAATATTCCTAGTAAGGGGCCGGTATTATATGTGGCAAATCATCAGGGATATGCCGATATACCAATTTGTGCGTCCGTACTGAACAAAATACAGTTTGGCTTTATTGCGAAGGAAAATCTTATAAAAATACCGGTTTTCGGGGAATGGCTGCTAAGGATAAGAAGCATAACGCTTGACAGAGAAGATCCAAGAGCCGCGCTTCGGGCCATTGATGACGGCATTGGGCTTATAAACAGAGGATACTCGTTGCTTATTTTCCCGGAAGGGACAAGAAGCAAGGGAGGACCTATCAAGAGCTTCAAGAAAGGAAGCCTTCGACTTGCCACAAAGCCGGGCATACGGATTGTCCCTATTACAATTGACGGAACATACAGGATATACGAAGAGACGGGCTGTGTAGAAAAAAATAAGACAGTCACTATTACTATACATGAGTCAATAGAAACAGCATGCTTGGAAAGAAAGCAACAAAACGAGCTTGCTGTCAAAATTGAGAGCATAATTCGATCAGGTATTGAGCAACAGGACTAAAATGGACTGGGAAAGAGAGAAAAACATGAAAGAACCAACATTGGTAATTATGGCAGCAGGCATGGGGAGCCGCTTTGGTGGGCTAAAGCAAATAGAGCCCGTAAGTGATAAAGGAGAGATCATACTCGACTTTTCGCTATATGATGCCGTTATGGCAGGCTTTAAAAAGGTCATATTCATAATAAAAAAAGAAATCGAGGAAGATTTTAAGAACTTAATAAAGGATAAATCCGAAAAGCGCATACAGGTCGAATATGCTTTTCAGGAAATAGATGATTTGCCTGAGGGCTATTCCGTGCCTGAGGGAAGGGTTAAGCCTTGGGGAACCTGTCATGCAGTTCTGGCTTGCAGAGAAATGATAGACGGTCCGTTCGCTGTAATAAATGCGGATGATTATTACGGACCGGGGGCTTTCCAAATAATATATGATTACTTATGTGATGCAAAGGACGATGAAAAATATCGTTATTGTATGGTTGGCTATAAACTTGAAAATACACTTACAGAGAACGGATATGTTGCAAGGGGAGTATGCAGGGAAGAAAACGGATACCTCACTGAGATTACAGAAAGAGAAAAAATAAGGTGGGAAGGTGAGGAAATCGTGTACACCGTTGATGATGGTAACACTTTTACAAAGGTACCGAGAGGCACCACCGTTTCCATGAACTTTTGGGGCTTCAATAGAAGCTTTATCGATGAAATAGAAGCTCAGTTCGCTGAATTTTTAGATAAGACCATTACAGAAAATCCATTAAAGGGCGAATACTATCTGCCGTTAGCGGTAGATCGACTGCTCAAGGAGGATAAAGCAACCGTAAAAATATTAATATCCGCCGACAGATGGTACGGTGTTACTTACAGAGACGACAAGGAAAGCGTTGTAGCAGCTTTGCAATCGCTCAAAGACAAGGGTATTTATCCGGACCGGCTTTGGAAATAACATCGCATTATAAAGGAAAAGAAAGATAGAATGAGAAGAAGCGGAGTTTTGATGCCCCTTTTTTCTCTGCCGACACCTTACGGAATAGGCAGTATGGGCAAAGAAGCATATAAATTCATAGATTTTTTGCATGAAGCAGGGCAAAGTTGTTGGCAGATATTGCCTGAGGGACACACGGGCTTTGCCGATAGCCCCTATCAGTGTTTTTCGGCGTTTGCAGCAAACCCGTATTTTATAGATATTGAAATTCTAAGAGATAACGGGCTTTTGACGAGTCAAGAGGCCAGAGCCGAAGAAGAAGCAGACACCCCCGGGACGATAAATTATGGGAGGCTGTACAAGGAACGATATGCGTTACTGAGCAAAGCGACGGATAGAATGAAGGTAAGCTCTAAAGCGCGAGTTGATGCGTTTTTAGAATTCCAAAGGCAAAATGAGCATTGGCTTTCCGAATATGCCCTTTTTATGGCAATCAAGGAAGAAAATTCAGGAATTTCTTTTAAAGAATGGCCGAAGCCACTTAGAGAAAGGCATACCCAAGACATAGAGGAAGCAAAGCATCGGCTTAAGGAAGATATATACTTTTGGTCAGCATTGCAATACCTTTTTTATGAACAATGGAGCAGTTTGAAAAAATACGCCGATGAAAAAGGGGTAGGTATCATCGGTGATATTCCTATATATGTTTCTCCTGACTCAGTTGAGGAATGGAGCCGGCCAGAACTGTTCATATCCACGGGCACCTTTGTAGCAGGCTGCCCGCCCGATGACTTCTCGCAGGATGGACAGCTTTGGGGGAACCCTCTTTATGATTGGGAATACCAAAAAAAGACTGGGTATTCTTGGTGGTGTGAACGGCTCGAAAATGCATTTTCAATTTTTGATGAAATCCGTATCGACCATTTCCGTGGCTTTGCCGGATATTGCGCCATTCCTTCAGGCGATTCCGATGCGAGAAGAGGCCAATGGCTTCAAGGCCCAGGAGAGGACTTCATATCGGTAATTATAGAAAAATTTAAGGATAAAAAAATAATAGCTGAAGATCTGGGGTATCTTACAAGCGATGCGAGAGGGCTGCTTGATTACAGCGGTTATCCGGGAATGAAGGTTCTGCAATTCGCTTTCTCAGAGGGCAGTGAACATCTTCCGCATTATCATACAAAAAAAGCCGTAGTATACACCGGAACACACGACAACGATACGCTGAAGAGCTGGGCGGAAAACTCACCGCATGAGGTGGCATTCGCCAGAGAATATCTCGGATACGGTGGAGATATTGTAAAGCTGATAATAAGAGCGGCTCTTGCGAGTGTTTGTGATACAGCAATAATACCTATGCAGGATTGGCTCGGTAAGGGAAGTGAAGCACGCATTAATACTCCTTCAGTACCGACAGGCAACTGGAAATGGCGTATGAAGCAAGGCGACCTTGACGAAAATCTTGCGCAAAAGATGAGGCGGCTAGATAGAATTTATGGGAGAATCAGAGTTTGAGTTAAATAATTTATATTACTATAGCAAAAAAAGGAGGCCCACATGTTATATTTTCGAAGTGATTATGTAGAAGGCTGCCACCCTTCCATTCTTGAAAAGATGGTGGAAACCAATATGGAGCAGTGGCCCGGGTATGGAGAAGACAAATACTGTGATAGTGCTATACAAAAAATAAAGAAAGCATGCGGCACACCGAATGCCGATGTTCATCTTGTTGTCGGAGGGACACAAGCTAATCTTTTGTGTATTTCATCGTGCCTGAAACCGCATCAAGGAGTTATTTCTGCGGATGTCGGACATATTACCTGTCATGAAGCGGGCGCAATAGAAGCGACGGGACATAAGGTGATAACACTTCCTTCGGAGGATGGGCTCATTAGCGCAGAACAAATAGAAGCTCTTCTAAAAGCAGACCGAGAGAATCCTATTCGTCAATTTACTGTTCAGCCCGCAATGGTATATATTTCCTTCCCTACCGAAAACGGAACATTATATACAAAGCAACAGATGACAGATATAAGTAGGGTTTGCAAAAAATACGAGATACCACTTTTTCTTGACGGAGCTCGCCTGGGATATGGGGTTACGAGCAAATTCAACGATTTGACGCTTGAGGACATCGCGGGCTTCTGCGATATATTCTATATCGGAGGCACAAAATGCGGTATGCTTTTGGGAGAAGCTATAGTAATAACAAACGACAGTCTAAAGAGGGACTTCAGATATCAATTAAAGCAGAAAGGCGCTATGTTGGCAAAGGGGAGAGTTCTTGGTATTCAGTTTGACGTAATGTTCGAGAACAATCTTTACTTTGAAGTTTGCGGGACTGCCGTAGAATACGCACTCAGAATAAGAGATGCTTTTCGGGAAAAAGGAGTGCCGATGTGGGGTAATGCGCTTGCAAATCAGCAGTTTGCCATATTGACAGACGCTCAGATTGAGCACCTGAAGAAAAAATATGACTTTGAATTTTGGGGCATGTACGATGAAGCCCGCTCCATAGTACGGTTTTGCACGAGCTGGGCGACACAGGAATCAGCTGTTAATTCGCTCGTAAAGGATATTCAGGAGATGTAATGTACAGAGTCGGTATAGATATAGGCGGTACAAACGTAAAGATAGGGATTTTAGAAGCTCCCTCCGGGGAAATAGTTTGGAAAAAGGAAATTTCAAATCCACAAAAGGGCTATCAGCATCTTGGCAGAGCGGTGTACGATGAAATTTATGGCAGCGGATGCATTGAAAAAATAGAGGCTGTCGGAATCGCCGTTCCGGGAGAAATTGACAGAGATACAGGCACTGTTATAAGCGCCTTTAATCTTGATTTCTTTAATGTGCCGTTAAAATCAGAGTTTGAGCAACTGTTCCATGGAATTTCCGTAAAGCTATGCAACGACGGGGAAGCGGCAATAATAGGGGAATTGTCATGCGGCGCATTGAAGGGAAAGAAGAATGCGATCATGCTTACTATCGGGACAGGGGTCGGAGGAGGCATTGTTTTCGAAGGGCGATTATTCAGAGGTGGACATGGGCGCGGATCCGAGCCCGGCCACATACTGCTAAAATATAGAGGCAAAAAATGCACCTGTGGAGCCTTCGGATGCGTGGAGGCTTACTGCTCAGCAAAGTGGATAGAGGAGCAAGGCGAAAAGGCTGGCTTTGAAGGCGGAGCAAAGGCCGTTTTTGAAGCAGCGGAAAATGGAGATGTCAAGGCCGGAGCTATAATATCGGAGTTCATAGACAACCTTGCCGCGGCAATCGCATCAATCGCAAATCTGCTCGACCCTGAGGCAGTAGTCATAGGTGGAGGAGTGGGCTGTGCCGGCGATTTCCTTTTCAAGCCGCTTCAAGAGGCTGTAAATCAAAAGGCCTTCGCGGGCAGAACGTATGAAGTTTTGCCGAGCAAAAACGGAAACGACGCCGGATTTATCGGCGCCGCACTTTTATAAAGCTTTATATTTCGATCTCTAAGATAACAGGACAGTGATCGCTTCCGTATATGTCCGTGCGAAGTGTCACTTCCTTTATTTTTTCTCTTATATCATCGGAGACAAGGAAGTAATCTATTCTCCACCCTGCGTTGTTCGCTCTCGCATTAAATCGGTACGACCACCAGGTATAAACTCCCTCTGTGTCGGGATAAAGGTAGCGATAGCTGTCCGTAAATCCTGAACTTAAAAGCTCACCGAACTTTTCTCTTTCTTGATCCGAAAAGCCTGCATTCTTTCGATTCGTTTTAGGATTTTTAAGATCTATTTCCTTGTGTGCCACGTTAAGATCGCCACAGATAATCACGGGCTTTTTCTTTTTAAGTTTTTCCAGATAAGCGCGCCGAGCATCTTCCCATTCCATACGGTAATCTATCCTTGCCAGCTTTTCCTGTGCATTTGGTGTATATTCCGTAACAAGATAAAAGCTTTCATATTCTAAAGTCAAAACACGCCCCTCTGTATCGTGGCCGTCTGAGTCTATATCGCGAAAAACAGCCAACGGCTCGTGCTTAGTGAAAATCGCAGTACCGGAATACCCCTTTTTAACGGCACTATTCCAATATTGCAGATATCCTTCGAGAGGAACGTCGGCCTGACCTTCCTGCATCTTCGTTTCCTGCACACACATCATATCGGGCTGCTCTTCCCTTACAAATTCAAGGAAGCCTTTGCCCATACAGGCCCTTAGCCCGTTTACATTCCATGTTATAAGTTTCATAAATACTCCTTCGGCATATAAGTTGTGACACCATTTCTTCGTAAAACAGCAGAAATTATTACAATTCATTTGTATAGAGAATGTCCATTATTAAAAATTGTTCTCAAATCCTATAATATATAAACTATTATAATTCATTTATAACACCTATGTCCAAGGTAATTTTTTCATTATAAGGCCTCGATCTCAGACTCAATCTCAATGTTTAATTTTTGAATAGCTTTGCCTGAAAGTTTAACTTGCTTTTTATTTTAGATATGCTATACTATATGAGCGTCTTTATATTTAAAAGGCGATTCTCTGCGACATGTAAAATGCCGCCATTTAGTCCACAGGGAGGTGAAAAAATGATTAAGTATGAAGTTATGTTCATTATCGACCCTACTTTAGAAGAGGAAAAAAGGGAGACAGTTGTAGAAACTGTAAAATCCATTATTGCCGATGACGGTGAAGTCTCAAAAGTAGATGTTTGGGGAATGAGAAGACTTGCTTACCCAATTCAGAAGAAAAACGAAGGTTACTACGTTGTAATCGAATTCTTGGGTAACAATACTCTTCCAAAAGAGCTTGACAGAAGATTAAAGATTTCTGAAAGCGTAATGAGACATTTAATCGTAAACAAAGAAGAGAAATAAGAAGGGGGATTGATATCTGTGAATAGTGTAAATTTAATAGGCAGATTGACAAGGGACCCTGAAGTTAGATATGTACCCGAATCCCAGCTTGCAGTAGCTACATTTTCGGTAGCTATAGACAGACCTACCAGAAAAGACGGAACAAAGCAGACGGATTTCCCGAGGATAACTGTGTTCGGGAAGCAAGCGGAAAATTGCGAGCGTTACCTTGCTAAGGGAAGGCTTGTGGGAATACAGGGCAGGATACAAACAGGAAGCTACAAGAACAAAGAAGGACAGACAGTATATACGACAGATGTTGTCGCTGATAGAGTTGAATTCCTTGAGTGGGGAGACAAAAAAGAATCTCCAAGCGGTGATTCAAACAGCCGAGACTTTGGATTGCCGGAAGGCTTCCGGGCACTCGAAGATGAAGATATGCCCTTCTAACCTTTCCGGAAAGGAGATAAGTAAATGATTGATAAAAGAAGAGGCGGCATGAGAAGGAAGAAAGTATGCCAATTTTGTGCCGACAAAACAGAAGTCATAGATTATAAGGATGTAGAAAAGCTGAAGAAGTATGTTACTGAGAGAGGCAAGATACTTCCAAAGAGAATTACAGGAACTTGTGCTATGCACCAGAGAGAAGTTACAAAGGCAATAAAGAAGGCAAGAATCGTTGCACTTCTGCCATACACAGCTGAATAATAAAAATTAAAAGAGGCCTTACCTGCAAAATTGCAGATTGATGTGACCCCAATATGTTAGACTTTATAGCGTAGTAGCTTTTAGCTGCTACGCTATCTTTATGCTGCCAAGAGGTTGAGCCTATATTCTACAGGACTCATCCATCCTAGTTTCTCTTTGATACGT
>JAQWFH010000025.1 GCA_028704515.1 Eubacteriales bacterium
TTATGGAGAGCGATATGATTTATTTAGATAATGGAGCGACTTCCTTTCCTAAGCCTGCAGGAATGATAGAAGCCATGAGAATTTGCATGGCATCATATTGCGGCAATCCGGGGAGATCCGGTCATATGATGTCAATAAAAACAGGCGAAGAAGTCTACCGTGCAAGGCGAGCTGTTGCAGAGGTGTTTAATATATCATCTCCGGAAAGAATTGTTTTCGGTATTAATGCTACGAGTGCACTAAATCAAGCAATAAAAGGGCTCCTTTGTGAAGGCGATCACGCGATTACTACCGCGATGGAGCATAATTCGGTATTAAGGCCTCTTAAGACACTTGAAGTTGTAGGAGTAACCCATACCATAGTGTCCTGCAATTGTGAAGGCGTAGTGTGCACAGCTGATATTGAGGCGGCAGTGAAGCCCGAAACTCGGCTCATAGTATGTACGCACGCGTCCAATGTGACGGGAAGCATTCAGCCTATCAAAGAAATAGGCGAGATGGTATGCAGAATCAACCGGAAAAGAAGCAAGCAAAACAGGATATATTTCCTTGTCGATGGAGCTCAGAGCGCTGGGTGCGTTCCCATCGATGTTGTTGAAATGAAGATTGATATGCTGGCGATGCCCGGGCATAAAGGCCTTCTCGGACCGCTGGGAACGGGAATACTTTATGTTGCGGAAGGGGTTCCGTTGTACCCGATAATGGAAGGCGGTACCGGCACGGACAGTCGCGACCGAAACCAGCCTACCGGATTCCCGGACGGCTTTGAATCCGGCACAGTAAATGCACCCGGGATAATTGGGCTCGGATATTCCGTTAATTGGGTTAAAAATATAGGTGTAAGTGCAATAAAGGACTACGAAGAGAATCTAATAAAGCCGCTCCATGACGCTCTCATAGATATGAAAGGCGTTACAGTTTACGGAGCAAAGCACGCCTGCGATAAAACGGCAGTCGTATGCTTTAATATAACAGATGACCAAGGGAAAATAAGGCTCGGATGTGAAGAAACAGCGTCAAGATTGGCGAACGAATATAATATAGCTGTTAGAGGCGGCTTTCACTGTGCGGGGCTTGCACACAAAACTATAGGAACCTGGGATTGCGGTGCGGTACGAATTTCCGCAGGCCCTTTTAACACGCGCAAACAGATAAAAACTGCGATAAACGCGGTGTATAATATCAGTCGGAGTGTATAGAATCAATGCCTTTATTGGCAAGAGCATCGGCAAGATTATTCATTGAGGTTATATACTTGAAGTCCTCAAAGGAAAAATCCTTGCCATTCCACTCAATAAATTTATTATAAAGACTGTCAAGATTTACCGATTTGCTTTCAAGGTTCACATGACCTTTTACACGATAGAACCGGATTTCCTTATGCTTGTCTAGATGAGGAAGAAGTTTTTCCCATAAATCTCGATTTTCAACGGGATTTTTGGATGAGTTAAGCCAACCGTTGTTGATCCATTTTTGATACCATTTTTCACGAAAGCAATTCATTAGATAAGAGCTATCTGAAAATACGGAGATGATTTGTCCATCCTTTTTTAAAGCCTCAAACGCAGAAAGGAGGGCCTTCATCTCCATTCTGTTATTTGTGGTATTTATTTCTCCTCCGAAAAGCTCTTTTTTGTGCTCTCCGTATTCTAGGATTGCACCCCAACCCCCAAGATTTTCGCGGTTTTGATTGCCTGAGCAAGCACCGTCAGTATATATATTTATTTGCCGCATTATATTCCTCCAAAATGTGATAATTCTATTATATATAGATTGGGGTACAAATGTAAAGCCATTTTAAAACCGCTGTAACGCTGTTGTAACATATCTGATGTATACTGGATATTAAATAATGGTATATTATGCCGTTATATATTTCTTGAAAAGGGGGAGCCTCGATGAAAAAGCTTGTTGCACTTGTTGTAATGCTTGCAATGCTGCTTTTAAGCACAACGGTTGCTTTCGCAAGCCCGGATCCAAACATTACAATTGTAAATCCTGCAAACAGCACGACGGTAACATCGGGAAGCCTTCTCATATCAGTGAAAATAGCGAAAAAACAAACGGTGAGAGTCAGTCTTCACAAAAATAACGGCACGGATAGTAATCCTGCATGGCAGGCTATCTTTACGAATGCCTCGTTTACATCGAAGAACAATCTGAGCTTTTACACGAGAAAAGCAGAAAACATTTCCCCCGGCAAATATAGGGTTAAGGTAGATACTATCCGATCGGATGGCAATCCAATTTATGTTACTTATAGCAATGTTACGATAAAGGAAAACGTTGAAGCTGATGATAAAGCCGCATACAACGGAACAGGTGGAACGGCCACCTTCCTACAATCGCTGCTAAAATCAATTTTCGGTAATTAGGAACATGGTATGAAAAGAAATCCCGGAGAAAAGCTAACAGGAAGAATAAAAACTGTCATAATAGCAGTACTGTCATTGAGTATGGTACTGCTTTTGTGTTTTTTTTGGTTTAATATTTCAATGAAGGACATACAAAGCTTCTCAATTGATAATTTGACGCGGGTACAAGTCAATGAGAGCGATATGCTTTCCGCCAGCGAGACTTTTGTGCCTAGCAGGATATCCTTTAATGCCGGTAACGGGGCTTATAGAGTGTTCAATTCAGACGAAGTAAACTGCTGGGCGACAGAGGACAAGAACGGTATGGCGGATCTTCTTGCGGCATCGATTGATGAAGGTGTGTTTTTCGCAGAAGAAATTACGATGAAGCAATATGAAGATATGAAAAATACCGCTTCAATTACGGCAATATTTGACTATGGCCTGCCGTTTAAGGATTTCTGTAGCTTGATTGCGGAAAAACCCCCGCAGGAAAGTGATTATATAGGCGCTATAGCAGAGGTTAGTTTTTCGACGGCAAGCACGACAAATCTTTTTCTCAAGGATAACCAGAATAAGTATTACGGAATAACATTATCAAAGCCCGGCGAATACTTGTCTCAATGTGTAAACGAACACAACACGAAAAATACAGTGACATATTTTCCAATGGATTCTTATCTGGGGGAGGCTATTTCTAACAAAACGCTAGTGCCTGTAGAACTCAATGCAGAGCTTAATGATTTTGTAATTCAAAGAGATTTTGATATAAAGGATAGCAAGCATATCGATGAATTAGCAAAAAGATTTTTTTCCGAATCATTTGACTTTGTGCGTAAAATAGAGGAGGAAAGCGGCAAAACCGTGTATATGTACGGTTACGGCCGTAGGATTTTAATTGCCGATGTAGACGGCACCTTAGAGTATAAGATGCAGGCGCAGGGCGATGCAGGCTCTCTCTCTTATTTGCAGGCCTTTGAGGTCGCAAGGGCGTTTATTAATAGGCAAGGAGGCTTTTTCACCGAAAGCGGCCAAGAGCTTAAGCCTTACTTAAAGGATGGTGAATATAATTTTGATAAATCCGGTGGAAGCCGATTCGTATTTGGAATAAAATGTGGAAAATATCCATTATTGAGTGCTTCGAGCGATGCCATTGTTGTAGAGGTTTCAAAGGGTCAGGTGACATATTTCAAGAAATGCTTTGTATCCTTTTCTGAATCTAATGCGACGAGAGAATCACGACAAGCGATGTCGGCAATTAACGTTATTGCTAAGAATTATAAAGAGATATATAATGTTATGGAGCAAAACATGTTGCTCGGTGAGGATGAAAAAAAGAAAGCAGATAGGTTTTCTGTTGTAAGCGACAAAATCGAGAATATGTCCTACGGCTATGTATTTGGTGGCGATAATATTGCAAGAAGTGCATGGATATTGACTTACGATAAACAAGATTTTCAGATGTATTTCTCGCTGTACGATGGAGAATTTCTAGGATATAGAGTAAATTAAGGAGAAAAAATGGATTGGACAAAGGCCAAAACGATATTAATCGTTGCATTACTTTTAGCTAATGCATTTCTTATATTTACATATGCCTCGGCAAACAAGAGCGAACAAATCGCAATAAATGAGGAGGAGCTAATCGTCCTTCTTGAAAACAAAAATATATTTATTGAAACGGAGATCCCTCAAGAGCACCCAAACCTTGAGGCGCTGACAATCATGCATACGGAATTTTCGAAAGAGGAGATAGAGGCCCTTATTGCATCTGTCGATCCTATTTCCGATGGAAAGTCGCAAGATGACTACCTTCAGGCAGTTGAGGAATTCTTTGGATACCTTGGATTCCCTTCAGAATATGTTGAATTCACATATATGGAAAAAAACAAGGATATTACAACTCTTTTCTTTAAGACGAGGGTAAACGGCATAGATGTAGATGTCAGCGATATAAAATGTGTGTTTGAAGGCAATAAGATAAAAGAAATTGACGGAAACATATTTTGGCCTAAAGAATTTTTGAAGAAAAAGATTGATACATCTTCTGCCGTCGAAGCACTGCTCTCTTTTTTCTCGGAGTGGAGCGGGGATGAGGGCGCTATTATAAGCAAAATAGAATTGGTTTATTGGATAGGTGATGAATACAATGAAAATATAGATTATCTTTCGGTGACCGCATTGCCAGCATGGAAAATAACATACGATGAAGGAAAGAAAATTTACATAGATGCGTTTTAGGTCTAAGGAAGGACAATACGATGAGTTTACAATTTTGCTCTTTTTCGAGCGGTAGCAGCGGGAACAGTTACCTAATAAAGTCGGCAAAGACAGCATTGCTTGTGGATGCCGGTATAAGTGCGAAAAAAATATTTGAAGGGCTTGACGCCACTGAAACCCCGAGGGAAATGCTAAAGGCGATTCTAATAACCCATGAGCATTCCGACCATATTAAAAGCGTCAGGACTATTGCAAAGAAAATGCCCGAAATAGAGATTTACGCTACAAGAGGGACATGGAAGCATATCATGAAACCGATTTGCGAGGAGCAGATGGCTTTTTTCAACCCGGGAGACGAGTTTGAGATAGGGGACATCAAGGTCAGAGCTTTTCATATTGAGCACGATGCGGAGGATCCGGTCGGCTATACTTTTTCGAAGGATAGCAAGCAGATAAGCATAGTAACCGATACTGGCTGTATTACCGATGATATCCATAATTCGATATGTGATTCGGATTTGATTGTAATGGAAGCAAACCACGATATTGAAACGCTTAAGGTATGCAGATACCCTTACAATATCAAGAGGCGCATACTAGGGAAAACAGGGCATCTTTCGAACGAAGACGCAGGGAAAGCACTGTGCCGTATATATAAAGAAAATGAGAAGTACAGGCAAATTATACTGGCGCACTTATCCGGGGAAAATAATTTCCCGGAGCTTGCATACAGTACGATAAAGAATGTGCTCGAAGAGGGCAATTATTACATAGGACATAATATGCAGCTTCATATAATAAAGAAGGATATAATTAGCGCTGTATATAAGCTGTAGGGGGAAAGCATGAACATCGATGTAATTTGTATCGGCAAGCTGAAAGAAAAATATTGGACGGATGCCACCGGGGAATATATAAAGAGGCTTTCCAAATACTGCACGATACAGATAAAGGAATTGAAAGAGGCCAGGCTTCCTGATAACGCCGGTCAGGCCGAAGAAAACGCAGTCAGAAAGCAGGAAGGTGAAGCTATACTGTCAGGCTTGAAAAAAGGTTGCTATGTAATTACTCTGGAGATTGACGGCGAGCCACTTTCGTCCGAGCAGCTTGCGGCTAAAATCGAGCAACTTACTGCCTTTGAAGGAAGGAGTAGAATTGCATTCATAATCGGGGGATCGCTGGGTCTATCACAGGAAGTTTGCGAGAGAAGCGATTTCAGTCTTTCATTTTCTGCCATGACATTCCCGCATCAGATGATGCGCGTTATATTGCTTGAGCAGATATATAGAGCCTTTAAAATTATAAAGAATGAGGCTTATCATAAATAAAAGGCGGATGACTGTATAGAAGGCATCCGTCTTTCTTATCGTGCATTAAACGTTGAAAACTTTTTCGTAGCATCCAAATATTTCATCAAAACCCCTATATTCGCATAGTACATAGAGCACTTGTCATTTTTTTGCATCTGTACAAGACCGGAGCGACAAAGTTTGTTGATGTGCTGAGAAATTGTTGATTGGGAATAATCGAACTCATTCACAACGTCTTTGTTGCACACGGGGATTCTGTCCTTGTTGCACTTCATTATGTACTGATAAATTTTTATTCTTGCGGGATGAGCGAGAGCATCAGAAACCTGAGATACAAGCAGTATTTCTTCTTCTAATAAATAATCGTTGTCTTTTCTAATTCTCATTATAGCAGTCCTTTCAAATGTATATCGCCTATCTACAATACACTGTTTCACAAAAAAAGTCAATTAGATGAATCACTTTATGGTAGAATAAAAGGAAATAATTATATCGTGGGAGGATTTGCGATGGCACGTGAAAAGGCACCGAGCAAGACAAATGCGGTCAGAGTAGTTGACCTAAGAAAAATAAAATATCAGCTTCATGAATACGATGCAAGTGACGGCAAAATTGACGGTGTATCTGTTGCAATAAAAGCAGGAGTTGCTGTTGAAAAGGTATTTAAAACACTTGTAACAGTAGGCGCAAGCAAAGAGCATTATGTTTTCGTTATCCCCGTGGCAGAAGAACTCGATTTAAAAAAGGCTGCAAAGCATTTCGGAGAGAAGAAGATAGAGATGATACATTCGAAGGAATTGCTGCCGCTGACCGGATATGTGCACGGAGGGTGCTCACCGATAGGCATGAAAAAACAGTTTAAAACTGCATTGGATGAAACGGCGGCAGAGCATAGCACTATTTATGTCAGCGCCGGAAGGATAGGGACTCAAATAGAAATTGCATCGAGTGATTTGATTGGAATTACGGGAGCGTCCTTGCACAATTTGACTGTAGAAAAATAGAGGCTAGTGAGAAATTTGAAGCTTAAAAACTACAACTCCGGCAATCATTAGACCCAGACCTACCCATTTCGTCCACAAAAAAGGAATCTGCTCTGTACCAAGGAGCCCGAACGCATCTATTGCCGCGGCAACAAGCAGCTGCGAAATAAGAATAATAGATATTGCGTAGGTAGGAGAAAGACTGCCTATTGCCAGCATAACTGTTACCGTGATTATAAAGCCGAGGACTCCGCCGAGCCAATAAATCTTACTTATGCTTGTGATAGATGAAAAATCACCCTTTCCAAAAAAGAAAACGGCAATTAAGCCTAGCAGGAGAGCAGTGCCTTGCACGAAGGCATTTGATTCGAAAAGACCTATTTTCTCACTTAGCCTAGTATTTATAACACCCTGAAAGCTCATTGCTGCTCCCGCGATAATACTCATAACGATTCCTATCATTTTTCACCTCATAAATGCATTTTACTTATTATTGTGTTATTATATAAGAAACATTCATACAAATATTGGATATAAAAGAAGCGAATGCCAATATTAAAAAAATAGGAGCGATAATATGTTGCATATAGGATGTCATCTATCTTCGGTAAAAGGATATACGCGGATGGTGCAAACGGCGCTGTCAATTGGCGCTGATACTTTTGCTTTTTTCACACGCAATCCGCGAGGAGGAAAGGCAAAGGAAGTAGATATAGAAGACATAAATAAATTTCTCAATATTATAGACCAAATCAAATTTGCAAAAATTGTGGCACATGCGCCTTATACACTTAACCCTTGTTCGGGAAACAAAAGGGTAAGGGAGTTTGCGCATATGATCTTTGAGGATGATATGAAAAGAATGGAGTATATTCCTGGAAATTATTACAACTTCCACCCGGGGAGCCATGTCGGCCAGGGCGTTGATGTAGGCATCGAATTAATTTCAGAGATGCTCAACAGTATTATCACTCCTAAACAGAGTGCAACCGTGCTTCTGGAAACGATGGCAGGCAAGGGAAGTGAAATCGGCGGACGGTTTGAAGAATTAAAGGCCATTATTGACAAGGTTAAATGCAAAGAAAAAATGGGCGTTTGTCTTGATACTTGCCATATTAGCGATGCCGGCTATGACATATCCAACGATTTGGACGGAGTAATTGAGGAATTTGACAATATAATCGGGCTTGATAAGCTAAAGGCGATACATCTGAACGACAGCCTGAATGCCCCCGGGTCTCACAAGGACCGCCATGCCAAGATCGGAGAAGGTATGCTAGGGCTTGATACTATTTTAAACGTAATAAATTCACCGAAACTAAGGGGGCTTCCGTTTATACTTGAAACACCGAACGAGTTGGATGGCTATGCGAAGGAAATAGCCTTGCTCCGCTCTTTGTACAAGAACTGAAGCCAAGACCTTACACAAGAGCTTGTCCATAAAATGAAATAATTGTCTAAAAAATCGGCATAGTCAGTGAAAATATTGGCTATGCTTTTTTGCGTAAAAAAGCAAAATTTATTGTTGACATATAACGCAAACCGAGTATAATAAGAATATATGACATATGTCACAAACCATAAGGAGGTGAAAAAATATGGCAAGACCGATGAAATGGAGAAAGGTTTGCAGCTTGCCTGAGAGCAATAAGTTTGGGCCTCTTGATTCACCTGTAGATGCAAAAAATTATCTGACCATGACAATTGATGAGTATGAAACTATAAGACTTATTGATTTGGAAGGTTTTACACAAGAAGAGTGTTCTAAGCAGATGAACGTAGCGCGCACTACAATTCAAGGAATTTATACAGAGGCAAGAAAAAAGCTGGCGGAATCATTAGTAACCGGAAAGGCGCTATTGATTGAAGGCGGTGAATACCGACTCTGCGACGGATTAGGGAGCGGTTGCGGCCGTGGTTGCAAAAGACGCAGACAAGCGCCATGCTTTGTCGATGATCAGGATAAAGATGACTGATCAATTACATTGAGTAATGCAATTAACAATTATTTTGGGAAAAAAACGGAGGGTTCTTATGAAAATAGCCATTCCTGTGGATGAGGGAATTTTGGAGTCGAATGTATGTATATCGTTTGGACGAACTCCATATTTCCTTATTTATGATACAGAAACTAAGGAAAGTGTATTTATTGATAACAGTGCCGCAGCAAGCACGGGCGGTGCCGGTATTAAAGCCGCGCAAGCAATAGTAGATAATAAAGCGGATGCTCTGCTGACGCCGAGGTGCGGTGAAAATGCAGCTGATGTACTCAAGGCTGCCGAGATTAAAATATTTAAAACTACATCGGAGTCGATAAAAGATAATATTGATGCCTTTATAGAAGGAAAGCTTTCTTTGCTGAATGAAATCCATCCGGGCTTTCATGGGCATGGAGGCAAATAATATGAAAGTAGCAGTGCTAAGCGGTAAGGGTGGTACTGGGAAAACGTTAGTGTCGGTAAATTTGGCGGCAGCATCAGCAAAAGCAACGTATATAGATTGCGACGTTGAAGAGCCAAACGGTAATTTATTTTTTAAGCCTGAAGAAATCTGCGAGGAGGAGATAGCAGTAAAAATTCCAAAGGTAAATAATGAATTGTGCACCGGATGCCGAAAATGCGTTGATTTCTGCAAATTCAATGCCCTCGCTTATATAAAAAACAAACTAATTATTTTTGACGATGTCTGCCACTCCTGCGGCGGTTGTAGTATGCTTTGCCCTGAAAAGGCGCTGACAGAGGAAGAAAAGGTTGTTGGCAAGATACAAAAGGGAAAATCGGATCAGGTAACGGTATACACCGGAATATTAAATATCGGCGAGGCTACAGGTATTCCTATCATAAATAGGCTTCTTGCTGATAACAGCGTTCAAGAGGATAAAGAAATTTTTATAGACTGTCCCCCGGGAAGTGCCTGTATTGTCATGGAAAGCATAAAGGATGCGGATTACTGCATATTAGTAGCGGAGCCAACGCTGTTTGGTGTGCATAATCTTAATATGGTGTATGAACTTGTTACTCTTTTCAATAAACCGTTTGGTGCAGTCCTCAATAAATGCTTGGAAGACGAAAATCCCGCAGAAAAATTTTGTCTGCAAAAAAACATTAAAATCTTAGCGCGTATCCCATTTGACGCATCTCTCGGAGCATTGAATTCAAATGCAGAAATTGCCGTAAATGAAAGCGAAGTATACAAGGATTTATTTTCTTCTTTGCTTGAAATAGTGACAAAGGAGGCGCAAAATGAAACAGCTACTGATTCTTAGCGGGAAAGGCGGCACGGGAAAAACAACGATAGCAAGTGCGTTTATAAAACTTGCAGACGCCAAAGCTTATGCAGATTGCGATGTGGATGCCCCTAACCTTCATCTCATTGCCGGTCAAAAGTCCGAACCCGAAAAAACAGATTATTACGGGTTGCCGAAAGCGGAAATAAAACCGGAAATGTGCATTGAATGCGACAAATGCAGACAAAACTGTAGATTTGACGCAATTAGTGCTGAAGAAGGTTATAGGGTAAACCCATTTGCGTGTGAAGGCTGTGGTGTCTGCGAGTATATTTGTCCTGCCGGAGCTATAACTTTAACGCCATCCGTTGCCGGAGAATTAATGCTCTATGCTACTCGAGATAAAGTTTTTTCAACGGCACAGCTCAAAATGGGCAGCGGCACTTCCGGAAAGCTTGTAACCGAGGTGAAGAAGCAGATGAAAACTGCAGCCAACAATATCGAATTCGCTATTATTGATGGTTCCCCGGGTATAGGTTGTCCTGTCATTGCCTCGCTCAGCGGTGTTGAAATGGTGCTGGTTGTAGCAGAGCCTTCAGTATCAGGTATTAGTGATATGGAGAGAATTATAAGTACAGCGGCTAAATTCGGGACTAAGACGGCTGTATGTATTAATAAATTTGACACTAACGTTAAAAATACAGAGAAAATACAAGGGTTTTGTAAGGCACGAGACCTACCTTTTCTTGGAGTGATACCGTTTGACCCTGCCGCGGTAAAGGCTATCAATAACGGACACACAATTGTAGAAATAGATTGCCCGTCAGGGGCGGCGGTCAAAGCGCTTTATAATAAAACAAAAGAATTGATGTTTCAATAAAAAATTTAAATACAAAGGAGTAAATATTTCATGAGTGAAAATTGTAATCAAAGCTGCGGCAGCTGCTCGGAGAGCTGTGGAGAAAGAAAGGAACAGGAGAATGATTTTAGCGAGAAGCTGAACGAGCTAAGCAGTGTAAAAAAAGTCATTGGAATTGTTAGCGGCAAGGGAGGTGTCGGGAAGTCTCTTGTAACATCTATGATGGCAGTTACTATGAATAGGCTGGGATATAATACCGCTATTCTTGATGCTGACATTACGGGACCCTCTATCCCAAAAGCATTTGGAATAAAACAAAAGGCTACCGGTAGTGAGTTCGGGATATTCCCTGTTAAGACTAAGACCGGGGTTGATATTATGTCCGTCAATTTACTTCTCGAAAACGATACCGACCCGGTTGTTTGGAGGGGACCTGTAATTGCAGGAACGGTCAAGCAGTTTTGGACCGATGTAATATGGAATGATATAGATTATATGTTCATCGATATGCCACCGGGTACAGGCGATGTGCCTCTTACAGTATTCCAGTCTATACCTGTCGACGGCATTATAATTGTAACATCTCCGCAGGAGCTGGTATCAATGATTGTAGACAAAGCAGTCAATATGGCCGAGATGATGAATATACCTATTATCGGGTTGGTAGAAAACATGTCCTATTTTAGATGCCCCGATAATGGCAAGGATTACAAGATATTTGGAGACAGCCATATAGAAGAAATTGCCGATAAGCATAATTTAGAGGTTCTAGCTAAGCTGCCGATAGATCCTAAAATCTCAGCCGCATGCGATAAAGGTATGATAGAGCTTTTCGACGGCAGTTGGTTTGATTCGATTGCAAAATTATTGGAAAAATAAGGAGAAAGATAAAATGATGAAAATTGCCGTAGCGAGTGAAAACGGAATGGTGACTGAACACTTTGGACATTGCGAAGGATTTATGATATTTGATACAGAAAACAATCAAATACTAAAAAGTGAAACTATCGCGAACCCTGGGCATAGACCTGGATTTTTGCCGAATTTCTTAAATGAGATGGGGGTTAATGTAATTATTTCCGGAGGAATGGGCGCGGGAGCCATTGAAATATTCAAGGAAAAGAATATCGATATTATTGTTGGAGCAAGCGGCGATGCTAAAGAAGCCGTTAAAGCGTACCTGCAAGGTTCTTTAAAATCCACCGGTTCCGTTTGTCGTGAACACCAGCACCATGATGAGTGCGGAAAATAGATAACGCTTTCTTTAAAGCATGGCAGTATTACCTAACGCTGAAATACCCCCCCGTTTTGGGGGAATATAAAAATACCCCTCCAATTATGGAGGGGTATAAAAGTCTCATCGATTTTTAATTTATTACCTTATAATGCAACCTAATGCTCTATTAAAAATATATTTCCGCCTCTGCGTACAGGGCGCCTTTGCCGGCCATGAAAACTCTGTTTCCGGCATCTCTGCAATAAAGCATTCCGCCGCGAGGAGAGACCTGCTTGGATACAATCTCCGCCTTGCCGAGGCGTTTAGCCCAATAAGGTATAAGGTTGCAATGTGCAGAGCCTGTTACAGGATCTTCCGCGACATTGAGCTTAGGATAGAAGCAGCGGCATACAAAGTCTCTGCCGGCATTTGAAGGTGCCGTTATGATTAAGCCTACGCCTTCAGGTAATTCCTTAACTTTGGAAACATCTATTTTAGTATTTATAACATCATCTTCATTGTCATATACAAACATTAGGTCTCTGGATATATATGCTTCGACAGGCTCTTTCCCCAGCGCTTCTACCATTTTTGCGGTCAAATTGATAGGGTCTGGCATTCTGCTTGGGAAATCCAATTCAAAGAGCTCACCTTTTTTATTTACAACAAGGTCACCCGCCGTCATAGTTGTGAAATGAAAGGTCTTTGCATCAGGCTCATAAAACCTTGCCAAAATAAAAGCTGTTGCAAGAGTTGCATGACCGCAAAGGTCGATTTCACCGCCTGGGGTAAACCATCTGAGTTTATAGGTATTGTCCTCTTTTACCGTAAATGCCGTTTCTGAAAGATTATTCTCCATTGCTATTTTCTGCATTAATCCATCATCAAGCCATTCCTCCATAACGCATACGCCTGCGGGATTCCCTTCGAAAACCTTTTCAGCAAATGCATCTGCTACATAATATTTCATCGTAAAGCATCCTCCTTTTCAGTGCAAATATAAAACTTTTTTAGTTTAATTCATTATATCATTGAACAAAAGTAGTTACAAGATTAGCGTTTTCAATATTCGTCGAATAATACTTATATAATTAATTAAAACGAATATTGATATTTAGCCGTATAATCATAAAAAAGGGTGGATTTTTATAGGCACCTTAAGTTATAATGTAAATAGCGAGCTCTTATCGCTTAAGGGAAAAGTTTAAGAATATTTACAAAATTTGAAGGAGAACGAAAATGGCATTGAAAAATTTTAAAGAATTAGTTGCGGCCGTAGGCTCCGGAGACACTAAGAGGGTAGTAGTAGCAGCGGCTCACGATGAGCACGCATTGGAGGCAGTGTTAAAGGCAAGTTCAGAGGGTATCATTAATTACACTCTGGTCGGTAAAAAGAATGACATCATTGAAATATCAAAGTCCTTGGGGCACGTTGTAGATGAAGCGGATATCGTAGACGTAGAAGATGTTAAGGATGCATCATTTAGAGCAGTTGAGCTTATAAGAGAAGGCAAGGGCGATTTTCTTATGAAGGGTAAAGTTGACACAGGAGTACTTTTGAAAGAAGTAGTCAACAAGGAAACAGGAATAGGTACAGGAGGCGTAATGTCTCACCTTATTATAATGGAAGTACCTCAGTATCATAAGCTTCTGGCAATTACAGACGGTGGTATGCTTATAGCACCTAAATTAGACCAGAAGGCTGGAATGATTAAGAATTCCGTTAAATTCTTCCACCGTTTGGGAGTTGAAACTCCTAAAGTTGCATGTTTGGCAGCAGTAGAAAAGGTTAACCCAAAGATGCCGGAAACTGTGGACGGAGAGGAACTCAAAAAGATGGCATTAGCTGGTGAATTCGGCGATTGCTATGTTGAAGGCCCGATTTCATGCGACCTTTCATTCTCAAAGGAAGCTGCTGAAATTAAAGGCTATGAAAGCCCTGTAACAGGAGATCCGGACATTCTTATAATGCCGTCTATCGCTGCAGGTAATATAGCGTCAAAGATACTTATCTGTCTTGCGGGAGCTTCCTTGGCAGGTTGCGTTTTAGGAGCTAAGGTTCCTATCGTTGTTACATCCAGAGGCTCAAGCTTTGAAGAAAAATATTATTCGTTGCTTCTTTGCGCAGCACAAGTAAAATAAAACTCATCGGAGGTATAAAATGTCATACAGAATTTTAGTAGTAAACCCAGGTTCAACAACAACAAAGATAGCGGTATATGATGATAGCAATGCTGTTATTACAGTTAATGTAGAGCATGATACAAAAAAGCTTGCTGAGTTTGCAAAGATGGCAGACCAAGCTCCTTATAGAATGGAATACATCTCAAAGGCTCTTGCTGACAACAATATTGATGAAAGCACTATTGATTGCATCATGTGCAGAGGAGGCCTCGTTTATGTACCGCCAATCAAGAGCGGCGGATACATCGTTAATGAAGACCTGTACATCGCGCTTGCCGATGAAAAACTAACAGCTACTCATGCTTCTCTCCTTGGAGGAAGAATAGGAAAGCAATTTTCCGATAAGCTCGGCGTGCCTGCATACATTTATGATGCACCGTCCGCAGGCGAGCTTACAGAAGTAGGAAAGATTACAGGCTTTACAGATATTGTAAGAAGAGGAACAGCGCACGTACTTAATGCAAGATCAATGGCTATCAGATATGCAGAAAGCGTAGGCAAGAAAGCTAAGGATATGAACATAATCGTAGGCCATATGGGAGGCGGTTGTTCGGTAACTGCATTAAAGCATGGTGTTTTAATAGAAACAATAGGTGATGACGAGCTTCACATGTCTGCAGAAAGAGCGGGCGGAGCACCTTTGGTACAATTCACAGAGCTATGCTATTCTGGAAAATACACAGAAGCTGAGATGAAAAAAATTCTCAGAGGAAAAGGCGGTATGTTTGCACATCTTGGAACTGCAGACGGAAGAGCAGCTGAGAAGATGGTCGCAGAAGGTAATGAAAAGGCTAAGCTTGTTCTGAATACTATTTCATACGGAATGTCAAAGTCAATCGGGGCCCTGTCCGGAATCTTCAAAGAAAAGATTGATGTGATTATTCTTACAGGTGGTCTTGCTCATTCAAAGATCGTTACAGAAGAAATAAAAGCATACGTTTCTCCTATAGCACCGGTTGAAATTCTCCCTGGCGAAAGTGAAATGATTGCGCTTGCAGAAGGCGGAATTCGTATCATGAAGGGTGAAGAAGAGGCAATGGTTTACAAGCTCCCTGAAGGATATCAGAAATAAAATAAATATTAACAAAAGGCTTCCTTTGGGGAGCCTTTTTTAAAAATCAAAAGCAAGGGGATGTAAGGAATGCAATTCTTACTAGATTTTTTTATAAAAAACAACGAAGATACAAAAAAGCCAGAAGTGCGTAAGGCTTGCGGACTACTTGGGGGTATCGTAGGGATAATATCCAATACACTGCTATGCACAATAAAAATCGTAGCAGGAGTTGCCTCAAATAGCATAGCAATTGTAGCGGACGGCATAAACAATCTTACTGATGCGGCCTCATCGGTTATCACAATTTTAGGATTTAAGCTTGCATCGATTCCTGAGGATGAAGAGCATCCTTATGGGCATGCAAGGATAGAATATTTGGCGGGTCTATTTATATCTATTACTATTATAGTAGTAGGAGTCCAGCTTTTCCTATCTTCCATAAATAAGATTATGTATCCCCAGGAAACGGAGTACACGGCAATTACAGTCGCAATACTTGTTATTGCCATTGCAGTAAAGTTATGGCAATCATACTTTAACATTAACCTGGGAAAAAGAATAGATTCCCTTACATTGATTGCAACCGGTGTGGACAGCAGAAATGATGTAGTTTCAACAGTTGCTATCCTCATAAGCGTGATAATATCAAAGTTGACAGATATTCAGACTGACGGATGGATGGGATGCGCCGTAGCTCTTTTCATAGTATGGTCTGGAATATCCCTGGTTAGGAAAACATCAAGCTCGCTTCTTGGGGAAGCCCCGCCGAACGAACTTGTAGAGAATATAACGAATAAGATTTTAAATACAGAAGGAATTTTAGGAATGCACGATATCATGGTTCACAATTATGGCCCGGGAAAAATCTTTGCATCCGTTCATGTAGAGGTTCCCGCAGAGCAGGACATAATGCACAGCCATGATATAATCGATAATATAGAGAGAGAAATATCGGACGAACTGAATATAAGCCTGATCATTCATACAGACCCGATTATAACTGACGATCCGTTGCTCAACAGGCTGAAGGAAATAATAACCGAAGAGGTCGCAAGCATAGAAGGCGCCTGCGATATACACGATTTTCGAATTGTTACGGGGCCTACGCATACCAACATCATATTTGACATGGTCAGGACGCCGACTTGCAAGCTAAAGGAAAGCCAGCTAAAGGAGATAGTAGATAAAAGATTGAAGCAGGAGCCCGGAAGATATTTCACTGTAATAACCTTTGATAAGGTATATACTAAGATTAAAAGAGATCCTGAATGATTAGGAGTATGAGGTTATTATCATATAGAATACCTGCAAAATAAGATTCATCAAGATTTGAAATTATGTAAGCATATGTCTCGAGAGAGCATAGACCCATATACGGGACAAGTAAAGCCAAGATAATAAAAGCGAGAATCAAACCTCGCAAAAAACCCGTTGCCATGCCAAGGCTGCCATCGATAAAACCGGTGAAGCCTCCGGCATTTTTTTTTGAGAAGGCAGACATAAAAAGCCAGATAAAAAGCTTAACCCCGGCAATTACAATTAAAAAGCATATGATAGAAAACAATGCGTCTGCAAGACGGTCTGCAAACGATAGGGCTAGGTTGTTTGCCGCTTCATTCGCGGCGTCAAAAAGAATCATTGGTAGGCCTTCAAGCGTAGAAGCTTTTGCAACGGCACCTTCCGTAAGCTTAGCTGATAAGCCTTGTTCAATAGATAAGTATATATTTGTATTTTCCAGCAAGAAAAGTTCGAGCTTCGGAGAGAACACAAAAGCGAGCAGGAGTGAGATAATCCAGCCCATTGTATGTATAAAGGTGTGGATTACACCGGATCGAAACCCAAGCACCATTGAAATAACTATAACTGCACCTATAATAACATCAAAAATCATATAAAAATATCCTTTCTCATATATATATTACTAGAAAAAATAAAGGAATTCAAGAATAATTAGGAGGAAGGCTTAGATGGAATATATGAAATATCAGCGCAGCTTTGTGATGCTTGAAGAGCAGAACAAGAAATTTGCGATGAAGCAAGGAGAAACTTCACGTGGACATATCAAGATAGAGACAGGTGGGAATAAGGGTGCACTTCGCATAGGCGTTGAAAATATAGAATCCTTTCAAGAGCGAGAATATGTATATAAGTTGATATTATTTGGGAAGAGCGATAGCAAAACGATATATGCTATAGTGGGGACGGTAAGAGTGGGGAGTCTTGGAAGCGGGGAGTCGTATTTCCGATTCAATCCTCTTGATATGGATGGCAAAGGCAACGACATATCAAAATATACGCATGCAATCGTGGCCGCAGTATCTACAAAAAACGAAGATGAGCCGCTGCATCCCATACTAAAAGGAACAATTTCAATTAAAGGAGAAGAAACTGAGCTCCAAAATTTCGAAGAAAAGAAAAGAGACGAAGCTGAGTTAAATGGAGCTAAACTCCAAAAGGAGGATACGAAAGAAGATAAACAGGAAGACGTAAGGACCTTCAATTCTTTTTATAGAGAATATTTGCTGAAAACGTGCAGGAATCTGGAGGAGGAAGCGGATGTATATAACAGAATTATACCTTTTAAAGAGGATGTGACCTCAGCGGCATGGAGCAAAATAGATAATCCTGACGAGCTACCCTTGGTAACACCAAAGGGAAAAGAATTGTCCAGGAAATATAAACACTACATATTCGGAGTATCTCAAGAGCACTATTATATAGGAATTCCGGGACGATTTTTAAAAGAGGAGCAACCCGACGAAGGCGGTTCCGGTTTTGTGCTGTGGCAACCTATCGTGGGCGCGGAAAAGCTAAATGCCACAGATGCTGATTGCCCCGATAAGGAACGTATGCAGGCATATGGATATTGGATTGTGGCAATAACAAAAATCAAGGGTGACATAATAGAAGCGTAGTTATCAAAAATACAGACAATCATTATAAAGTAATGTATAATAGAAAAATAAGGCATCTAGAAAACTCACGTAGAAATACCTGTAGAAAGGAGTATAGCAATTATGAAAAAAGAACTATTGCAAACCCCGACGATGATTATCGATAAGAAGGTAATGATGGATAATCTTCGATTATCTCAACAGGCCGCGGACAAAAGCTCTAAACAATTATGGCCTATGATAAAGACGCACAAAAGCATAGGAATTGCCAAAATTCAGAAGGAGCTTGGAGCGTGCGGATTTTTGACAGGAACCTTGGATGAATGTGAAGCCCTATGTAAGGAGGGGCTTGACAATTTAATGTATGCTTACCCCGTTGCCGATAGGCAGGCGTGCAAGCGAGTGATCGATATAGCAGCCAAGTGTAGTTTTATAATAAGATTGGACAGCTTTGCCGGAGCTGAGATGCTTAATGAAATGGCAAAGGAAGTCGGTACAAAAATACAATACACCGTAATTCTTGATAGCGGTGGTCACAGATTTGGGCATGAGCCGGACAAAATAGTCGAATTCGCAGATAGTTTGAAGTCAATGGAAGCTCTTGTTTTTATGGGGATCTCTACTCATCCAGGGCATGTGTATGCTTGCACGGGGCCTGAGGAGTTAGATGAATATATAAAAGGTGAAAATAAGGCAATTGAAGAGGCAGCTGCAAATTTAAGAAATGCCGGCTATCAGCTAGATATTATAAGCACGGGCTCTACACCGACGTTTGAGGGAGAGGCTGAGATGGCGCAGGTGAATATCGTTCACCCGGGAGCCTATGTGTTTAACGATTGTATGCAGAAAGCCTTCAAAGGGATCGATTACGATCGCTGTGCGTTATCGGTATATACTACGGTCATATCTAATCCTAGACCCGGAGTGTATATTTGCGACGCCGGATCCAAATGCTTAGGGCTTGATAAGGGAGCTCACGGAAACACCTCTATATCGGGTCACGGTTATATAAAAGATCATCCTGAGCTTGAAATTTTCTCGCTTTCTGAGGAGGTTGGGAAAATTAAGATAAGGGAAGGGATGTCCGGTAACATAAAAGTAGGAGATAGATTTGAAATAATCCCGAACCATGCGTGTTCGGCGGCAAATCTTACAAGCTATTATTTTATGGCCGAGGGAGATGAGATAATTGGTACTTTAAGAACGGATATGCGCTCGAACAGTACTTTTAAAGGCCTATCGAGATCTCAGTAAAAATGTTTAGGAGTATTTCATATATACAAACAAAAGCTATATATATATAAGATTTTTCTAAACAAATCAGATTGAAACCATAAAATCAAGGGTATAATAAATCGTAAGACAGGAGAATAAATGAACAGGAGAGTCGTTTATGGAAAAGATTATAATAATAGGAGCGGGTCCCGCGGGAATTGCCGCATCTCTTTATGCTGTAAGAGCCGGAATGACGCCGCTTGTTCTTTATAAGGATGAAGGCTCCTTAAAGAAAGCGCATTTGATAGATAATTATTACGGCAGCCCTTCAGTTTCAGGAGCTGAGCTTCATGAAGAGGGCATCGAACAGGCTCGTGCATTGGGAGTGCCCGTGAAAAAAGCAGAGGTTATGTCGATTGATTGGAATGGGGATTTTACCGTAACCACAGATAACGGTGCATTTGAAGCGGAAGCAGTAGTTTTGGCCTCCGGTGCATCGAGAAAAGCGCCGGCAATCGAAGGCCTATCAGAATTTGAAGGCTCCGGAGTAAGCTATTGTGTAGCGTGCGATGGATTTTTTTACAGAAACAAAAAAGTTCTTGTGTTGGGTAACGAGGATTTTGCGGCACACGAAGCAGGGGAGCTTTCGTACATCGCTTCAGATGTAACTATAATTACAAACGGTAAGCAAAATATGTTTTCAAAGGAAAATTCCTTCCCTATAAAAAACGAGAAAATTAAGAGAATAGCGGGCGCGGATCGTGTGGAGTATGTCGAATTCACCGATGGAGAAAAGATATACACCGATGGTATATTCATTGCGGAGGGCACCGCCGGGAGTACGGAATTTGCACGCAGGATGGGAGCTGAAATATCCGGAACAAACATAAAGGTTGATGATGGGATGAGGACGAATGTGCCAGGGCTTTTTGCGGCAGGTGACTGTACCGGCGGATTATTGCAAGTGTCAAAAGCTGTATATGAAGGCGTTGTGGCCGGAACAAGTGCAGTTAAATATATAAGAGAGAAAGACGAAGGAGGGAAATAATATGGTATTACAACTTACTAAGGAAAATTTCGAAAGCGAAGTAATTAAATCTGAAGTGCCTGTACTTGTGGATTTTTGGGCATCATGGTGCGGTCCGTGCAAGATGGTAGGCCCCGTAATAGATAAAATTGGAGAGGAAGCCGTTGGCTTCAAGGTAGGCAAGGTAAATGTTGATGAACAGCCTGAGCTTGCGGGAGAATATAGCGTCATGAGCGTTCCGACTCTTATTGTTATAAAGGACGGCAAGGTTGCAAATAAGGCTATAGGCGCGATTTCAAAGGAAAGCATATTGGCGCTTCTTAAGTAGTAAAGCTAACATATTGCGATTATACAGTTGTAACAAAAAAACCCGTGCGAATATTTCGCGCGGGTTTTGCTGTAGAATTATTTTTGTTATTTTACGTCGGACTTCCATAATCCGTGGAGATTACAGTAAGCGTATGCAGCTACACCGTCTCCCGGCTCGCAAGTCAAGAAGCATACTTCAGGTTCATCCCCCGGTTTAAGGTATTTACCCTGGCAGCCTGTCTTTGTCTGTAAAAAAATCCACTCGATGTAATGTTCAGGCACCATCGGATGGTCTGCGCTCCCGATGCGAACAGTGACTTTATTATTGTCTGCTGTAACGACAGGGACATGCTTTTCGTGAGATGCATCTGCTGTGTTCACTGTCAATTCTTGCATTGGTTCTCCGCAGCATACTACATCAACACCGCTGTCATATATGAGAGTGATAATATTCTTGCAGTGCGGGCAGATATAAAATTTCAAATCCATATTCCAGTACCTCCTAAATTATAGTTAAGATTTTTGCAATAACTGTCTTCTGTTTTATTGATCGAGATATTGTATGTTGACCCATATAAACAGAATTCCTAACAATAGTAATTATTATTAAGATAAGTATATTAAAGTATTATGTTTATGTCAACAAGCTTTCGCGATACCCGTCGCAATTTCAGGTGAACTTAATATTTGCGCAGGTATAGAATTTTATCCAATTATCTTTTTAATTCTCTCGGCTACAATAGCGGAAATTTTCACATGTGCATCCGGCTCAAAATGTATTCCGTCTCTTTCGGAAACTTTAACGTGCTCATTAAGGTCCAAATATTCACATTCTAACAACTGTGCCATTTCAGCAAGATTGGCCGCCAATGCCTTACTATCGTCTATGTTCTTTTGTGAAACTAAGTCGCTCGGCTGATATCCAAAGCGGTGCTCGGATATCGAAGCAGGGCACAAAAGCAGTATCGGCAGCTTCGCACCGTCACGGGTAATAGGCATATTACGCACAGATTCAAGCATAAATCGTATAGTCCTTGCTGTCACCTCAGGAGAGCTTGAAAAGTGCATTTGAAAATCATTCGTTCCAAGCATAAAGACAAGAAGATCTATAGGTGCATTTGTAAGAAGGCATCCGGGCATGTAAGCATAGCCATCACAGTGCGGGCAGATGGGGTCTTCGAACATTGTGGTTCTGCCAGGCAAACCCTCTTCCTCAATTTCATAATCGTCACCCAGAATTTCCCTGAGTCTTGCCGGCCATCTTATTGTCTCGTCGTAACGCTCGCCGGACATAGGTATCCAACCCCATGTGTTGGAATCTCCATAACAAACTATCCTCTTTTTCATTTTTCACCCGTCCTTTCATTATCTTCCTCATTTATATTATATATATTGTTATCCTTAACAAAGGAGATTATATGCTCATACATTTGAGAAATAGCCGGGGTAAGAAGCTTTTTCTCTTGGAAAACGAGGCCCAAAGTTCTGTATGGGTCACCTTCAATCGGATATGCGTTTACGTTGCAAGGAATTCCTTTATAAACAAGGCTCGGGACGATGGCAATACCGTAACCGCTTGAAACCATATGAAGAATTGTGCTATCCTCTTCTATACGGTGCTTTGACTGTAGCGGAATATTCTTTTGCCTAAGCAGTGCAATTGTATCGTAATCGCTGCTTTCTCGCTGTAGGATTAAATTATTCCTCATTATATCGCCACGCGTTATAAATTCGCCGTTTAAGGGCTCATAATCAACAGGTGTAACGCATATCAACGGATCCTGGCTAAGAGGGATTGTCATCAATGACTCATTGGTATAAGTCGATGTAAAAGAAAGGTCAATGGAACCGGCCTTTGCTTCCAAAAGAATGTTATCATAACCACTTTGAGTGAGATGAACCTCAATTTGCGGGAATTTATTATGGAACGATCCGAGAATATCTACAATCCAATTGTTACATACACTGCTGATTGCTCCCAGATGAACAGTACCGCTCATAAATCCTTGAACTCTGTCAGATTCCTGAATAAGGCGTTCATCGCTCTCAAGCACATTCCTGATGAAAGGGAGAAGCCTTTCTCCATCGCTGGTGAGCCTTGCGCCTGTGCGATTACGGAAAAAAAGTGAAAATCCGAACTTGTCCTCCAAAGTACTTATAGAGTGGCTTACTGCGGATGGTGTTAGATACAACATTTCTGCTGCTCGAAAAAAGCTTTTTTCTACAGCAACTGTACAAAAAATTCTATATGCGTTGAGCGACATAGTAAGTACCTCTCTTTCTGAAGTAAATCATCAAATATTTAAATCATCATATCATATTTGATGCTTATTATAAACAAAAAAATTCATAAAGATAAAATAAAAATGAAAGCAATTCAACTGGAGAGTCAAAAAGTATCTTATATTTAGATACAATTAATTTGGATTAGTATTTGATTGTATTATATAATGTATACAAGGAAAATGGCGACAGATTAATAAAAATGAGGAGGTAAAGATATGCCTAAATATGCGGATAGAATGAAATATATGGAGAAGACCGCTGATATAGTGAGCGGTTTATTTAATTCGATGCTTGATGCGGAAACTATTTCCTTTAGCGGAGGAGCTCCGGCCAAGGAAGCGCTTCCGGTCGACGAGCTGAGACAGATTGCAAATGACGTTCTCAGAACTGACGGAAAGGGAGTTACAGCGTTGCAATACGGCAAGCCGGAGGGCTGGCACGAATTTAGAGAAGTAATCGTGCAAAAATTGTTGGCGGCAAAAGGCATAAATGCCACTGTGGATAACGTTATAATAACAAGCGGAGGCATTGAACCGATGAACCTGCTATGTCAGGTATTTATCGATCCGGGTGATGTAATATTGGTGGAATCTCCTACCTTTGTGCATTGCGTGGAAATATTTGAGATGTTTGAAGCTAAGTGTATCGCGATTGAATGCGACGACAAGGGAATTATACTTGCTGATCTCGAAGAAAAAATAAAAAAATACAGCCCTAAGATAGTCTATGTTATCCCTACATTTCAAAATCCTACGGGGAAAACACTTCCGGAAGACAGAAGGGAAGCAATCGCCAAAATGGGTGGCACATATGATGTTATAATACTTGAGGATGACCCTTATTGCGACCTGCGTTATTCGGGCGAGGCTCTTTTGCCTATTAAGCACTTCGACAAGAGTGGGCATACTGTATTTGCAAACAGCTTTTCGAAGATATTCTCCCCTGGCAGTCGTTTGGGATACGCCTGCGCAAATGCTCAGATAATAAAGAAGATGATAGATGCCAAAACGGCCACAAATTCCCATACATCGATGATTCCTCAGGTTTTATGCTCGGAATTTTTCAAGCTCGGATATTTCAAAGATCATTTGAAGAAAATTTGTGAAATACATAAAGAGCGCCGCGATGTTATGATCGAATGCATAGATAAATATTTCCCTGAAGGGACAAAGAGAGTTTTCCCGGACGGAGGATTATTTACATGGGTTGAGCTCCCGGGGGACATAGACACCACCGAGCTCCTAAAGGAAGCAAGCGCTAAAAAAGTGGCTTATGTTGCAGGTGAAGGCTTTTTCACAGAGGGCGGAGGTAAGGGCAAGAATTGCATGAGAATCAGCTTTGGGAGCCAGAGTCCTCAGAATATAAGAATTGGAATCGAAAGATTAGGTGATCTTATAAAATCAAAGCTCTAAAGTTTATAAATACTATATAAAGTGCAAACAAAATATTTTAAAAAGAGCCGGTGCGACTGATGTAAGTCGTACCGGCTTCTTTATGATGAGTTTAAAATTACCTTACTTTATTTGATTTGTCTTCAAAGATATCCACGATGACCTTTTCGGTACCCACCATTCCAGGAGATGCAATCAATCCGATGTTTTGCATAGTGATTTCGGGTGTAATGCCATTGATGCCGTGAATCGATGGAATATATGCTCCGCTCATTGAAAGCTCAGCAGAATTATATGCAGCATCTACTGCTATGATGCCCTTCATCGTACAACCGTGGTTGCCGCCGTGGCAAATCATCCCGGTAATGCTTGAAGCCATATTATTGATTGTATTGGATATATCCTGTGCATTGCCGCCTTTCAGCCAAGTAAGTGAGCATGCGGCTCCTGTTCCTGCAGCAATTGCACATCCGCAAAACGCCGAAAGCTTGCCCGAGTACTCCTTTATATAGGTGCAGATAAGATAGCTTAGTGCTGTAGACCTTATCAATTTTTCATCGCTTAAACCATGTATTTTACAGTAAGCATATAGTGGCATTGTTGCGATAATACCGTGAGAGCCTGAGCCTGTTATGCTCATCGCCGGCTTGTCAAGGCCTAGAACCCTTCCCTCTATTGCCCCGTTGCAAAGCAAGGATGCTGTTTTCCTATCATCGGTTGATATTACCTTTCCGCCGTTCATGGCAAGCAGGGATTTTGTAAAAACAGTCCTTTCGCTCTTAATAGCTGCATTGAAAAGAGCCATATTCATCCGGAAGGCTTCCGTTATAAATTCTATTTCTCCAATATCAACGGTTTCTATATAATCAATAAAATCATTCACCGTATATTTCTTTATAGGATGCAGTTCCTTAGAACAGGCTTTCCCATTCTCTGTTGCTACGCAATCATCGGCTTGCATTTTTTCGTCCCGCGCAAAGATCTCGATATCGTTAACCCTTATTGAGGTAACGTTTATATGGGAGTCACGAATCGTTACGACTGCCTCATCGGAAGATGTTTGGACTGTTGCCTCGATAAATATAGTGCTGCTGATTTCACTCATTGAAACCGTAACCTTGCCGTCATCTATAAGCTTGCGGGCAATATCGTTGTCAGGCTGCGTCACCGCATCAAGAGCCAAAAGCCCTTTTTCCGACTTGCCGGCAATGGCTCCGAGTGCGGCAGCAAAAGCATTTCCTACTTCGGTGCTGTTGGGAATACCACAAGTAAAAGCATTTTTATACATTCCGCTGTTTAATACAACGTGAATAGACTGAATATCTCCTTTTGTGTATGAGCGAGCCTTTGCCACAGAAAAAGCAATCGCTCCTGGCTCCGTAACCCCGAGAGAGGGCTTCATATCGTCAAAAATGAGCTTAGTTAATTGTTTCATTGCAATTCCTCCGATTTCATTAGGGTTAGATAACAATTTATTAAAATAATTTTATCAT
>JAQWFH010000026.1:0-5977 GCA_028704515.1 Eubacteriales bacterium
CCATTACGATTTCGCTGGTTTCCCCAACTGGAGTATCGATGATCTTAAGATCTGATTTATCCTTTATTTGTGTGGCGGCATAAGCATAACCCACTATTACAGCATCAACCCGGTCGTTGGTCAGATCGATAAAAGCTTCGGGATTATAGTTGTACCGTTTAATCTCTTTAAGTCCGCTCAGACTGTCGGCCGCTATTTCACAACTGCTTGCGGACTGTACTCCGACTACCTTGTCTTTTAAATCGTCAACCGTTTTTATAGAATCGTTACCTTGCTTTACTACAATTATGTCATTAAGTTCATAATAAACATCACTTACATTTATATTGGCACTGGCCGCTTCCTGTTTGGACATGCAGGTAATCAGCACATCGTAATCACCTTTTTCAACCCCGGCCAATAATGCTTCCCATTGAGCATCTATAAATTTCACTTTAACACCCAGATTTTTTCCCAGCGCATTGGCCAGGTCTACGTCAAAGCCTTCAGGTTGATTGGTTTTTTCATTAATAGATTCAAACGGCGGATATTGGGCACACATGCCAACGACTAATTCGCCATTTTTCTCAACTGTAGTCCAGGAGTTATCGCTTACTTCCGGCTGGCTTTTATCTGCTGACTTATCAGTAGTCTTGTCAGCACATCCCCCTGCCATAAACAATATTACCGCCAATAGACCAACCAGTACTGCAGATGCCTGTTTGAATTTAAACACCTAACCCTCTCCTCTCAATACTTTTTTGATATCTGCAATTGAAGCAGCCGGATCGGCTTCCTCAATAGCCAGCATAGGTATGTATATTTTATTAGCTTCGAGCAATTTTCGAATCTGTTCTATGAATATACCCGGTGATTCAATAGTATTTACTTGCTGCATCATTTCTTCCGTAGTCCGGCGATCATTTATTTCACCGCCCCAGGATGCTGCCGAGCAAGTTTTACTGACCCCGCATGAAGGACTTCCATTTACCCCGATAAGCGCTGCCAACCGGTAGCCGTTCTTATGGTAGTCGATGATTTGCTCCAATAGCGGAGTAAATATTTCGTTACAGTATTTCCTATAGAACGGTATGTCCAGTTGCTCCTTAACTTTTCCCCAGCGCCTGATTCCTTCGCAGCCCAACTCGGGGCAGGGAAGCTGAATGATGCCAAAATTCTCTTCGATCAAAAACTTGATTAATTCTTCATGAGCACCTTTATAATTAGCCAATCCATAAACCTTGGCATTGACATTTAACAGGCAATGACTTAGTAAAACCAGCTTTTTATCTCTAAGCAATAATCATAACCTCCTGATTATAACGAGGCGAAAAATGTTTCCTGTCCCGTTGCAGCGGTGTGTTGCTTGCTTCCGATACTTAAATCCTGTATTCTCCATAAATATCCCAAATTCCCCATAGCAATATATTATCATAATTACACAGACTATAATAAATAAAATTATGTTATATTAAAATCGCAAATATCGTATTTTTAGCGTTACGCAGGCGTTATGCAGGGACGTTCTTTATGTAACATTTAGTTTACCGCGAAGTGTTACGGGAAGAACGTCCCCAGCCCCTCGGGGCTATATCCTGTCAACCAATAAACGACCCCCCAATTACGTGCTGCTTTGCAGTCATTGCAGTGAATTGAACGAGGTGGAGATAGGTCTATTCAGCCCAGTTTTGAATCCGCAGTTGGGGAATTCGGCTAAATTCTTTAGTATTGTTGCTAACTAAAATAAGCTTCTCGGATAAGGCATGAGCTGCAATCAATAGACAGCAGCAAAAAAACGGTGGGTATGCCGAGGGCCTTGTTCACCTACGGGATGTTTTCCATGTTCAACGCCATTTTTAAAGAACTGGGCTTCAATGTAATCTTGTCCGAACCCAGCAGTGAAGAAACCGTCCGCCTGGGCCAGCAGTATGCTTTGGATGAAACCTGCTATCCGGTTAAGTTGATTACCGGCCATATGGCCGAACTGGTGGTAAAAAAGGTGGATTACATCTTCTTCCCCTATTAGCTTTATGAATTGCCGAAGATTGAGCGAGACAGTATTGCCTTTTTAATTCCGCAAAATGAAGGAACGGAAACAGACGGGCAGTATAACCGCTTGCTGAGGACGAAACTGGATGAAGAAGGCTTCGGGAATGTTGATGTGCTAGCGCCTTTTATGGAGGATGTGCTGTACAAGAATGAAGAAGATGTAAGGCTGATCTGTTTAGGAAAGGTTGCTTGACGGGGGCCAACAGGGGGACGTTCTTTTTGTTGGCTAAAACTAGGCATTGAAGACAATATCTACACTCATCCAGGTAACTCGGGTAATCTGTCTTAGCGATACGCCGTCGATTTTCTTGATTTCTCAAAATCTCGTTTCGTTTTGCCTTATCCATGCCTTGAAGCCTTCCGATTGGTTCACCGCTCATCAATTTGTCAATCTCTGTTTTGCCTTCGCTATCGGTCTTACGGTCCTTGACCTCATCTTCCAGGCATTATCTTCATTTTCTCGCTTCATGAATTCTCGAAATGCCTGTATTGATATCTCTCGGTCTTGATTAATAACTCCCAAGGCAAAACTTGGTTCGCTTAATTTTTTTCTGTCAAGCGACCTGATGTTTGCAATAAGTTCGTATGGCAAGGAGAAGGAACACGGGAATTTCAATTACAGCGGCTGCCAGTATGACGCAAGGCGTCCAAAAGCTCATTTGTCCAATATGCAGGTAATTAAAACCGGTCAGTTGATAAAGCAAGCTGTTTTGCATACCGATTCCTGCCGACGGTAAAATAAAACTGAGCCAATTAGCGCCGGTTGAATACGTAAATATCGGAAGCAAGCACATTACAATGGCAATCAGGATAACAGAAATCGAATCCTTGCATTTGGCCGATAGAAATAATGTGAAACTGATAGTTGCCAGCAAGGAAATAAGTCCTCCGATTGCCAAAACAGCTTGCAGTTGCCCTAAATTAATGGCAGGCAGGCTGATAACGGAAAACAACATCTGCATAGACGTTTTCATGCATTCCGGCCCAAATGCAAGGTTTGAAATCAGCAAGTGCATTGAAATACATATGACGAACGTTGCGGCCAAAATGGTTAGTGCAGCCAATATTTTTACAATTGCCAATCGGGAGCGCCCATGCTTGGTGCAGCGCAAAATACTGTCTGAACCGGTCTGATATTCATTGGAAAACGTAGGTGTGGCAGCCGCTGTGCAAAGAATCACAAGTAGAAAAATATAAAGCACGATGTAATCAAAAGCGTCTCTCGAATATCCCGCATAAAGCTGAAAGGGTGTTTTTAACTCTGTATATTTTTGCAGGGCTTGTTCCTGTGCAGTTGGGTGTTCTTTTTGCTCCATCTGCATAATATCTTTCAGGTGCTGTACCGTTTGTTCATAAAAGCTGTCTAATTTGTCCGGCGATATATTCATTAAACTTGTCGCCTGACCGGTTTTGGGGTCAGAAAATGTTTCCGGCAGCCTTCCTAAAAGCGACCCGACCGGAAATACCTTTTCCATATAAAGGCCTACCGGGAAGTCTCCGCTATAAATGCTGTCCTCTCCATATGGTGAAACGGCACTTTGATAGGTATTTAAAGCCTTTTTGAGCCTTTCCGGGGTTACTTCTCCGTTATTGATAGAGCGAAGCGACTTTTTATAAGTAATCGCTTCCAGACCATTTAGCTCCGCTACTTTGTTACCATCTTCACCATATTGGTTGATGTCCTCAAATGTGACGGGAAGCCAGGCCATTACCGCAGACATCAACAGCGCAATGAGCAATAAAATAATAGAACGGCGTGATTTAAGCACGCGCTTTATTTCCAGCCAATAAATACGCATAAATTATTTTCCCTCCTCACTAATTTCCTCTTGCGGGAATAACCATAAATATAAATCCTCCAAACGAGGCGGCGCCATTACAGAATCACTGGTTTTCGCCTCATCTGCCAGATAGCGGATAGATACCTGATTGTTACCCTCACTGCGCTGGTTGATAATGCGAAGCTGCATTTCATACATAGGCATCTTGTCGGCAGGCACCAAGCAAGTCCAAACTTTCCCCGTGACTTGCTTTACCAATTCGTCTGTTGTGCCGACATCAAGTATTTTTCCGGCTTTCATAATGGCATTTTGGGTAGCAATATACTCAATGTCGGATACGATATGGGTTGAAATGAGAACGATGCGGCCATGGGAAAATTCCGAAATGAAATTGCGGAAACGCACCCGCTCGCCGGGGTCAAGACCGGCAGTCGGTTCATCCATAATCAGAATTTTCGGGTCATTGAGCATTGCTTGTGCAATCCCGACCCGGCGCTTCATTCCTCCGGATAACTTGATGATTTTTTTGTTCTTTACGTCGGAAAGGGTGAGTGTATGCAGCAGGCCGTCAATCTTTTTTCTCGTTTCTCTTACCGGAACATCCTTAAGCGCGGCAACATATTCCAAATAATCCTTCACCGTAAAATCTTGAAAAAATCCAAAGTCCTGCGGTAAGAAACCAAATATATTTCTGTATTCTTCTCCCATTGTGTGAATGTCCTTACCGTCATAAAGGATTTTTCCGCTGCTTGATTTCAAAATGTCTGCGATCATCCGCATGAGCGTAGTCTTGCCGGCTCCGTTGGCTCCAAGCAGACCCCATACGCCCGGCGTAAGATTCAGACAGACATCATCAACAGCGGTTTTATCCTTAAACTGTTTACTAAGGTGTATGGTTGTCAGTTCCATGTCAGTTCTCCTTATTCTTTTATTACAAAGACAAATGTCCTGGTTCAGTATTTATTGTACTGAACCAGGACATTGCAAACTTTAAGATGAACAGGATAAGTTCCTAAGAAAATCCTAATATCCGATTGATATTTTCCTAAGACAAAGTTGGCAGCGACACGGTAAACGTAACCTTATCATTTTCACTCTGAACAGAGATTTCTCCGCCGTGTAAATGAACGATTTCTTCCGCGATGGACAAGCCAAGTCCCGTCCCCGTCCCGCCTGTGTCTGATTTACGAGTTTCATCTAAACGATTGAATTTCTCAAAAATAGAAGGTAGCTGGTCAGGTGGGATTGTCTGCCCGTGGTTCTCAAATGTAATAACGAGGTTTTCGTTGTCCGTCTTTGCGGAAATAATGATTTCCGTATGGGGATAACTGTATTGAACAGCGTTTTTCAGAATGTTGTTAAACACTCTGGCCAGCTTTTCGGAGTCTGCATAAACCGTCAAATTTTCATCTGCGTGAAGTGTGGCGGAATTTCCTTTGACAGATAGGACAGGATAAAATTCATCAACCAACTGCACGAGCATATAGTATAAATCCACAGTCTCTTTGGTCAGCTTGATTTGCTGCGTGTTGTACCGTGTAATCTCAAAAAATTCGTTGATGAGCTTTTCCAGCCGCTGTGCATTTTTCAGCGCGGTGCCTATATATTTTGCCTTTTGCGGGGTCGGCATGTCGGGCGCTTCTTCAAGCAAACTTAGATAGCCGATTACGGAGGTCAGCGGCGTCCGAATATCGTGCGCCAGATACATGACCAATTCGTTCTTTTTGCTTTCGGCCTCTCTGACCGCCTGTTGGCTTAACAGAACAGCCATTTTGATTTGGTTCATCTGCTTTTCCATGTTTTTGAGCGGTTCAGATAATTCGATGGTGCTGTCATTTTGCTGATACACAGTCTTGCTGGCATCTATGACTTCCTGCAAATATCCCCATGGCTTTTTCCAATAATGATAGAAGATACAGCAAAAGCCGATAACAAGATATAGGAAAAAGATAACGTCAATTCTGAGGTAAAGCCATGGAAAAAACGCATTTGAAAATCGACTAAAGCCATAGTCAAATACTATTGTTAGGGCATAACCAATCAATGTATAAAGTATCAAAGTAATGTAAAGCTTTATACGTAACTTCTTTTCTATGGTATCATTCTTCAGACTTATACCCATTCCTTTCTTGAGGCACAAAACGTCATGAAAGATTTCTTTCAAACTT
>JAQWFH010000026.1:6077-24115 GCA_028704515.1 Eubacteriales bacterium
CTTGAGGCACAAAACGTCATGAAAGATTTCTTTCAAACTTCACCTCCCAGGAAGCATGGCGACGTTCCTTTTGCTTCCCTGATAGTTAAATTTTGTACCCCACTCCCCATATCGTCTTGATATACTTCGGTTCGTCTGAGGTATCGCCTATTTTTTCACGCAAATGCCGGATATGAACTGTTATTGTGTTATTGCTTTTGCTATAATATTGATCTTTCCATATCTCATGGAACAATTCTTCTGCACTAACTACTGTACCTTTACGTTCCAATAGAATTCGGAGGATAGAAAACTCCGTAGGCGTTAAACTAATTGCCTTCTCATTCAGTAGACATTCATGTGTTTTCGTATTGAGTTCCAGACCGGAATAAGAAAGAATCGAACCTGTATTTGTTTCTTCTTTGGTGGAATTGTACTTTTTGTACCGGCGCAGCTGTGCTTTTACTCTGGCAAGCAATTCAAGCGGACGAAACGGCTTCGTAATATAGTCGTCAGCGCCTAAAGTTAAGCCAGTAATTTTGTCGATTTCCTCGTCTTTAGCCGTCAGCATAATAACCGGAAAAGTATATTGTGCACGGATTTTCTGACAAAGGGAAAAGCCGTTTACCTCCGGCATCATAATATCCAGAATAGCAAGGTCAAGATCTTTTGTTTCGATACAGGCTAATGCATCTTTTGCAGAGTAAAATTTATAAACAACATAGTTTTCATTTTGCAAATACACTTCGATCAAGTCTGCAATATCGTGTTCGTCATCGACGACAAGAATTTTATCATTCATGGAATAACGCTCCTTTCCAGCATTGCTCCGTATTTTATCATTATATCAAAGCAATCCGCCCTAATTATGATTTTTAGCATGAGAATTTACTAATATTTTCATAAGCCTCACGGTATTCCTTGTAGTCAGCCTTTTCTCTGCCGTCAGACGTTGCCGTTCCTGTTTTAACGCGTCCATTTTCGGGAGCTTCGCCCCGGAAAGAATATGCTTGAAAGTAGCCTGCGCCCTCAATGATAGCCTGTATATTCTCCTGCTCGCAGCCTTTGCCGAGTGTAGAAGAACGGCTGCCCATAATCAAAACGGTCAGCGAGGGATTGCGCAATGGGGTTATATGGCTGTTATCCAAAGATACAAGTAAACTGGAAGATACAAGACGAAAAGAAAATAAAAACTTTGAAACGTTTTTATGCGAGACTAGTCTTATGGGCAGGAGGTGAGAAAGTGACGGAGTTCGGAGAAATATATACAGAGTACTTTTCTGATGTATATAAATATGTGCTAATCCTATGTAGGAACGAGGCTATTGCGGAAGAGGTTACGCAGGAAACTTTTTTTAAAGCCCTGCGGCATATAGATCAGTTCAATGGAAGCTGCAAATTATACGTATGGCTTTGTCAGATTGCTAAAAATACTTATTTCTCACTTTCCAAAAAACAAAAGCGGATGACTCTGGATATAGATGCAGATTTCCCAGATACAGCATCAGACTTGGAAAAAGACTACTTTGACAAAGAAACGGCAAGGCGATTACACATTCTGCTTCATAATCTGAATGAGCCATACAAAGAGGTCTTTACCTTACGGGTATTCGGAGAACTGTCATTTTCTCAAATCGGTGAGTTATTCGGTAAAACCGATAGTTGGGCAAGACTAATTTTTTACAGGGCCAAAAAACAATTACGGGAGGCAATGAAATGAAAGTATCTTGTGAGATCATTAAAGATTTGCTGCCATTGTATCACGATGGCGTTTGCAGTAATGACAGCAAAACGATGGTTGAGGAACATCTTGCTTATTGTGACAGCTGCAAAGCTGCGCTGCTGGAAATGGACGATACGTTATGCATTAACAAAGCGGAACAGAATTTGCAAGAGGCCGAGGTGGTAAAAAAGCTGTCAAAGAGGTGGAAAAAAGGAATGTTAAAATCGTTGCTGGAAGGCATGTTATTCACTATTTTGGCTATTGCCCTTATTGCTCTTGTTCTCTATTTCTTTATAGGTTTTAGAATTATCCCCAAACCCTATTGACTGGAGGAATATAATTTGAGTGTGACTCACCAAAATAAATGACAAAACCGGGTTAGTGAAATCTTAACCGGGATATCGTGGGAAATGACGATATAACCGGGGTTATCGTGGGATGACCAAAGAAATCGTTTGACAGAATAAATGATAAGGAAACAACTGCAATAAATTATTAAGAGAGTACGGATAAAAACCATGGAAGCCCCGAAACAACGGGCCATAAAATGTTTTTACCGTGCTCTCTTGTTATTTTAATCGACAAGCAGAAACAAGATTTAGGTCTAATGCCGCAGCTTTAAGAGCGATTGTTTTTGGTGTCGATGGCCGGAGTCACACCGGCGGAAGTTATCCAACGGAGAATTGGTCTACCGATATGCGGAACAAAGCTTTTGTAAAGGAAACTTGACAAAACTCAGTTGCTCTATTAGGATATATGTAAAGTAAACTTGTCGAACAGGAGGATGCCTTATTTGAAAAATAATGTTGAAAGGATACGAAAAGAAAAAGGGCTAAGTCAAGAGGAATTTGCTAAAAAGCTACGGGTATCTCGACAAACTATAAGCTCCATAGAAACGGGAAAATACAATCCCTCATTAGAGTTGGCATTTGCCATAGCCGATTTTTTTGATAAAAAGATTGAAGAAGTTTTCCTTTATGAAAGGAGTAAATAGCGATGAAGAAAAGTTATTTATCGTGTGGTTTAAGTTTTATTGGAATCGGTCTTGTCATATTAGTTGCCGCAATTATTTTTGAGACGAGGCTGCAAAGTTTATTGTACAGCTTTGCTGGTGCGTTTATTGGCCCCGGAGCAGTAATGGCAGGAAAATATTTTTACTGGACAACGCCGAAAAATGCAGAGAGATATAGAGAAAAACTTGATAATGAATCTATTGAAATACATGATGAAAGAAATGAGGTTCTACGAAATAAGGCAGGCAGATATGCTTACCTTTTGAGTCTTCTTATTATTTCTATATCGATGGTTGTTTTTTCAATTCTGGGAACATTGGAAATTATAGAAAACACACGTATAATTATAATCTACTTAGGAGGATTGTTCCTTTTTCAAATTGTATCACTATTTGTGTTCCATCGGTATTTGCAAAAAAAATGTTAAAACTATTTTAGAATTGTTATCAACTGTCTGATATAAATTAAAACACGAAAACAGCGGGAATTAAAAACTGTTGTTTAGGCGGTTATTGCGAATAGAAAGAAGATAAAAAGATTATGAGAGAGTAGAAGAAATCACAAGGAAAGCTTTTTGGAATTTATATATTCCAGGGTGCATTGAACACTATTTAGTTCATGTTATGCGATCCCACAAAGACTTTCTGCCGGAGTTGGATCTGGTGAAACGAATGTTCGAGGTGATTCTATGGTTATAAAGCGAGCAACGATTCAAGATACGAAAACGATAAGCCATATTCATGCTTCCAGTTGGAAAAGCGCTTATAGGGGCATGATTCCCCAACAGTATTTGGATGAATTACCAGATGATTTTTGGGTAAATGCTTTTCAAGGTTGGATTGAGGCTGACACTGTAACCGTGCTGCTTATTTATGACCAAGAATCAGCCGTTGGCTGTATTGCCTACGGAAAGTCAAGAGATAAGAAATTGTCTGAATGGGGAGAAATTATTTCGATTTATCTTTTGCCGGAGTATCTTGGAAAAGGATATGGGCATAAACTCTTGAAAGCCTCCTTGGATGATCTCAAAATTGCCGGATATAACAACGTTTATTTATGGGTTTTAGAAAATAACGAAACAGCCAAAAAATTTTATGAGCGAAACGGCTTCACGTTCAATAGTGAGAAATATTCCTTTGAGATAATGAAGGAGCCTTTTGAAGATATGCGTTATGTTTTTAGTTTCAATAGCACTCAAGAAACATGCTTGGAAATCAAATAAAGTTACATCGTTTATAAAATAGGAGTAAATCTGAAAGAAATTCTTTCATCACGTTTTGTGCCTGAGCGTTAGCGAAAGGAATGGTTATAAATATGATTAGAAGGTTCAAAATTGATGATTTAGACATAGTTATGAAAATATGGCTTGAAAGCAACATAAAGACTCATGATTTTATTGCGCGGAGATGAGACGGGAAAATAAATTGCTAGAGAGGGATTACATATGTTTGTGGTTCATAAAAAGATTAGTATTACTGCAATTTGTTTTGTCATGTTAAGTATATTAATCACCGGATGTCATCAACAAGAAAAAAATGTACTTCCAGCATGTAAGGAACCTGTCCGAGAAGAAGTTGAACCCAATTCCCAGCCGAAAGAGAGCATAACCGGCACAAATGAGGTAAAACAAAACGGTGATACCAGTGAAGAACAGAAACAAAAGACAGCGGAAGTTTCGTATGCTTTTTATCCGAGCGGTCCAGACTTTATAAAAAGCGTTATTAATGAGCGAGGCAACGTAGAAATTACCGATGACATGCGTGAGAAATTCAACTTGTTTGCCAGGGATTACCGTTGGTGCTATATGCCGGATATGAATTATTATGAGTCTTTTTTTGAGGCCAACGAATACACCCAATCCTTGGGATATAATAATTTTGGCTTTGCGGTCTTTTATGTGCTGAACTATATGAAGTGTCCCGAAAAAATAAGTGACAATGATATGCAAAACGCCATTCAAAGCCTATTTGTTGCGAAGCAGGGTTATAAAGATATGCCGCATCAGGCTTACCGGAAATTAGCTGACTATGAGGACGGCTATTATTCCCCGTGGCCGGAAGGGGGATTGGATCATAATAGAATGTTTTATTTGCTAACAAAATTGGAAATTGTACAGCATGGGGCCGATGGTGTCTATATTACTGTCTGCGCCAAAAATTACTATTTTAATGATTCAGGCTATGAGCCAGGCGAGAATGAAAAATGGCTGATCGAAAAATCAAACAAAATGGGGATGCCCGATATGCAAGCCGCCGCAAAACTTGTAAAAAATGGAGAGATGAAAGAACTCAAAGGAGATAGTAATTTTGAAACAACAATTTATATTAAATTCAATGGACAAAAAGCAGACAGTTATAACCCACGATTTGTTTTTAATAATACTTGCGGTAATGATCCTAATGAAATATGATATGTTCCAATGTTTAGGAGCAAGCGGGGAAACGTCCCCGCTTACTTCTGGAACTTAGGCGGACGATAGCGTCAGATAATTTGCTTGTTTATACCACTCAAGACCCTCAAGAAGGGTATATTCCAGATGGCAACTTGAAGATTTCATCTTTAAAAACCGGCGTGGCCGACACAACAACCTTATGGCCTCAGAACAGTGAAATAATTGAGAGTTTGGCCTGGTCACCGGATGGGCAAAGTCTAGCCATTTCTCTGCCAAGAAATGAAAAACATCCTCTGCGAATTGACCAGATTACATTAAAAGGAGAACACAGCAATTTACTGACCCTGGGTGAAGCTGGTATTAAGGAAAACGAGAGCTATAATCACGAGGTCATCAAGGAAGCCCTGGACTATGCCGTTGAGCTTGCGCTGATCCGGGACAATCCGGCCGACCAAAAACCCGATCACTTGGCGAGGTGCGGATACTGTTTACCGACTTCCTGCTGGAATGGCTGGAGATGACCAAGCACAATGTGGAAATGACCACCAAAGAAGTTCTGTGGGGGTGCTGGACGGCACCGGCAGCAAATACGTGAATCTCAAGCTGGAGTTTCCGGCAGCAAAAAAGAAAAAGCCCCGGAAATAGAGCCTTGCCAGAAAGGGCATTAGAATTAATAGCATGGGGACTGGAAAACAAATAATATGGGATTAGATTATATTTGTAAGCCCCTTCGGGGACTTTTTTGTTTGGAGGTGATGAGAGCGTTTATTTTGCAATTGACTGTCAAATTAACTGTCAAACAGTAAAAGATAATCATCAGAAAAAACTAAAGGGGCTTTAAAGCCCCTATTTTCCTATGGTGCCAGAGGTGGGACTCGAACCCGCACGCTGTAAGGCACACGATTTTGAGTCCCTTCACATTACCGGAAGCATCGGGAATACAACATACTCTACCGGAATCCTCAGACCCTCAGAAACCTTGTATAATGCGGGTTTGCGGCACTTAAAGCCCGGAAACCCACGTCACTCCAAGGCTCTCTCAAAAGAGCGATTTTGAATGGTAACAGTCATCCTGCCATTGACAAATATTTTCAGGAGTTGATGACTGTGAAAAACCAAGAATATTACGAGCAGCTTTTTGGCCGTATCCTGATGTCGTTACACTGGATGAATTCAGATATTAAAGTTGATTGTAGTATTCGTTTTTAATATTTGAGAGCCCACGAGCGTGGCTCTAATTCTAATCTAGGATATCTTATTGCTCCTTCTCCAAATATTAAATTTATTTGCTTCCTCAATCAGATTATCTCTAAAATCAGGGTGAGCCAGGTTTATAATGCCTTCAGAACGTTCCCAAGTACTTTTGCCTTTTAGATTGAACTTACCGTATTCGGTAACAATGGTGTAAGCAATAGAGCGGGGGACAGTAACAATGGTTCCGGGGGAAAGTCCTGGCACTATCCTGGATTCCAGAGATCCATCTTTTTTCATTATTGAAGAACTAAGAGCCACATAACCACGGCCGTTTTTAGAATCAAATGATCCCAGTATAAAATCTAACTGCCCTCCGGTTCCGGAGATATGGCGGCCCATTGACGCTTCAGAGGCAACCTGGCCAAATAAATCTATTTCGATAGCATTATTAATGCAGCACATGTTATCCATTCGGGCAATTAGATAAGGGTCATTGGTATAATCAACCGGGAAAATAGCGCAAGCCGGGTTATGATCCAGGAAATCATAAAGCTTTTTGCTCCCCATGGCAAAAGTGTAAACGATCTTACCGGGATCTATGTTTTTACGCTTGCCAGTGAGTTTACCAGCTTCATACATATCGACAAATGAATCGCACAGCATCTCCGTGTGTACTCCCAGGTCTTTGAGATCAGACTTGGATATCATTTCTCCCACCAGATTCGGCATACCCCCGATTCCCAACTGGAGGCAATCACCATCCCGCATGTCGGCAAGGATTAGTTCAGCTATTTTCTTATCGGCATCGGTACCACTTACCACAGGAAGATTAAGCGGGGGAGGATTATCAGGGCTTTCTACAATATAGTCTATATCGGAAATATGAATAGATTCGCCATAACCACCTAAGCAGACCGGCAAAGAAGTATTAACTTCTGCCACCTTGATTTTTGCGCTTCTGTTAATACATGGAGCTAATGAATTGGAAGTGCTGATATTAAAGAAGCCATTCTTGTCCATGGCCGTAACCGCTTGAAAGGATACGTCTACCGGAGTATATCCCCGGTCATATATAGTCGGGCCTTCATGATAGGTGATGGGAATATAGTTGCACAGGTCCTTTTCTTGAAGCATCCGAGAGACTCCGGAAAAGTGCCAATCGTTCATTACAAAGGATTCCCTTTCTGGATCCGCTTTGCATACTTCGGGAAGCCAACTCATGGTAACCAAGCGAAACTTAACATCTTCCAACTCATCTTTACGTTTGGCCAGGGCTGCGTCACAGGCTTTGGGCTGGCAAACAAACTCGCCATATTGGACCCAATCGCCTGATTTAACTAATTTTGCCGCCTGATCGGGTGTGATTAGCTTTTTTTTATATTCCTCATAATAGGTACTTGAATTAAAATTCATATATTAAGCTCCTTTCAATTTTGACTATATAAAGATTTGATGGCAGAATTTAAATCAGGAAATATTCACCTCCTTAAAAAACATCCCATGCAATCATCTGGACTCGTCTTATGCAATATGCATACCAGAAAATTTTTAGGGTGGATGAATTCATTGATGGAAGGAAAAATAAACAAAAAAGTCTTATATTTAAGAGAATGAGTTAGAGAATATTTGGGGGTTGACATGTTATGGAAATAATTATTGATGGTCATAAAATTGAGGTCATTTCAGGGGAAACCATTTTAAAAGCAGCGCAAAGATCCGGCATTAATATTCCCAATCTTTGTTCAGCTAAGGGCATGTGTTCCGATAAAGGATTTTGCCGCCTATGTATTGTAGAGCTCAAAACATCCATGGGTATTAAGCTGGTTGAGTCCTGTACTTTTCAGGTTTGGGAAGAAATACAAGTAAGGACATCTTCGCCGCTAATTGAAAGTATACGCCGCAGCATGATAAATTTGCTGATTGGTCGGGGCGATATTTCTCCGGGAGAGCTTGCCGAAATGATTAATGTCACCCAAACCGAGAATAACCGGATGAGTATCCCCAATTATTTTATACCTGACCTCCAAGACAACATATTATCTCCCACCATATTTCAAAAGGGGTTAGAGGAAAATCCTCAACTGGCTTATATTATTGTTAATAGGGAAGGCTATATTCGAGAAATTAATCAGACTTACCTTGATATTATGGGAATTGAAATGGAGGATGCCTTGGGTAAACATATACTTCAGGTTGTTCCCAATTCCGAACTTCCAGAAATACTTGCGACAGGACGTACTGATCAAGCAGCCTGTTGGACCATCAACTGTCATGACGCAATTGTGAATCGCGTGCCAATCATTAGGGATGGAAAAACAGTCGGGGCTTTGGGGTATAGCTTATTTTTAGACATGTCCGCGGCACGAATCTTCATAAAAAAAATGCAGGAGCGAGAAAAAGAATTCAACGACTTCCTAGAAGGGTTATTGGAAAATCCTTTTTTGGCCTATATAATTGTCGACCGGGACGGATATATTACGGCTATTAATCAAATTACTCTTGATATTCTAAAACTGGGGAAAAAAGATGCCATGGGCAAATATATTTTGGAAGTCATGCCCAATTCAAAGCTCCCTGAAATATTGAAAACCGGGAGGATTGACAGAGCGGAGTTCTTCCCTATTATGGGACGGGACACTATTGTAAATCGCATGCCTATAACTAAAGAGGGAGAAATCATTGGAGCGGTTGCCTACAGTCTTTTCCTCGATATGTCGGGAGCCAAAATACTTTCCAAACGGCTGCACTATATGGAGAAACAGCTGAAACATTATAAAGATGAAATAAGCGATATATATAGTGCCAGATGGACTATTGACGATTTGGTAGGCAATAGTCCATCCCTGTTGTGGATTAGGAATGTGGTGGGGCGCATGTCCTTTACCACTTCTACAGTGCTTATTACCGGGGAAAGCGGTACAGGTAAGGAAATTATTGCCCAGGCGGTACACAATTCCAGCCAATTTAGGCACGGTCCATTTATTCGTATTAACTGTGCGGCTTTACCCGAAAATCTTCTTGAGTCTGAACTATTCGGATATGAGGAGGGCGCCTTCACCGGAGCCAAGAAGGGCGGAAAACCAGGAAAATTCGAACTTGCAAGTGAAGGAACTATATTTTTGGATGAGATCGGGGATATGCCCCTTACGATGCAGACTAAATTACTAAGCGTTTTGCAGGAAAAAGTAGTTGAGCGGGTGGGAGGCACAAAACCGATTATTATTAATGTACGGGTTATTGCTGCCACCAACTGCGATCTGGAAAAGATGATTTCAGAAGGCCAGTTCCGAGAGGATCTCTATTATCGGCTAAATGTTGTCAGGCTGGACGTGCCGTCTTTGCGTAACCGGATCGAGGATCTCCCGTTGCTGGTGGACAGTCTGATTAACCGCATCAATCAGAAGCTGGGAACCAACATAACCGGTATCTCCACCCAAGCTATGGAATATTTAGAAAGTTACGAATGGCCCGGAAATGTAAGAGAATTAGAAAATATTTTAGAGAGAGCAGTCAACCTTGCTTTTATGAATCAGGACTCATTATTGAACATTACTCATTTCTCTTCACTTTTTAAGACTTCATTTACAGAACAGGCACAAATGGAACTTAAAGAATCGACTCTTCCTGATACGTTAGAAAAAATAGAAAAAGAAATGATTGAACTGGCTTTAGCTAAAACCGGCGGGAACAAGAATAGAGCAGCCAAAATGTTAGGCATTCATATTTCAGCACTGTATCGGAGATTGGAAAAATACGGAAACAAATAATTATTTTTTCAAAAGCTCTTTCGAAAGAGTTATTGTCACAAATTAACACCGAAACCCTTTGTTTTTGCAAAAACCATTCGTTTTTGCAAAACTTCTTTAGCATACCCTGCATCTTCATATGTTCTATCCATTTTCTAATCGAAAAAATATTTAGCATCCTTCGTTTTTGGACCTGAATGTTCTCATAATAACAATTTCCTTTGCCTCCATTTCAATTTTAATAAATATTCTTAGCTGCCTCTCCTACCCTTGGGTTTGCCAATTCGACCTTCTTCAGTAAATGTACAGTGTTTCGACGTTTGCCTGCTATCCCTTTGTTAATTATCAGACATCCTGCGGTTTTTTTCGAAGGTTGTTATTTTCTGATGGATATATGCTAATACCTGAAAATTAGGGATAACTACCATGTTGGTACGAAACTTGCAAAATAAAAAAGCAAAATCAGAATTCCTTTAAGATGTCAAAAGGGGGGCGATAAATAGAAAATTAAATAATATTTTGCAAGTTTAATAATAAGTTGGGGGGTAGAAATTAATGAGTATTAACAAAATCGGAGTACTTGGAGCAGGAACCATGGGAACTGGCATTGTTTGGGCTTTTGCCGCAGCAGGCAAAGAAGTCATTGTTTACGATATCTACCAAGAAGCCGTAGATCGTTGCATAGCCGGCGTAAAGAAAGGTATTGGCAAAGCTGAAGAAAAAGGTCAGGTTCCGGTAGGAACAGCTGAAGCCCTTAAGATTACAGGCACAACTAATCTGAATGATATTGCTGATGTTGAATTTGTTCTCGAAACGGTTCTGGAAAAAATGCCGATTAAAAAGGATGTCTATGGAAAACTTTCAAGCATTATTAAAGACGAAGTGGTTGTCGCTACAAATACTTCAGCTCTATCCATTACTGAAATCGCTACAGCTTATAAAAGACCAGATAAAGTGGTCGGGATGCATTTCTTTAATCCCGCCCAGGTTATGAAGCTCATCGAGGTTATAGCAGCTGCTCAAACCTCTCAGGAAACGGTTGATATGGTAATTGAATTGTCAAAAGCAATCGGCAAGAAGCCCATACAGGTTAAAGAAGGTCCTGGATTTGTGGTCAACAGAATCCTGGTTCCGGGCATCAATGAAGCAGCTTTTATATTTTATGAAGGCTTAGCCAGTGCTGCTGACATTGATACAGCAATGAAGCTGGGTGCGGGCTGGCCTATGGGTCCTCTGCAGCTGGCTGATCTGGTAGGTATTGATATAGCGCTGGAAGTCTGTAACACCCTTTATGAAGAAACCGGTGATTCCAAGTATCGTCCTGCGCCTCCGTTGAAACAATACGAACGCGCTGGCTGGCTGGGCATGAAGACCAAGAAGGGATTCTTTGACTATAACAAATAGAAACTGGTTTAAGTTTGCCATATGGCGGAAGTGGGGTCATTAAATATGGAATACGAAAATGTAATCCTTGAAAAACAAGACAATATAGGCATTCTATATATCAACCGGCCCAAGGCTATGAACGCATTAAACACGGCAACTGTTCGTGAGATAAGCAAAGCAATAGATGAAGTAAAAGAAAATGATGAAATTAAAGTTCTGATTGTTACCGGAGCCGGTGATAAGTCATTTGTGGCCGGAGCTGATATTTTGGGCTTTATAGGCATGCCTCCAGCCGACGCCCGCTTTTTAAGCGATGAAGGTGAACAAGCTTTCCGTAAATTTGATGTTTTGGAGAAGCCTGTCATCGCAGCGGTAAACGGGTTTGCCCTGGGCGGTGGTTGTGAATTGGCTATGGCCTGTGACATCCGCCTTGCTTCTGAGAATGCCGTATTTGGGCTGCCAGAAGTTAGTCTGGGAGTCATCCCCGGTTATGGCGGCACCCAGAGGCTGGCACGGCTGGTCGGGGAAGGCCGGGCCAAGGAACTTGCTTTCACAGCTGGAACCATCAATGCGGATGAAGCTTATCGCATTGGGTTGGTTAATCATGTCTATCCTGCTGCGGAGCTTATGGATCAAGCCCGCAAGCTGGCCAAGAAAATAATGAACAATGCCCCTAAGTCAGTAGCTTATACCAAACTGGCTATCGGGCAGGGGCTGCAGGGTGATTTGGACAGCGGCCTGAGGATTGAATCTAATTTCTTCGGTTTATGCATGGCTACTGAAGACCAGAAGGAAGGCTGCCAGGCCTTTGCCGAGAAACGGAAGCCTCAGTTTAAAGGAAAATAAGGCTTAAAAGTTATAGTGCTGAACAAATTTTATGAACCGCAGTAACTCGCGGTAAATTAGGAGGTTTTATAGATGGAAGTCAACGAAGTCGTAATGGTTAGCGGGTGCAGAACCCCGATTGGCAGATTCCTAGGCAGTTTGAGCAGTGTCAGGGCCAACGATCTGTCCATGATAACCGGTGCCGAAGCTATTAAAAGAGCGGGCATTGAGCCCACTCAAGTTGATGAACTGGTTCTGGGCATGTGCATGCACCATGGCAACGGCTCCCTGCCTCCGCGTCAGGTGGCCATGGGCATTGGCATGAGTCATGAAAGCGGAGCATCCCAGGTAACCCAGAACTGTGCGGCCAGTATGAGGGCTACCGAAATTGCCGCCATGAGCCTGGCTCTGGGCAAGAGCGAGATTGCTCTGGTAGTAGGAACCGAGAGCATGAGCAACATTCCCTACATCTCCCAAAATACCAGATCGGGAGCCAGACTGGGTGATGCCAAGCTGCAGGACGCCCTGCTGTCTGATGGACTTATCGACAAACTGGCCGGCAGCCACATGGGCGGCACCGCCGATAATGTTGCCAAGAAGTGGAATATTACCAGGGAAGAATGCGACCAACTGGCATTGATCAGTCACACCCGGGCTGCAAAAGCAGTTGGTGACGGCATTTTTGACCGGGAATATGTTCCGGTCGAAATCAAGTCCAAAAAGGGCTCCAAGTTCTTTGGCAAGGACGAGCATTTTATTCCCGGGGCCAACCTGGAAGCCATGGGCAAACTGCCGCCGGCTTTCAATAAAGACGGTGTGACCACCGCCGCCAACGCTTCCGGCATCAATGACGGTTCCGCCGCCATCGTGCTGATGACCGCAAAAAAAGCTAAAGAACTGGGAGTCAAACCTTTAGCCAAACTGCTCAGCATCTGCACCTATGGCGTAGATCCCTACTATATGGGTATCGGCCCGGCCTATGCCATTCCCAAAGCCCTTAAGCAGGCGGGATTGAAATACGACAATGTCGATTACTGGGAAATCAATGAAGCTTTCGCCGCCCAGTTCATCGGCGTAGGCAAGATTATGAAAGAAGAATTTGGCATTGAGATGAATTCCGGCACTCTGGAGACACAGGGCAACATCAACCACAACGGTTCCGGTATCGCTCTGGGCCATCCGGTAGGCTGCACCGGCGCGCGTCTTCAAGTCAGCCTTATTCATGAAATGGAAAGAATCGGAGCCACCATCGGCGGCGCTTCCACCTGCGTAGGCGGCGGACCAGCTATGGCTTGCATCTGGACCCGGGATATTTAATTTGTTAATAACCCCCTTATATTTTTTCTTTATGTTTTGCGCCTGGGAGTCTCTCCCAGGTGGCACCCTTTTTAAAAACAGTTGTTAAGCAATAACGGGGAGCCCCCATTCCTTATTCCAGGACTGGGGATGCTTTCTTATATGAACGGAGGTTCAATATGTCTGCTAATTTTGCCTATCAGAATACGAGGGATTTTGAATTTATTTTGCAGGAATGGTTGCCTACTGAGCAAGTATTTTCCTATCCACAATTTGCCGACTATTACTCTAAAGATGATGTTAAATCAGTTCTCGGCCCCATTCTAAAAATGTGCAAGGAAGTCGTAGAACTAACCAATGAGGACGGAGATTCACATCCGGTTAAGCTCGAAAACGGGAAAGTTACTTTACCTCCCACCTTCGGACCGCTCTTTCATCAATTACAGAGCGAAGGATGGGGAACCAGCAACATTGATGAGTCGGAAGATGCTATGGTACTGCCGCACCTTCTTCAATCCATGGTGTGGGAAATGCTGCAAGCAGCCAATCCGACTTTTGCACCTTATATTATTCTCACCAGCGGTGCGGCCGGCCTGATTCAAAGCTTTGCTTCTAAAGAAGTAAAAGAAATGTTCCTGCCTAAAATGATGGACGGAACCTGGACCGGCAGTATGTGCCTGACAGAAGCCACCGCCGGGTCCGATGTGGGCGATATACTTTCTAAAGCCTATCCCACTGACGATCCACGAATTTTCAAGATTAAAGGCAGCAAGATATTTATCACCGGCGGCGACAATGATTTTACCGATAATATTATCCACCTTTACCTGGCTCGAGTCGAAGGCGCCAGACCTGGAACCGCAGGAATCTCACTATTTGTGGTGCCCAAGCTTTGGATTAACGAAGACGGCAGCGTGGTAGATAATGATGTAATTACCACCGGAGTAGAACACAAGCTGGGACAACATGGTTCTTGCACTGCAGCTTTGGCTATGGGTGAAAATAATAATTGCCGCGGCTGGCTTTTAGGTAAAAACCCGCTCGAAAACGATGGAATCGGAGAAGGAATGGTCCAGATGTTCCAGATGATGAACATGGCCCGTATGGAAACCGGGCACTGTGCACTTTCCTGCATAGCCAACGCCTATTACAATGCCCGTGATTACGCCAAGGAAAGAATACAAGGAAGGTTGATGACTGATCCTAAAGCAGGTCGTGCAACCATTATTAATCACGAAGACATCAAACGCACACTTCTAATGGGTAAGGCCCATGTGGAAGCTATGAGGGCTATGTTATATAAAACATATTTTGCCTTTGATGTTCGTCATCATGATACAGATCCGGAAAAAGTAGCCAGAGCCAACGAGCTGATAGAAATAACTACACCTTTATGTAAGGCTTATCCATCCGATGAAGCCTGGTGGCTTATCGGGGAAGCGATTCAGGCTTATGGCGGCTATGGCTATTGCGAAGAATATCCAGTAGCCCAGATTGCCCGTGATGTAAAAATCTACTCCATCTGGGAAGGAACCAACTTCATTCAATCCATGGACCTGGTTGGTCGCAAATGGAGTATGAAGAAAGGCGCAGTCTTTGCCGCTTTCATTCAGGAGATGAGAGACTTTGCATCGGCTAACCAAGATAACAGCGAATTTAAGAATGAGTTCATCAGCCTGAACGCAGCCCTTGAAGCCTATGCCAAAATTCAAAAAACCATGTTCACCTATATGGGTGAAAAGCGAATCAGCATGATGCCTCTACACGCTCGCCGTATATTGACCGCGACATCTCAACTCTACTGCGGTCGTCTAATACTCGATCAAGCCCTCCTGGCCAACGCCAAAGCCAATGAACTAGGGCCGGAGCACTTTGACTACAACTACTATACTGGCAAAGTGGCAGCCGCCCGGTACTACTTGATGAACGTGGTTCCCAACGTGTGCATCGCCGCTGATATCATTGCGTACGGTGATACTTCTTCGCTAGATGTTCCCGTGAATGCTTTTGAATATTAATACCGTGAATGATACGAGTCGACAAGGACAAATATATTTTCACCCTCTGCCCGCATTCAGCATGCGGGCAGAGGATTGTATATCAAAAAGGGAATTCGAGGGATGGAAGATATGATAAGCACTCAAATTGCGGAAGCGATTAAAAAAATTGCTCCTATATTAGTCAATAATATTCCTGGAGGAGGCATTATTGCCATAGCTGATGAGGAGGAAATAGTGTACAAAGCAGCCTCAACTGCCTTTAATATACCAAGTTTAAATGAGGGCATGCCGCTTAGAAAAGGAAGCGGGCCGGTAAAGGCCATGAAGGAGAGAAGACAAATTGATGAGGCAGTTCCCCGTTCAGTTTATGGCACCAGGATCCATATAACCAGTCTGCCGATTATCGATGACGATGTGGTACATGGTGTCCTGGGATTTATCTTCCCGCGTTTACATCCGTTGGGTAGAGCATTTTATGATTTTGCCCCTATTATCACAGAGATGTTTCATGAAGGAGCCTTTGTTTATATAACCGATTTAGATAAAGTTGCGGGATTGCAAGGATCTGCCAAATTTGATTTACCTCAATGGAAGATTGGAGATGTATTGAGTGACAACACCATAGCACGGATAGCCATAAAAGAAAAGCGAATGTTATCGAAGGACCTTGATGCCAGTACATACGGCGTACCGGTTAGGATAACCTCCTATCCTTGTTTTGATGAGGACGACCCTGCAAAAGTGGTTGCAACATTTGGTATGATCTTGCCAAAGAAAACCGCAAATGACCTACAAGAAATGTCCTGTAGATTAAGTGAAAGTTTAAATGAAATATCAGCAGTAATTCAGGAGATGGCAGCATCCGCCTCAGAAGTATCGTGTAATGAAGAGCATCTAAATACGAATGTTGTTGAAATTATTGAAGCTTCAGAAAAAATTACCGAGGTTTTGGATTTTATCAAACAGATAGCTGACCAAACAAAAATGTTAGGGTTGAATGCCGCTATCGAGGCAGCTCGGGCAGGGGAATCAGGCCATGGTTTTGGCGTAGTCGCAGAAGAAATTCGAAAGTTATCGGACGTATCAAAGTCAACTGCAATAAAAATCAACGGGTTTATTAATGAAATAAAGCAGAAAGTTGAAATAGCAAGACGTAATAGTGAATTAACACTGCGTGCAAGCCAGGAACAAGCAGCAGCCAGTGAAGAAATGAGTGCAAGTATTCAAGAAATAACGGGAATGTCCGAACAACTAGGAAGGATTGCGGAAACTTTATAGATATCTGTATTAACTATTTTACACTTGGAAAGAAATTAAACGCTTATAGAATAGCCTTTGCAGGCTATCAAAGAGTACTTTATATTGATACCAACCGGTGTGGGGCTGAACATGGCTAAAAAAGACGCGTTGGAAATGAGGGATATTCTTAAGGCGATGAGGAAAAGCAAAGGCTAAGCAATTAATACAGGTTATTTGAAATTTACTCCGTTCCCAGATATTGCCCTGCTATTTCCGCGGCATATTGCCGCATGACTTCTTGCAATTCAACGGGAGAAAGTATTTCTACCTCCCGGCCATAATGAAGCAGCCACCTCCCCAGTACCGGCAAAGAATCCGTCAGCAGCATGATTTCCATTCTGCCGCCCAGATCCTTTTCTCCGACCAAGCCCCATATGCACTTATTCCTGATGATTTCGTAATTGCTGTCCTTTTTTAAACGTACTGTCACATTACATAGGTTTTTTGCTCCAAGCATTTTTTTGATAACCGTTTCCAGGGGAGGATGCGCCTTGGAAAAGCTTTGATCTGTTAGGTACAGGTTTTGAATGCGGTCGATGCGAAAATCCCGATAAGCATGGCGCAAATGGCAATAGGCAATTAAATGCCAGTGGTTTTCATAAAACCCCAGCGAAACAGGTTCGATTTTTCTTACGGTGGTCTGGTTTGCATAGGGAGAATAATAGTGAATCTCCATAATATTCTTTAGATAAAGCGCCGTTTGAATATCCTTTATAAAACTATTTTCCACAGGCATATTTTCACCGGACATATCGAATACGCCTATCTTTTCTTCTATTTCCGCCACAAACGCCTTATCTTCATTTCCCAGAACCGTTCTTATTTTATAGAGCGCCGAATCAAAATTACTTTTCGTTTTGGCGTCTGCGAACGCGCCCGCCAATTTCCCGGCCAACAGCAAAGCCCCGGCTTCTTCGAAAGTAAACCTCACCGGAGGCAGATGGTATCCTTCCACAAGACAATAGCCTACACCCGCTTCAGAGCCTAGCGGTATGCCGGCGGCTTCAAGCGCCCTGATATCCCGATACACGGTCCGGATGCAAATACCGAATCGCTGAGCCAACTCTTGGGCCGTAACGATTTTTTTGGATTGAAGATGAATGAGCATCGCCGCTAGTCTGTCTACTCTATTCATGATGGGCCTCCTGGTGGCACATTAATATACCAAATATAACGAGGCGAATA
>JAQWFH010000026.1:24215-25730 GCA_028704515.1 Eubacteriales bacterium
GCCAACTCTTGGGCCGTAACGATTTTTTTGGATTGAAGATGAATGAGCATCGCCGCTAGTCTGTCTACTCTATTCATGATGGGCCTCCTGGTGGCACATTAATATACCAAATATAACGAGGCGAATAGCAAAACAGGCAACATGGTCTAAGCTCCGCCTCGTTGCAGCGGTGTGTTGAAACTGCTTGGCAGTTTCTTCCGATGCTTAAAGAAATTATAGCATAAAAGAAAGACGAGATTCTAACCTGCTGACATAAGGCTGTCACTTCGCCCAGGTATACTAATACCAAAAACACGCCAGGGAGGTAATTTCATGCGACCAAAAATTGTTATGCACGCGCAAATAAGCTTGGATGGCTGCGTGCGCGGTTTTATTGACACGGGCGTCTATTACGCCGTTGCCAACCGCTTCAATGCGGACATGGTGCTGTTTGGCAGCGAAACAGTTTATACTGCGGCTGAACATTATCCGCCCGAGACAGAAAAAGCGTTTAAGAAACCGGCGGACAGGCCGGATGACCAAAGGCTGAGGTGGGTGGTGCCGGACAGCCGCGGAAGATTGCGGAACCTGCATGTTTTCAGGGATTCGGAGTATTGTAAAGACATTATTGTTCTGGTATCCGCATCCACGCCCCCATCCTATCTGGAGTATCTGCGCGAGCGCAATTACGATTTTATTGCTGCCGGGGACGATCACGTGGATTACGCTCAAGCGCTCGAAGTCTTATATAAGCGATATAACTGCAGGATTATCAGAACAGACAGCGGCGGAGTCCTGACCAACGCGCTCATAGAACAGGGACTGGTTGATGAAATCAGCCTGGTTGTGTCCCCTTGTTTGGTGGGAACAGGCGAACCGCACTTGTTCAGAAGTCTGTCGCTGCCAAACAGAATGCCGCTGGAGCTGATAAGCTGTGAGACGGTGGATGAAAAGCACATCTTCCTAATCTATAAGGTCCTGAAGTAAAATATCTTTCCAGTAAGCCACCAGTCAACATTATGATGATACGCTATTTCCATAAAAAGATAAGGAGAAATAGCATGCGTTTTCTTCGGGCAGTTTTCAGGGTACTGCCCAGTCTGTCTAAATGAGTCCTCAGACAGCCCTCTGCACAGATGCTTCTTTTCGCATTTATCATAAGGAAAAATAAGCCGAGTAGCCGGTGCCAGTATCGGCAGAAAAACCGGACTTTTAGCAGCAGAAGCCAGTCTGCAAAACCTTTTGAATGAGCATTTCCATATAGCCAGCAGTATGAGCAACTGGAACAGCTGATGCTGGAACTGCTGCAGCAGGTGCCGAATGCAGAGAAACTAGAAATTTAAGGAGTGGGACTGATCACGGATTTTCACTAATGCTGAATTTGTATTTGCAAATGAAAGTAATCCATGAAACAATGATGATAATGATAATGTAACTATTCAAGCTATTAACAGATGGTCTCTTCAAGTTACACCACGAGATGTAAGCCAAGGACAAACTGTATATTTGGATGGCGAAGCTTGGGGAACTGGGCTG
>JAQWFH010000027.1:0-20536 GCA_028704515.1 Eubacteriales bacterium
GCTCTTGGTCTTCTTATATTGCTTTTCATAATATCCCCCAATGAATTTCGGTACATTATTTTATTAACAAATTGTCGACTGCTTCCGTTCTGCATGACCTACGACCAATGAAATTGTAATACATATTCCACTATTTTACAACAGTATTTTTCATCGTTCGACAATGCATGCATTAATATCATTGGTTGAGTGCACAAAAAAGAAAAGAGGCCGCTTACTTGCGTACTCCGCTCAGTATGCTCGCCATCTTTTCTAATTATATTGGGCAAATTATTTCAAAATATAATCTGACATTTTTGTTTCTTCCCATTCGATTCCTTTGGGCGAAATATTAGAATATAGGGTTATCTGGTCATTTTCATCTATCACTACTTTTAGTTCAAAGTTCATATCCCTCGGCTGCAAGTATTCATCATACATTTGCTGGTAATTCTTGTTTCCTTTTTCCTTTGCTTCCTTGATATATTGTACGGTATCTGGATCTCTGTCATAATTTTTGCTGACTATTTTGTATTGAAAAATAGCTTCGACCTTCCCATTCACGGTCTCTTCCTTATAATTTGAGATTTGAAAATCCAATAGCTCATAATAGGGAGAAAAGGTATTTTTGGATTGCTCTTCCATGTAAGCGCTGATTTGTTTGAAATGCTGAGAATTGTTTTGCTTTTTATTAACGCTTTTTTCATTCTTTTTATCATCGCCATCATTCACAACGATCCAAACGGATGCCTGTCTTTTTGCTCCGCTCTCGTCAGTAAACGTCGGTTGGATTAAATTGGCTTCTACTTCGCCGTCCTCAAATTCAAATTTCACTATAGCCGTCGGGGGTTTTGTATATTTATCCACGTATGTGCCCGAGACCTTTGCTCCCTTAATGTTTAGTTGATGCATAGCTGCCGATGCCGGGTTTTCAAGGATTGCGGTCATATTCCAAGCATTTTTGTCTGCTTGCGCCTGATAAGTAGCTACAAGCCCCTCGAAATCTGGAAATCCGAGTGCATATGCCTCATCAAATTCAGCCTTGCTTCCAATATTATGAAAGTGCTTCGCCGAAACATCTGTCGCTTTATACAAACCTTCGGTTTTTTTCACTTTAATAGTTTCCTTCGCTACATAAATCGACGGTTCTGATGTTCTGAAATTATAATAAATATCAATAGTGGAATCATCCTTTATGTCTATCACATAATCTTTATTCCAAGGCCATGGGCTGGACCAGCCCATCCAATACTCACCGTTTTCCGCTATGCCGCCAATTGTTAAATATAGCTCTTCATTTTCGGTCAATTCGTGAATCGTCCTCGCGTCTCTATCTGAAAACGCATCCGCCCATTTTACGGCAAAAGCCTCAAGCTCTTTTTTGTCTGTATTGCTTGGTGCTGATGTAAATGTACAACCGACAGCAAATGTTGCAATTAGTAGCACAAAGAGAAGTGCTGTATTTTTCATTTTTTTATTCTTTGCAATCAGGGTGATTCTTTCCTTTATACCATTTGTACTTCCATACATGGTAGTTGCCATTTGAAAAACACCGCTCTTATGCTCGCTCTGCCTTATTAAGTCCACTAAGGTTCTTCCGTAGGCTAATCTGTCTTCCTTTCCGATTTCCTTAAGTACACCGTAATCACAGGCCAGCTCGCAATCTCTCTTTGACATTATTGCAGCTAGCCATACCAAAGGATTGAACCAATAAAATGCCAACATCCCACCTCTGACAATAGCCCAGACCAAATCATAGTGCTTGTAATGGCATAGCTCGTGAGCAATAGCAAAGCGAAGCTTTTCTTGATCTGCCGCAATCTGTGGAGGTACATATATGGCAACTTCTCTCTTGTATCCCATCAGGCAGGGTGAGTCAAGACCTTCTACGGTATATACGGGTAGTAATTTCATTTTATTGATATTGGCATCTTTATGACTGAGCCCCTTCTCGTCAACAGCAAGCTTACATGTTTCGTCTGCCCTTACGGACATTAGGAATATTCTGTTTTCAAAGATTTTCTTACCGAACTTGCAATTTACAAGAATGAGCCATGTCGCTAAGGTAATAGTGCCCGCTGCCCATATAATCATTATTACAAGCTGCCAATCTATGGCTGCTGCTGCGGAAATCCCTTCACCTGAGGTCATTACACCGGTTTTGACATTATTTATAATCAGTACTGCGTTATCTATTGCTTTCGCCTCTGCATTTCCCGTCAGGACTTGCTCCAGATTTGAGGCTTGTCGAATTGTCTCTTCAGCATTGCCTGCTGCATTCATTACACTTAGCGAGCTTTCTATGGGAATAAGTTCCATGAAGCTGAAGATCGTCAACCTGAGTGCCACGAGCCCCCATAGAGCATACTGAACCATAGGATTGATTTTCCCCTTAAATACAACCCTTATAGCGAGTACGATTAAAATCAATACAGATGACGCTATAATCGTATCAATCATTTTTATTCCTCCCCTGCCTTTTTTAATATTGCGTAAAGCTCGTCAATTTCTTTCTTTGATAAGCTGTTTTTTTCAACCATCGTATTGAGCATCAGCCCCAAGCTTCCGGAATAAACCTTATCGAGAAAGGTCTCGGTTTCTTCCAGTGCTGTCTCAATGCGCTCTACAGTCGGAAAATATAGCTTTGCCCTTGCACCTTGCTTGTAACTAACCGCACCCTTCGATTCCATGCGCCCCAGCATAGTAATAATGGTATGCTTAGTCCATCCCGTAGATTCTTTCAATGCAGCCGTAAGCTGAGTTATCGTCTGAGGCGCAGCTTCCCATAGTATATTCATAATGTTCCACTCGCCGTCAGATAAATTGATTCGCTTCATATAAAAAACCCCTTTTGTAAATAATGATTAAAATTGCTACAAAATAGAAAGTAGACATTTGTTTACCAAATAATACTACCATGGTAAACAAATGTCAACCTATTTTTTTCTTTTACATCTTTTAAGATGAGGCTTCTATGCCCTTATTTTATATAACCCGTGTCGATTGCAGTATGCGTAAAATACGCCGTGGCCGCGACGCTGAAATGACGCTTGGCATGACTGCTCAGGATAGAGTTTTACCAACTGTATCCGCTCACCGGTCACAAATGCCATAAATGATATGTAATGCTCCTTCGTCATCGGATGCTCTATCGTGACATAATAATCATTGTCAATAATTTCAACGTTTATATCATGTGAAATCTTTATACCACCCTCCGAAAAAGCGGCATTAGTATCTTCATAATCCTCGACCTCGAGTGGCGGAAGCTGTATACCGCAGCAGCTATATGATCCTTCTCCGATAGTGTGAATGATATTGCCGCAGAGCGGACATACATAAAATTTGCTTTTCAGCATATTGCCTGAACGGTTTGCATTTTGTGCAATGTCGCCTGTCAAAAGCTCTGCGATTGATATTCCAAGTGCCGCTGCAAGATCTTTTATAATCGCTATATCCGGCAGTCCCCGGCCCGTTTCCCATTTTGAAACTGCCTTATCCGACACAGACAATGCATCTGCAAGTTCCTTTTGTGTTTGATGTTTTTTCTCCCGGAGTACCTTTATTGTATTTCCTGTTACGTAATTCATAAATGTTCAAATTGCATAATGAAAACATAGGAAAATTCATTACACATTTTCCTTCCTCGCTTATTTTTATATAATCTTCGTGTAAAGCCCATAATGCTTTACTTCCTTTACAAGACAATGATACTGCATATCTCCATTTCTACACAACCTACGCTGCGTAGAGTTTGAATTAAACGAGTATGTTGCATTTCTACCATTGCCGGATTGAATTATGTCAACTGCCAGTTGCATTCCAACAAATTCCTATCTCATGGCTCATGTTTATGCTACCATGCACAATTTCTTTCTATTATACACGCTTCATCAAAAACGTCCCAATATTATATAAAGAAAGCTGACTTGTTTTGGGATTGCGTTCGCATAGAAATTATTCGATTCTTAATGCAAATATGCCGGTCTGCGGGTGCTCTTTTGGGTTCGAGTCCCTCCTCTATATGATACGAAATACAAAAGCAGAGAGTGAACAAATTCACGCTCTGCTTTACTTGGCGGAGGAGTAGACCTCTGGTCTACTCCTCTGGTCACTTCGCTCCCTTTGCTGTCGTATTTTCCCGGACAGCTAAAGCTGTGGAAAATACGCATGGGACTTTCTCTCCCACTCCCGTGGGTTCAGATTGTTTGGCTTGATTTCAGCGTTTTAGGGGGTAGTGGCACACTAAAAGTCACACTAAAAGTCACACTAAAAGATGTAAAATAACGTGTTTATCATTCTTTGCAATAAAAAAGACGGAGCATTACGCCCCGCTGTCCTGCATCAATATTTGATATATTCAGATTTTTCGGTTATAATTAAAAAATAAGATTATTCAAGCGTGCACAAAGGAGAAGGGAAATGAGAAGAACAAACAAAAGAAAAACACTGCTTATATGCGTAATGCTGGCGTTTGTGTTGGTGTTTTCAACAGTCTGCTACGCCGCAACGATCGAGGCGACATATAACAATATCAAAGTCAGCGTTGACGGGGAAATTGTAACGCCAAGAGACGCTAACGGCAATGTAGTTGAGCCTTTCATCTACAACGGGACAACTTATTTACCAGTGAGAGCGGTATCTTCTATGCTGGGTAATGATGTATCGTGGGATAACGCAACAAAGACGGTAAACATAAATTCGAGCGATGCCTTGATAGACGCCTTAAACGAGTTTTGGATTTTGCACACAGTAATTGAATCTGTGGAGGGAAGCTCTACCCTCGCTATGAATATTTACACATCGCCAACGCTCCAAACGTCAGCGCAAATTGATTCTGTTCTTTCGGCTGTGAGCAAAAGGCAGGCCGCGCTTGCAGATATAAGGAGCTACGCAAATTTATCATACCCTGATATAAAGAGCGGGTACGAACAATGCGAGAAAATGCTAGATGCGACTTATGATAACTTAAAGGCATTTAAGAACGGCCAAAGAGATTATGACAGCATAAAATCAGAGAGAGAAAACACAAGTGAAATCTTTAAACTAAAGGCGAAAAACGGGAATATAATATTCAATCTGTTCCAACAAATAAATAAATAAGCTTAACGCAAAAACGGCAGGCTGGAATGGCCTGCCGTTTCTATTCTCATTATCTATATGGGATGACTTAGTGCCGTATTGTCTACGCCATACCTACTGCACGGATTTACAAGACGCGGGTGTGCCGATAAATGTCGCAAAAGAATTAATGGGACATTCGGATATATCCGTCACGGCAAAAATCTACACTCACCGGACGGAAACATCGTATAACAATGCGAAAGATTTAATCAATCGGCATCAGAGCGGCGCGCAAAAAGTCACACTTGATGGGGCAGAATAGGCGATATTGGAGTTATACCGCTTGAATATTTCAAAAAGTAAAGAACCCTCAAAGCAAGTAATTTCAACGCTTCAAGGGTTCTTTTTATGTCTGGCGGAGGACATGGGACTCGAACCCACGGGGCTGTTACACCTTACTCGCTTTCCAGGCGAGCTCCTTAGCCACTCGGTCAATCCTCCATAGGCACATCGATAATTCTAGCATAAATACAAAAGGTTTGCAATAGATTTCGCCGTTTTTTATACAAAAATAAGTTGGTTTACGCTATTTTACTTTATTACACAACTTTATCTGAGCAATTTTTTTATCATCGCAAGCTTGCCACCACGGTAAGGCGGATACATTATGTCGTGCGCCAATATATTGCTACGCGCCATGATGCTTCGCTTATGTGAAAATGTTAAGAAGCTTTCTTTGCCTTGATACGCTCCCATGCCGGAGGCCCCCACCCCTCCAAATGGCAAATATTCCCCCGTGATATGCAATATGGTGTCGTTAATGCACACCCCTCCCGATGGTATTCCTTCAAGCAATTGCTCTTGCTTAGCGGCATCTTCCGTAAATATATAAAGTGCCAAAGGGTTTCCAAGAACGCCCTTCCCACTGCTCATCAACTCCCATATTTGGCCTAGCGAATCATATGAAATTATAGGCAAAACGGGCCCAAATATTTCCTCTTGCATGGTTGCACAGGGCAATGCATTTTCGCATTCTCCCAAGTCCAGAATCGTAGGCTCGATATAAAGGTCGCGTATGTCGGAGGCTCCGCCGATTACAATATAATCCTTATCCGCGTTTAGCATCTCTTGAATACGCTTAAAATGTCTTTCATTTATTATCCTTGAATAATCATCTGAGAGTGCGGCATTTTCGCCGAAAAATTCTTGACAGGCTCTTTCCATCTCTATAATAAGCTCATCACTTATTGTTTTGTCCGCAAGCACGTAATCGGGGGCGATGCAAGTCTGACCCGCATTTATAGTCTTTCCCCACATGATCCTCTTCGCCGCAAGCTTTATATCGGCATCGTTGCACACTATAACAGGGCTTTTGCCGCCTAGCTCCAGCGTCACAGGCGTCAATGTCTCCGCGGCTGCCTCTAGAATTTTGCGCCCTACATTTGCACTGCCGGTAAAAAATATATAGTCAAATCCACTATTTATAAGTTTTTCTGTCGTTTCGGCCCCACCGGTTACACATTGCACATTTCCGTTGGTGAATGCCTCTGCAACTATTTCGGCTATAACTTTCTCAGTATGTGTTGCAATTTCCGACGGTTTCACTACCGCGTCGTTTCCTGCACAGATTGCCCCTATAAGCGGCACCATGATTAGACGAAAAGGATAATTAAACGGACCAATTATTAAGACATTCCCGTACGCCTCATATCTTACTTGGCTTGTTGCAGGTAGCAGATAAAAAGGTGTTTTCCGTTTTTCAGGGCGTATCCATTCCTTCAAATGCTTCTCCGCATAGCTTATACTTGCATATACGGACCCTATTTCTGTCATATACGCTTCGCTTCGACCTTTCCCCAAATCCTTGTACAACGCTTCGCATATTTGATCCTCAAAGCACTCTATTCCTATTCTAAGTCTCTTCAAGTCCTTTAGCCTATCCTGTAAGCTCTTATATTTTCGCATTTTGCACCTCAACAATCCGATTTATTCACACTAATTATACAGATTATATCAAATCTACGAGCCCTATGAAATACGCAGCTTAATTTTTGCCGCAATAATTTGTTATTTTAAAAATATTGACTTAAGGGCAGGTTGTATCTAGCATAAAAAAAGTACCGCTTTCTAATCAAACGGCATTTGAGATCGCGTTGTATATTTAATTTAACCATTTTACTATATTGCGGCCGGCTTTCTTCGCTTTGTAAAGCATATTGTCTGCCTCTTTGATTATATCCTGCGCATCAAAATCTTCAGTAGGACTTTGTGTAGCAATTCCTATGCTTATTGTTATACTTGTTGCCGCATCCGAAAACAATGCCGGCACTTTCATTTGAGAAATACTACAGCGCACATTTTCTGCAACAGTAATAGCTCCGTCGACATCCACCATTGGTAAAATTACCGCAAATTCCTCTCCTCCATAGCGGCAGACAACATCTGTGGATCGCTTGAGCTGCGATTTTATCTTAATTGCGATTGCCTGTAGCATCATATCACCTTGGATATGTCCGTATTTATCATTATAACTTTTAAAGCTGTCCACATCAATCATCAATAGGCTCAATACACTTTTTTCTCTTGCGGCACGCCCCAATTCATATTGCAGCTTGATATCAAATGCTCTCCTGTTAAAAATTTCAGTCAAGCTATCAATAAAGCTCATTTTCTCCATATCACGCATATTGTTTATAATTTGGATTTGAGTAGCTACCCGTGCTTTTACAATCGCATTTTTGAACGGTTTTTTTATGTAATCTACAGCTCCCAGCAAAAAGCCTTTTTCCTCGTTTTCCTCATCTGTAAGCCCACTTATAATAATCACTGGAATATTTGCGGTGCTTTTGTTTTTTGAAAAGCTCTGGAGAAGATCGAATCCGTTCGCATCCGGCAGAACAATATCAAGTAAAATCAAATCCGGTAAGGATTTATCTAAAATGCGAAAAGCTTCTTCAGCGTTTGCGGCCTTCTTTAAAGAATAAGTATCCTTTAAAATATCCTCTAACATTTTTTGGTTGAGTAGGCTGTCTTCTATTATTAATATTTTATTCTTTATTCGCTTTCGAAGCATGGGAACATTTCCTTTTTTAATCAGCTTTGGCATTAATTAAAGTAAATTATAGCACATACGTTTTCTGTTTACAATAAAAGCATTTGAATATTTTTCTATTTTTTCCCATAAAACAATCTGCTCATCCCTTTAATATTCGTGATAGCATATCGAGCGGATTTATTGTATAATAAAATATATTTTCACAACCAAGATACAACTGAGGCTTATCAAAAGGAGGGCGTTCTTTGTTTGATACAACAACACTATTGAAATTTTCGACTGTCAAGCAGTATCCCAAGGGTACGGTGATCGTGAGCGGTTCAGATAGCTCACCCGCCGATATGTTTATCCTACTGCAAGGCAGTGCTGGAGCATATAAAAATTATAAGGAAAGTATGGAGGTGCTTTTGGATACATTTGAAGCCGGTAGCTTCTTCGGGCAAATGTCACTTTTCTTAAACCGACCGAGTGATGCCACCGTCGTTGCACTGGCGGATTGCATCGCTGTTTCTATCAACAGCCGCAACATATATGAGTTTTTTTCATCCCAACCGGCAATGACGTTTAAGCTGATTGAGGATCTTTGCAAACGACTCGACAAAGTCTCCAATGACTACATAGACCTTCATTATAAATATGTTTCCGCGGTAGGAATCGAAGATGAACAAAAAGCTTCCGTGCAAAGCTCTCTCTTCCCTGAAGAGCACAGCTCTTACCTGATACCGTTAAAAAACAAAGTGGGAGAATATTTATTTGAAGATGATATTACCTGCCCAATGTGCGGGCATAAGTTTAAAAATCTGACAGTCTTCACCTCCCGTCTGCGTACAGAAGGCTCGGATAAGGATATGCGCATACGTTTCAAAGGTATCGAGCCTATGCATTATGAGGTCATTTCTTGTCCTTCTTGTTGCTACAGCGCTCTGAATAATTCGTTTTCTGCGGGAGAAGCGCAATTTGCATCATCGATTGCCAAAAAAATCTCTGCACTTGACCCTCGCCCTGAACTCAAATCAGGGATTTATCGCGATACATTCACCATCTTTGCAGGCTATTATCTTGCAATTCTTTGCGCACAAGCCATGCAAAATGAATACCATCTAAACACTGCAAAGCTCTGGATGCGTCTTGGAAGAATATATTCAGACTGCGGTGACGAGAATATGTCACGCTATGCCAATCAAAAGGCCCTTAGCGATTACAAATATGCCTATGAACGTTTCGACGTAACAGGCGCACCTTTGCAGCAGCTCTGCTTCATAATCGGGGATTTGTACAATAAGCTTGACAATATTGAAGAGGCCCGAACCTTCTTCTTTTACGCAAAGATGAACAAAGATGGCTCCGCCGTCGTCAAACGAAGAGCCGAGGTTTATTTGGACGATCTGAGAGAAGAGCTGAAAAAGCGAAGGGATGACGAGAAAAAGAATAAAGAAAACGCATAAGAGCTCGCAATCACGGGCTCGGAGCGTTTCGCTATAAATACCCGCAGAGCTTTCTTTGCACTCTTTGTTGCTCTTTATGAAGCCTGGCAAAATCAGCTTCGCTTTCCTTATAAAAAGCTATTATCTCCTCTTCAAGCGGTATAGATACCTCTTCACAATACGAAAAAAAGTTTTGAACCATCTCGAGTTGATGTCTGTCCGGCCTTATAACGGAACCAAACTCAATATTTTCCTCCAAACCACCGTATGTAAAGTTGGCGGAACCAAATATTAGCTTGTTCTCATTCCCTTGCAGTAAGTAAACCTTTGGATGAAATTTTCTGCTGAAAACCAGCCGCGCTTGACAGATATCTTTCAACTCCTTCAGTAGTTCGTGTGGCTTATTCATTGAAAAGGAACATGAAAGATAAAGCACAATATCCGACCTGCTAATGTTATACTTCTTTTGCATTTTGCGCAGCACCGATATGCCTCGCCCCGATAAAAATGCCGTCGCTATTCGTATGCTTTGCACCTCCCCGCAGTTTAGCAATTCTTCGGTTAAAGACTCAATTTCATCGTTCTTATAATTCCAATAAAACATTTATCTGCACCTTCTTCCTTTTTAATTATAAAATGCTATTCTTTTGAACTTCCCATCTACAGCTAATCGTTGACGCTATCCTGTTTTATTTGAAATGAAAATCTTTTTTAATAATTTAGTAGAGCATTTTTCCCGCATGACATATTATACATTATGCGTTATTTCTTTTTCTATCTCTTTTTAGGAGGACCCCAATGAATGTTGCATCAACGGCTGCTTTCGGCAGGAAGCTTCAATCGGCGGCTTTGCCTTGCAGGGAGTTACAATCACCCGAACAAATCGATCCTAGCAAACCAATGGTAACTTTGACCTTTGATGACGGTCCGTCGTTACTATATACGCCCGAAATACTCGATATATTAAAACAAAATAATGCGGTAGCAACTTTTTTTATTTTAGGAATTCAGGCGGAAGAAAATCCCGAGGTTTTGGCACAAATACTTGAAGGCGGCAATCAAATCGGCATTCACAGCTATAATCACGAAAGCTTCCTTACTTTATCCGATGAGAGGCTAAAATACCAAATTGAAACACCGCAAGAAATCGTCATAACAGCAACGGGCTACACCCCTTCATTATTGCGGCCGCCTTACGGCTTTATAAACGAAGATGTTATTGCAAAGGTGCCTATGCCGATTATCCTTTGGTCAATTGACACGCTTGATTGGGAAAACCGAAATGTAAACGTCATATATAATAATATTTTTGAAAATATACAAGATGGAGATATTATCCTTATGCATGATATATTTGAAAGTTCGGTGGAAGCCGCAAGAGTGGTAATCCCGGAATTGATAAAAAGGGGCTATCAGCTAGTAACAGTAAGCGACTTGGCCAAATATAGAGAAGCCGAGTTGCAGCCACATAATGTCTACAGTAATTTCTGACCACAATACTTTCTGTCATCATAACTTTGAGGCCAGAAACTCGATAATAAATTATACAAAAGGAGACCAGCTTATGACTATTAAGGATGATATGGAAATAAGGGACAAACACGATCAAATCCCTTCTTCGAAAATTAACATCGTACAAGAAATGAAAAATTCAGAACGCGAAATTCGCGAATCCTCCTCTCCGACATTTAAAAAAACCACTTATTGGAATCAGCAAAAATCCGGCCTTGCCGATTCAAGCTCTGATCAAATTTTAAAAATCCTGGAAACTCTCGAACAGATGGAAGCACAGCTTGCAAGGGTGGAAGCTCAGTCTCAAAGAATCGAGGCGCAGCTTGAAATGATACAAGCGCGAGCGGAAAAACGAAAATTCATTTAATCATATGAATATTTTCAACGAAAAATAACCGGCCTACCATTATGGATAAGCCGGTTATATCTTTATAGGCAAAATGCCTTTATATGCTTAATGACCTATTTTAGGTCGTTTAGAATTATGCTAATGGACCTGCACCCGGACATATCCCATTACTTTCACAAGCAGTAATCGCCTGACCTTGATTAAAGATTTGAGAAACGGTGATATTTTCACCTTCTCCTGTTGCCGAATAAGGTTTGATAGCTGATACTAAAAGATTCTCATGTTTCCATAGTTTATCAATAATTCTATAATCGATTTCCAATATACAGTTGTTTCCTTCTGCTACAATCCTGACCGCCTCAATGATGATGACCTTGCAGGAGCCGTCAATTAATGATAACTCATTTCTGAACTGATTGAGTCCTACTAAGTCATTCGTATAGAAGACTCCTGATGGGAATCTTGCAAATTCAAAAAAGAAGCACTCAAAGGTGTCGCTCGGCGTTACAACTGCCAGCGTGTTGGACGTACCATACCTTAAAACCACTTCAAACTCAACATTATTAACGATTCGGTCACATCCTGTAGCCGGGCTTAGATTCTCATCGGCGCATAGAACTCTCCAGCTCTGAACTGTTGGCGCACCATCAGGTAAAAATCCTCCGCGACAGCCTGCGGCCGCATTAGGATTACAAGGCACGCACTGTCTAAGCGTTCTTGTCGCCACACAAATGTCGCGAACATCCTCTACACAAATGTCGTGACAAGCACAAGTTGCTGTTTCCAGCTCATATCCAAAAGCTTCTCTTAAATCTTCGTTGGTAAAAATCGCACAACATTCACCACAATTTGGGTCTACGCCTGTTGCACAAGCTAATTGCTGTCTTATATTCATCTGTTCCACTATTTCCATATCCTCACTTGTTTTTATTATTTTATTCAAATTATCGTTATCTACAATCCTGACGCACTTAGCCTCAGCTTGTTTTTCTGCTAACATATCCTCTGACTCATCCATATTTTCAATACGACCGGCAAACTCTGCCGGATCGGCTTCCTTTGGAGATTCAAAGGTGAGTTTCTTGTTTTGCACTTCTTCTTTTTTGTAACAGAAGAGTTGCTGCTCATACATATTCAATATGACTCCCCCTTGATTATATAATATGGGAATATAAAGAAAATGTTACCATGTTAAAAGTCCGATATTTTAAAAAAATAAAACTTTATGAAGAAATAGCGATCGCAAATACAAGGAGCTATTTTCCTAAGCCCCTAATAGAAAATACTGAACTATAAGCGAGGTGACCGCCAATACAATCCAGCAACAAAGACCCAATAAAATCGGGCGAAGCCCATTTTTTAGCAGGCGAATAAGATTGGTATTCAAGCCAATCGCAGCCATCGCCATAATAATCATAAACTTACCGACCTCCGCAAGAAAATCCCCCGTTCCTGTAGGGAGAAGAAGCCATGTGTTTGCAACAGATGCAAGCAAAAACCCTAATACAAACCATGGGAATATTTTAGAAAGCTTGTATTCCTTGCCTTCAGTCTTTTGACCCCGCGACATATACATTGCGAGCGCCACGGTAATCGGCAGTATCATCAGTGTTCTTGTAAGCTTGACAATGACCGCAAGACTGCCGGCCTCATCACTGAAGGTATATCCAGCGGCAACAACGGAGGATGTATCATTAACTGCCGTTCCCGCCCACAGACCAAATTGATAATCTGTCATTCCGAGAAGATGCCCCAAAAAAGGGAATAAAAATGCTGCGATTACATTGAATAGGAAAATCGTTGAAATCGCACTCGCAACATCCTCGTCCTTCGCACCAATCACGGGTGCCGTCGCGGCAATCGCAGATCCTCCACAAATTGCAGTTCCCACACCGATTAAAATCGTCGTATCTCTCGACGTTTTTAGGCATTTTCCTAAGAAATAAGCCGCCAAGAAAGCGGACGTCAAAGTGAACACCATCAAAAGCAGTGTTTGGCTTCCTATTTCAAAAACATGAAATAGATTCATCCCGAACCCTATAAATATAATCGCATACTGCAAAATCTTCTTTGCCGTATATGCAACTCCCGGATCAAATATTTTCGGTCTCTTCCAAAAGGCAATCATCATACCGAGCAGCAAGCCAAATACAGGACCCCCTGCAATAGGCAAAAGCTTTCCTAAAAACCATGCCGCAACGGCTATTATCCCTGCCAAAACAATTCCAGGCAGACGTTCTCCTATCTTAGACACATTAAAATCCTCTTTCATTATAGATATCAGCAATTTCATCTAAAAAAGCCACACTTGCCTGCAGCTTTTGATGCTGAATATTTTATTTGCTTACTATTTTAGCCCATTTACCCTCTCGTGTCCACCTTTATATATCGCCTACCTATCTGAGAATCAAATACATCATTATGTACCCCAGATCAAAAAAATCATACTATACTCGATGTCCGAACAGGTTCTGCTTTCTTACTGTTCTAGCAATTAAAACATAGCGCCCTTGAATCAAACCAAAAGACTACTACCACATTTTACCTAACTCATGTTAAAATAATGAGAGTTACTTTTTTCGCCATTTTTCAACAATTTTATAAAAGGAGATATCAAGATGAAAAAAACAGCAAGAAAAATCTTATCTTTATGTATGGCTGCGGCAATGGTCATGGGAATGACAACAATATCATTTGCGGCACCTGCTAAGACCTATGAGCTGAAAACCTCTGTAGGTAATCCAGTTGGAACTATTTCTGTCACAGATGTCGTTTCCGACAGTGGGATGAAAGAAATTAAGGAATTTGATAATCTAGGAAAGATACAAGTTACAAAGAATTCCTTGATCACTTATAACTTTGTGACCGAAGGTGTCGGCATTTGGCAAGACGCTATCAGAATATGGGATGAGGAAGAAATCATCAAAATAATCAATGCAAAGGTTATTGATCCTACTACGGAATATCCGGAATACGAAAAAGGATACACCATCCAATTTATAAAAGAGGGAACTTATCTAGTCGGTGTAAACGGTCAAATCGGAGATATGTTAGGTGCTGGACTTTATGCAATTACCTTTGAAGTAACTGACACGGAGAATGCGACGACTCCTCCTGCTCAAAATACAGCGGCTAAGGCAACTCCTACGAGCTCAAAGGTTCTTGTGAACGGTAATGCAACAAACTTTGACGCGTATAACATTAACGACAACAATTATTTCAAGTTGAGAGATGTCGCGAAAGTCGTATCAAGTTCTGAAAAACAATTTGAAGTATCCTGGGATGCCTCAAAAAATGCAATCAGTCTTATTTCCGGACAACAATATACTGCTGTTGGCGGAGAACTTGAAAAGGGTGACGGCACTGCTAAAAATGCAGTATCCAGCAATTCCACGATTTATAAAGATGGCACTGTAATCAGCCTTACAGCGTATAATATCAACGGAAACAACTATTTCAAATTAAGGGATTTGGGACAAGCCTTTAATTTCGGTGTGGATTGGGATGGCGCAAGCAATGCGGTTGTAATTGACACCTCCACAGCATATACGGCAGAATAATATTTCAGCATATAATTTCAAAGAGGTATTTAAATGATAAAAAACAAGATTTTGAAAGCACTATCGGTTTTGACTTTGGCATTTGTAATAATCGCTTCAATCCCGACAGGGACTGGGATAGCCTACGCAGCCTCAAACACCGTCATTGATGTTAAAAGCGGCAATTACATTCCTATGCTTATACATAATGGTATGACAGATGTTGCCTCGGTGGGAGCATACGCCCAAGCAAAAGGGGCTTTTACCGCTATAAACGGCACATACTTTGATGCTTACGCAACAGAAGACCAAGTGAAGGCAAAAGGCGGAGATGTAAACGCTCTGCTTGCATTTAGCTCTTTATATGGAGCCCCTCTTAATTTCCCGAGCGGAGTATTGATCGAAAATGGCAAACTGCTCCACGGAGCGGGCTATGGTAGCGCAACAGGGCAATGGGGCGGCTACTTGGGCGGTATCACAAAACAGGGTACATTTATAGTCGAACAAGTAAGCTTAACCATTGGCTTTATCGTAGACGGGAATAGGAGTACAGTATGGAGAGTCAATCACCCAAGTTATGAGGATACGTCTGTAGCCTTATATGACGAAGGCTTCGGTCGTGATGTACAGCTTAAGCCTGGGGATAAGGCCGCAATTGTGGAAGGCGGAATAATTAAAGACATCGTGTCCCATGGCCCTGTAAAAGTGCCTGCCGGCGGCTTTATAGTTGTAGCTTCTTCTTCTGCAAATGTATTTTACGGCAACACAAGTATCGATAGCTTTTCAAAAGGACAGCGGGCTTCATGGACGTGGGAAATGTCCTCACCGAATGGATATGACTTCAAAGACGTTTATTTTGCGGTAGGTTCAGACGCAGCAAAGATCAACGGCACAGGAGGAACAAGCAGACCTTATATCGGTGGAACTGCTGACGGCAAGATTTCTATCGGCGTGGGCAATGCCTCAGAATGTGTCAATGCATTATTTTTAGACGGCGGCGGTTCAATTGCGTACTACAAAAACGGCAAATATCTGAATGGTCCAGGGAGAAATGTAAGTAACGCAATAGGCTTTGTAAAAGTGGGGCAAAATGTACTTTCCCCGGCACCCGTAAATATGGCGCAAGCAAACCCTTTTATAGCCGACATAGGCAACACTCAAAGGCAATTCCAAGCCTTTTTAATAAATAATAACAATTATGTGATGCTAAGAGACCTCGCATATTATATGAATGGCTCAACCGCTCAATTTCAAGTTTCATATGATGCAGGTACTAATGCGATCAATCTTTTAAGCAATTCAGTTTATACAATGCAAGGCTATGAGGGTACTATAAAAGCAGACAAAAGTAAGGCTTATAAAGACACCCCCTCGAAAATTTTCGTTAACGGAAAACAGGTTACATTAAAGGGATATAATATAGAAGGCAGCAACTACTTCAAGCTTCGAGACCTTGCCTCTGCATTAAACTTTGATGTTGATTACAGAAATAAACAAATATATATAGAGCCTGAAAACGCTTATACTCCGGATTAGCCCACTGAGATTAATAGCCTTCTATGTTAACATCAAATTATCATAGAAGGCTATTATTATTGTTATTTTATCGTTTTTTGTTTTGTTTTATTTCCTTGAATGCCTGCTTCATTTCTGCCTTGCTCCCAAACATACGGTTAATTTTTTCATTCTCCCGTTCGCGAGCGTTCAGTCCGTCATAGGAAATCTCGCGTTGCAGCTTTTGATAGCTCTCAAAGCGTTTTTCTGATAGTATTCCGTTTTTAATCGCTTGTCTTACAGCGCAGCCGGGTTCATTGCCATGAGTACAGTTGTTATACTTGCAGTCAAAGGCGAGTTCATCTATATCCTCGAAGGTTTTCGAAAGGTCGCCTGTGAAAATCTGAAGCTCACGCATACCGGGGGTGTCAATTGCCATGCCCCCTTTTGGAAGCAAAAGCAATTGCCGGTGGGTGGTAGTATGTCTTCCCTTATCATCATCCCCTCGGATCTGCTTTGTTGCAAGAATATCCTGACCCATCAGACGATTAATAAGCGTAGATTTACCAACACCTGAAGATCCAATAAAAGCAATTGTCTTGCCGGGTTGGGTATAAGCCAGAATCACATCGAGGCCATCAGAGTTTTCGGCGGAACAGACCACAACATCAACACCCATAGCCACAGATGCTACTTCGTCCAATCTTAACTTTACATCCTCACATAAGTCAGATTTCGTCAAAACAATTACAGGTATTGCCATGCTGTCCCATGCAATCGTCAAATATCTTTCCAATCGCCTGAGATTAAAGTCGGCATTAAGCGACATACAGATAAAGACGGTGTCTATGTTTGCAGCGACAATCTGTTCCTCATTCGATGTGCCCGCAGTTTTGCGAGTAAATCTGCTCTTGCGCCCTAATATGTGGTGTATGATGGCATTCCCACTGTTTCCGTCGACTCTGTCGATCATCACCCAATCTCCAACGGACGGAAAGCCGGCTTTGCCATCCGCGTGATGGGCGAGTTTTCCCGAAACAACAGCGTTCAGTTCACCGTATTCTGTAATTACTTTGTATTGTTCACGATGCTGCTCTGTAACGCGTGCTATAAATAAGTTCTCATATATTTCCGCTTCTTTTGCAAAATAGTCGTCGAATCCGTATTTTTGCAAATTTATATTCATTATTTTATCCTCCAAAATTATTATATGTTTTATCTTAGAGGTTAACCTCAAGCTCAAATAAATCCTGTGACATAGAGCTTATTTTGCTTGAATACATATGTCTACAAGGTAAGGTTGCACTTTTTCCCTAAACTCATCTATTGATAAGTACATCCTGCCATTACAAGGATTGTATTTTAATGGAATTGCTTTTTCAGATCCACCAGTTCTAACTAAAAGCCCCTCATCACCAAAAACATACTTTAGGTTGCTGCCTGTCTTGTATCTCTGATATATTCCTGTTATATCTACGCAATCAATTTTATGAGTTGTATCATAATAATTAGCCACTTCATCAGTATAAACAAAAGTAGGGTTAGTCAGATTGATCCCGTCAGGAAGGTTACCCCCCGGAATAGGGAGCATATGTTGTTCTGCGTCTATCCAATAAACCGTCATATTCATCTGATTGCAGAGCTCCCGAAGCTGAACGTATGTCCTGCCATCTTTAATAAGAGCTTCATTTAGCTTTATCATTTTCCCATTCACATAAACGGGGTACTCCAAGGCATTCGTTCGAGACTCTGTTGCAGTTGAGTGAGTCGTTGTACTCAAGATTATAACGCACATCATCAGCCCGAATAATGTACCTGCTATAAAGTGGATTATTTTGTTTGACTCTTCTTTTTTAAGCATTGATTGACCTCCTTATTTCATTTAGCTTTGTGCCCGGCATCTTAAACTGCAATTTATCCATTTATTATATAACCCTCACATTCAAGGACGTTTATTGCCCTTTCAAAATTTTCTTCTTTCACTAAAATGTAATCCGTATTATATGTGGACAATGCAAATATTCCAATTTCATTATTGGCCAATATGGTAGATATCTTTGATAAAATGCCGATAAGAGCGAAATCTAATATCCCTTGTATTCTAAAAACCTTCCAGCCGTTATCACATTCGATTGCATTTTGCGGCACTGAGTCAATGCCGCATACCACTGATAACTCCTCATCCAAATAATTCATTACTGCTCTTTTATATCTTGATACTCACACGACAAGTCCCGGGAAAGACATACAATCGTCAAGAAGAACATCCTTTTCCGTCAAAATAAACAAGATCGCCATCATCATAATGCCAGATTGCTTCTAAAACAGTCGGCCTTCTAATACCGTTTGTCTTCTATGAGACCTTATTCCAAGCCCAACAGCTAAGTATAGGGCAGAAGTGATGATGCCATTAATTGGTGAAATGAAAATTTTTTTCCCTGTTGCGATGCTGATATAACCTGATATTACTAAAAGATTTATCAGCGAATCTTCTACCGTGTGTAAAATAACACATGGCCATACCGATTGTAACCAAATCCCTGAAAATAACGTTATACTCAATGGCAAACCTTAGACTTGCATTTCCCATATCTCTAAATTGATTACCAGTATTTTTCTCCATTAGGAGCTGTTGACTAATACTTATAATCCTTTTTTTTAGAGCTTCATTTAGTTCATCAACGTTTTTAAAATTTGCATAAATGGGGGCTACGCAACTACCCATTTTTTTTGCGATTTTCCTCATGGTTATACCCACAGCAACACTAAACGCCTCGTGTGGTGGAATCACCCCCGCATGTGCGGGGAGCATAACTCTTGGTATATGTTACCCAAATCCATTCCTCCTACTTCTTAATTCTGTCTGACCTTTTAGGATTGTTGGCAATAGATTTCATAAACTCATCATGAGCTTTAGTTGCTTCTTTGTCCATATTACCATCTTCATCAATACCATACATTTCCAGAATAGAATCATCATAATCAAATTCTCCTGAACCATAAATGATATCCGATATGTGGGGTTTCTTCTGTTTTGTCATGTTTAACGCCCTCCTTATTAATCACCCCCACATGTGCGGGGAGCATAAAGTTTAACATATTGTTTGTTTTGTCTGAAAGGGATCACCCCCGCATGTGCGGGGAGCATGATGTCTACGATGTAGTAACAGCGGACAAGCTGGGATCACCCCCGCATGTGCGGGGAGCATCTTCGTCAAGTGGATATCCTCTGGCGATAGAAAAAGTGCAGCGGTGCCAGGCACCAAACTTAATACTTTTGCTTAATGCTTTTTTAAGTCTCTCATGGAATATTGTACTCATTGTAATAGCGTTGCTCGTCATTCTACCATTTGTATATTCATATGTGCTTTATCAAAAGGAAAAGAAGTGATGTGGGCACAAGTGAGGAGAGTAAATCCCTCTTTATTTCATCTGCAAGCTCAGCATGGGTAATTTTGTTATCTGGCTTAAATAAACCATTGTTTTTCTATTTGCTCCGTTTGGTTTCCCAATAGAACAATGCGAGCTATCCCCATACTCATCCAACGGGCGGACTAATTATTAAGATATTATGGCACCATTGACAATAATTCCTGCATCTTTTCTGCTTGTGTTTTGATATCACTAGCGATAACTGCGAAACCCCTTCCAGCCTCTCCGGCTCTAGCCGCTTCTATAGCCGCATTAAGTGCCAAAAGCTTCATTTGGGAGTCAATTTGTTCGAGTTGACTTTTTACCGTTTCTACTCCGGTTGTTTGAGCTGTTTCTAATAATGGAGGTATCACTTCAGCAAGCGCGCTTATTTCATTAGCGACAACCCCGAAACCCTTTCCGGCCTCTCCAGCTCTATCTGCTTCTATAGCCGCATTAAGTGCCAAAGTATTCATTTGGTCTGAAATTTCACGCAGTTGAGCAATTAGCTCCTGTTCTAACTTATTTCTTGCATCGGAGATTGCAGTTGATCTGTTGACTATTCTCGCCTCAAAAGCTGATTTGACCTGAGTATCACCGATTACTCCGACCGCTATAACCGCTGCATCTTTCAATCTTTCAGCATTGGCTACTTCTTTTAATGCTGTGATTGGTCCTGTTTCGTATTCGGATACCGCCGTTTCCGCTG
>JAQWFH010000027.1:20636-25181 GCA_028704515.1 Eubacteriales bacterium
TTTCCGCTGCATAAACCAGGTAGTAATAGATTCCTGCTTCATCGGAAGTAAAATTCAATGTGGCGGATATATCTGTTACGTTATTTACTTGTATTTCACTTAATCTGGGTGGTGTGATATCGCGGTTGTGGTTGTGGTGGCTACTCCCTCCACCGGAAACAGGTAAATCGGTTGTAATAGGAGCCTTTGTTTCAACAAGACCGAGATCTAAGACTACAGTTGCATCAACAACCTTTTTCTCAACTAGGTGTTCAATTAACTTTTTGCCATTTTTGTCTGCTGCACTTAACGCACTAAAAGAAATGCCCACTAAGTCATCCTTAATTAACTTTTTACCAGCAAACTTTGTCGCCTTCTCAGAAGTAAGACCGCCCTTATCGGCAAGCTCCGACGGTGCATTGTTGTAATCGGGAGTATACCCCAACTGCCTCAGAATAAGTGTGCAGTAGGCTTCTGCATTCAACGCTGATTTAGGGCCAAAGGTTCCATCTGGATACCCCTGAACTAGCCCATTTTTAACTGCATAGGCAACTGCATTTTTTGCCCAGCTAGGGATCTTTGCGGCATCTGAAAATTTGGCAAGTGTCACATCGGCATCTGTAATAGTTTCGATTTCAGATGCCAAGCCGAATATTCTCAAAAGCATTACCACACCGGTTTCGCGATTGAGTACCGTGCCCAAATCGGGATCAAATGTCGTTGTACTGACACCTTTATATAAACCTAGATCGTTAAGTTTCTGTGCTTCCGCTGTATAGTTAAAATCTTCAGCAGAATATGCTACACCGGATAACAACAGTAGAGCAAATAAAACTAATGAAATTATCTTCTTCATGCAGGCTAGTACCTCCAAAAATTATTTTTGTCAGGCGTTTGCAAAACGCCAAACCCCTCATATTTACAATATTTTTTCCGTGTACAGCGGTGCTGGGCACCAAACTTAATACCTTATTGAATATTCCGAAGATATTAAGCTGTGAATCTATATAGAGCGCTTTGAGATTATTTCTATACAATTATACCTGATTCTTCAAAATTTTTCCACAAATATTGGAGAAATGCACGCTTAAAAAGCAATTTATCTCTTTATTATATAACCATCCCTTTCAAGGGCATTGATTGCCATTTCAAAATTTTCTTGTTTTATTAAAATGTAATCCGTATTATATATGGACAATGCAAATACTCCGATCTCATTGTTTGCCAATATGATAGATATCTTTTCGGAATTTATTCGTTTACAATTCTCGCTTCATTCGCTCCATAATAAAGGACTTATTGTCAACCGCCCTCATTGTCGCCAATATACCGTCCAAGTGGTCATATTCATGCTGAAGCAATTCTGAATAATCTCCCTCAAGATGCATCGTCTGCGGCTCAAAGTTCTCATCCAAATAATTGATGACTGCGCTCTTATATCTGGATACTCTCACAATAAGCCCAGGAAAAGACATGCAATCGTCAAGAAGCACATATTTTCCGTCATCCGGAAACGACATTGCCGGATTGATAAAAACATATGGTTTATCTGTATACATATACAACAGGCGTTTCTGAATTCCAATCTGCGGCGCGGCCACCGCGCGACCGGCGCCATACGTTTCTCTGAACTCCATTAATGTATCATGAAGATCTGTAACCCATTCTTCAATATGACACTTTTCTTCCGGCCCTATTTCAGTACTGATTTCATATAATTGAGGATTCCCCAGTTTTAATATTTCTCGAACCATTTTCTTATCCCTCCATTTTACATTGTATTACCACTTATATTTTAGCAACTTTACTGTTCATGGTCAATGAAGGAGTTGGCGTTGCACTGCTTAAATAAAAAAGCCACATATGAGTTCAAATCTCATACGTGACTTTATTGCAGCAAAGAGCTAATGACTATTATTCTTTATCAAGCAGCAAACTTCTTACATCGACCTTCGTTTCAATCAGCCCGCTTTCATATAAGAATTTCGCAGTCTTCTCCACTGCAGCAATATCATCCTCCGTGACATCGATGTGGAAGTCATAGAGTGGATACATAGCTTCGACTGCTTCAATCGGTAGCCCCGTTTCCTCCGCCGTCATTTGCATTGCTTCATCATGATTTTCATTGATATAGTTGAGTGTTTCTTCTTGCACACGCAGAAACGCCTGAATTAATTCCGGATTTTTATCGTAAAATTCCTGAGTTGTTGCCGTAAGTATGCTTCCGGAAATGAGACCCTCACCTGTCGTGACAAGATGATATCCAGCCTGTTCACAGTTGTAGGCGTTCGGTCCTGCCTGAAGCGCACCGTCGATACTGCCGTTCTCAAGTGCGGAGAATGATGTCGGAATATCCATAGAAACATAATTAACGTCTTCAAGCGTCATTCCACCCTTAGCCAGATAGGCCGTCAGCAGTTCGTGCAAAATGGTTCCTTTTGGTCCGGCAATCGTCTTTCCGCGAAGAGCTTCAGGCGAATTCATTGTATCATCCTTAGAGAAAAGGCAGAATGCCGCGGGAGATGCGCTGTACATTCCGATGATCTTTATATCCGCACCGTTGGCAGCAGAGAGAATGGCGGAAGTAGCACCCACCGCGTTGAGAATCTGAATATCACCGGAAGCGAGGGCGGCAGTCTGATCTGCACCGCTAGTAAGTTCCGAATAAGCAAATTCCAGACCCAGCTCCTTATACGCTGCTTCGAAGTTGCCCTGAGCTTTTTCAACAATTGACGGGACATTGAGTGGGGATTTCACATAGGTCATCGTAACCTTATCTACCGTGTAGTTTGATTCGGTATTTCCTGTGGATGCACAACCGGTAAATGCGGTGGCAATCATCAAGACGGAAAGAATTAGTGCGAGTGTTTTTTTCATTTTTTATTTCCTCCTGGGTTTTATTTATCTAGACCAGCACACATTATAAACTGGACAGAATACTACGTTTCAGCTCTATAGCTTCATCAGACAGCGGGTCCCGATCTCCCTGTGTGGGGCTCTGTCGGAACCTCTTGGCAATCTTTCCTTCCGACATAATGCAGATACAGTCTCCGAGTGTAATAGCCTCATCGATATTATGCGTAACAAATATGACACCCATCCCGGTTTCACGATGAATCCGTAGCAGTTCCTTCTGCATTGTATCGCGGGTGAAATAATCAAGAGCGGCAAACGGTTCATCCATGAGAATAATCTGAGGGGAACATGCAAGCATTCTTGCAAGAGCAACTCTGTGCTGCATTCCGCCGGAAAGCTGAGACGGATACGCATGCTCAAATCCGGCAAGCCCAACAAGGTGGATCATCTCCGCTATTTTGCTTGCATCCATCTCAGGCTTTTTCAAACCAAATGCCACATTTTTCTCTACATCTAGCCACGGCATCAGTCTGGGTTCTTGAAACACAACGCCGATTTTTGTGATGCCCGGGAAAACGATACTTCCTGAATCAGGTGCCTCAAGCCCGCTGAGAAGCTTAATCAACGTAGTCTTTCCACACCCACTTCTTCCAAGTATTACCGTAATTTCGCTTATTTCGCCTGTAAGATCCAATCCACGTATCACATCAATATGATCGGAGCCTATAGTATAACTCTTGTTAAGGTCTCTAAATTTATATTCTGCCATCTTTCACCTCAGCGCTTCTGTTCCTCGACGTGAATTTTACCATTTTGCTGCATATCAAATCGGTCAGGAGACCGAAAACACCGATTACAAGTATGCCTGCGATTACCTTATCCGTTCGCGAAAGTGCCTGCGCATCAAGAATGAGATAGCCAATCCCGCTGGATGCCGCAATCATTTCAGCCCCAATGATCGCCCGCCACGCATATCCGAGTCCAATACGGATACCGACAAGTATATCAGGGACAGCATTGGGAATCATGATTCTAAATAGCATCTCAAATTTCGAAAAAGAGAGCATTTTCCCAACTTCAATAAGCTTTTTGTCACATCCAAAAATACCGTTTTCTGTGTTGAGCAGCACCGGGAACAGAGTTGCCAGTACAATTACGATAATCTTTGGCAGCTCGCCAATGCCAAACCACAGGATCAATAATGGAATGAGACTGATTGGAGGTATATGGCGCATTACCTCGAGCAGTTGGCTGTAATAAGGGGTTGCCTTAGGCATCAATGCCCCGATCAGCGTCAGCACAAATGTGATGAGACATGATATGGTAAACCCAATTACAATCCTTCGTATACTGATAAACAAGTGACTGAGTATTTCGCCATTTGCCGTCATTTGAAGAAGGCTGTCCCACACTTTTGCCGGGGTGGGAAGCGCATAGGTACTCCAGAGACCGGCACGGCATACCAGATACCACGCAAGCAGTATTACCACAAAAATTAGAGTTTTCTGTATAAAGTTAAGCGTCCGTTTCATTTATGTATTTCTCCTAAAAGTGCTGCATATATCCGTATTTTTTTCATAAAAAAATCCTTCCCGTACAAATACAGAAAGGATGTCAGGCATAATCAATATGCTGATATAAATTCACTTTCCGTTCAGATATACTCTTTTCGGTTAGCAGTTATATTTGTCTTTTCAGACATTTTATGGT
>JAQWFH010000062.1 GCA_028704515.1 Eubacteriales bacterium
AATAAAATAAGCCTCCCCGCATCAGGAAGGCTTCAAACAATTACAATGACCTTGTTTGAATGCTCCCTACGTCGGTCTTAACCAACAGGTTCAAAGGGTCAGGTTTTACCTTCTCAACTCCGAAGAGTCCCCCTGCATGGCTTATAGCATAGCAAATATAATGGGAGAAGTCAAGAAACTCTCGTTAGAAGAGAAACCTTGAATTAAATCATAGCCCAAGTAGAATCTTGTCGACAGGCCGAAGTCGATCCGAAGTACAGGCTATACCCAAGCACTGGCTGCCATTAAGCAGTCTCATGCAGAGAATAGGAACGTACTGCAAGAATGAAAAATAGGATAATCTCTATCCCTGCCGCCATCGGGATAATATACGGTGTCCAGACGCTGATTGGGCCAAGCGGTAAAAAGTTAAATTCAGTTAGTTCAAAGAAAAAGCTGTTTCTAAGTCCAACGCCCCCTGATGGTAGACATAGTCTAATCCAGTTTTCAATATTAGTACCACTTCCCGCGAAAGACAGAATCGTAGGCAGTAAGCAACCGCCGAGAGCAAGTCCCAATACAGTAATCGGATTTTTGAATTTGGTTGAAAGGAAAAGCGTAAAGCATACCGTCGCAAGGAATGTAAGCAAGCCGGAAAGAACAACCAGCGTATTGGCTTCTCCTACAGTAAGCGGAACAAAGGAAATTGCGGAAAACGCCAATTGCAGCGTTGTTTTCAGGCTATCCCAACCGAACGCAATGTATGAAATTAAGATAAACGCAGCTACACAAACTGCAAAAATCGCTGCAGTAAGCAGAATGGCAGACAACAGCTTTACCACCGCCAAACGCCACCGCCCATGTTTTGCACAACGCAATATATCATCTGCACCACTTTGATAATCAGCGGAGAAAATGGGGGCGGCAATGACGGTGCATAACATAACCAATAGGAAAATGCACATGGTAAGATACTCTGATGTGTCGCTGTCCCCAACACCATACACATAATAGAATGGCGCATTTACTTTCTCGTTTATGGAAAGAGCCTGTTCGACAGCATCGGGAGAGTCTTTATACTCATATGATAAATAGTCCGCAAGGCGCTCCGTGCGCTGCTCATAGAAATTCGCTGCTTCTTCAGGTGAGATTTCATATAAAGGTATAGGAATACCTGTAGAACTATCGACATAAACCTCACGGACGCTATTCAAAATCACATTGATTGGCGCTAATTTTTGATAGTATACGTCTTTTGGTATATCCTCCGTCTTTGCTCCGTAGGTTTCGAATACCTCATGATAGGTTTCAAAGGCGGCGCGTATTTTTTCCGGCGTAAGCTCTCCCTCAATCGGTTTCAGCATTTCCTGATTAGCCTGTATCGCTTCTCTGCCAGCCAGCCTAATTTCCGCACCGCTTTCATCAAGGTTCCAATGGCGCGCAAAGGAGATAACCAGAAGAGCCATAACCACCGACAGCAGGAGCGCACCCGCCGCTAATATCCATGTAGAACGAGTTTTTGCCACACGTTTCAATTCCAAAGCAATCATACGCTTCATACTACATCCTCCTTTACGGCTTCCTCGCCACGAAACAGCCAGAGATACAAGTCCTCAAGGCGTGGGGCGGTGGCCTGTGAATTCGGCAAGCTCGAATTTTCCGCAACATACCGTACTGATACGTTTCCTCCGTCTTCATTACGAACGCTCACAACCCGGACGGTGCGCTCATAATGGTGAAGCTGTTCCGCCGGAATAGTACCTTGCCATACCTTACCGTCCATCATTTTTACAAGCTCGTCTGTGGTATCAACCGCAATAATTTTACCGTCTTTCATTATCGCATTGCGGTTTGCGATATACTCGACATCAGATACGATATGAGTGGAAATCAACACAATTCTCTGTTGTGCAAATTCTGATAAAATATTTCGGAATCGTATGCGTTCACCGGGATCAAGGCCGCTTGTAGGTTCGTCCAGAATTAAAATATCCGGGTCGTTCAAAAGTGCTTGAGCAATTCCCACTCTGCGCTGCATCCCGCCGGACAGCTTGCGGATGTGTTTGCTCCGAACGTCCGCAAGGGTTAGCTGGTGAAGCAGCTCATCTATTTTCAAATTGGTATCTTTTTTGGGCAGCCCCTTCAGCGAAGCCATATATTGCAGATAGTCTGTCACCGTAAATTCCGGATAAAATCCAAAATTCTGCGGCAGATAGCCAAAGACATCCCGATAGGCTTCGCCTAATGTCTTAATTTCAATGCCATCGTACTGTACCTTGCCGGAAGTGGGCGTTAATATACCGGCCACCATCCGCATCAAGGTTGTTTTCCCCGCGCCGTTTGCGCCGAGAAGCCCCCAAACACCAGGGGTAAGCGTCAGGCTCACATTGTTTACGGCGGTTTTGTCCTTGTAACGTTTTGTAAGCTCTTGAATTGTAAGCTCCATGTGTATACTCCTTTTCTTGTTTTTATATCCCATTAAGGGATAGGTCGAGGGATGCCGATTTATCCAGCAGACGATAAATTCCTATTATAAGAATCACGGCACATAGCGTACATAACGCTCCCCAAATGGGGGCAAATGCCTGTTCATAAACCATCGGGGCAGTTTTATATAATACAAACAGTAGTGCGGTTAAGGAGAAGCAAAAAGCTGTGCTGATAAAGCCCTGATACCCCCTATGTGCATAGGCTTGAATAAATAGGCAGCCGCAACAGGCAACCAAATAGGGAAGCAACAGGAATAAAGCGACGCTTCCGGCTCCAAATTCTGCTTTCGTACTTGCAAGAAGAAAGGATACCGTAAGCAAGAGTACATTGCCAATACCGATAATGAAAATCCGGGTAAGCAATAATTTGGGAATTGAAATCCGTGTTGCCATTTCTGTTTCAAGCATTCGATACTGCGCCGAACGTCCGATAAAGGGGATGCTGGTCATGGCGATAAAGACCGCAAAACATCCAAGCAATACCGGCAAATGGCGTGGAGCCAAATTAGATACAGTGCCTATATCCCCAAATCCAAACAGCCAGAATGCACACAGCAGAAGAAAGCCCTGCAACAGCCAAACAGGTGCGCCGACAAATCGTACCTGTCGTAACAAAAAAGCCGGATACCGAATACGTTCCCTCTGTCTGCGGCTTTGATATGCCATACGGGAGGCCCGTATTGTTTGCATCAAATGTTCCTCCGATATTTTCAGGTCAGTCTGGGATTTCAATGCAGCCTGTAATTCTGAACGCAATTTTTTGTTCACCTATCTTACCTCCTTGCCGAAGTCTTTTTCTAACCGTTTGAGTGCGCTTCGTAACCGGGATTGTACCGTGCGCATCGGTACTCCGATCACCTCCGCGATCTCTCGAATTTTTTGTTCATGTGCGAAACGTAACAGGACGACTTCCCGCTGTTCGTCAGACAAATCGCGCAGTAGCCAGAGAAAATGTGCATCCGATTCTATTCGTTCCATCTGAATGTCGTATTCCTGTAAATCATCGGGCAACTGCTCCATAGTCTTTTTACGGCTATAATCAATGCATACATTGGCGGCGATTTTATAAAGGTATGCTCTAAATTTACCGCAATGGACATAAGCGTCAAGGTGACGGATGGTTTTCAAAAAAGTATCCTGCGTTGCATCCTCAGCCGTCTGTCTATTCGGTGTGTGCCATAAGCAATAACGAAGAATGTCTGGATAATAAAAGGCAACAAGTTTATCCAGACTGGTGCTATCGCCATCTCTTATTTTTTGTAATAACGCATCATCATGTATCAAGGCCAATCCTCCGGAAGATTCCCTCATAATATAGAACGTTCTATTGTATTCAAAATGATTGAGGTACCCAAGTTTTTTCTTTACCTACATCCCCTTGTATAAATAAGGATGTCCCATATAGTATATAACGTTTGACAAGGTTCAAAATGATTGCGACTTTTGAAGTTTAAATATTTTATTTAAAACCACCGCAGCATGGGCATTAACCCTCAAGTTTGAACAGGAGTCAACACACAACGATCCATGAGCTTGCGCAGCTTCGCATAGCCTTTAAATGGAGTCTCTTATATTACTTTATTTTCTGTTTCTATTGGTTTGAAAAACAAAAAGCCCCGCTACCCTCCGGAGCGAACCGGATAGTAGCAGGGCAAACTCATGTCTTGGTGCATTATGACACGTTTCTTGAACTATGACACGAAAAACAAGGTGCAGAAAAACCTCTGGTGCATCATGACACGGAAGGGTGCAAAAATCGATCCTGAATTGGTACCGATTTGCTCCATAGAGGGCTCTGCCCCCTCTTGGCGGCAGGCTTGGCGACATCCTGCCTGTCACCCCCGAAGCAGTGATCCGATGACAACATCAAGATGACAGTAATAAAATGTCATCTCTCATCAGGGGAGGTGCCCTCCCCCGATACCTCTACCACACGTGGGTTTATTCAACAACTTTCGCCAAAAAAATATATCCCCACCTGCATTTGCATAATGGTGAGGATATATTTTGGCGGAGCGGGTGGGATTCGAACCCACGTGACGTTGCCGCCAAACTGATTTCGAGTCAGCCCCGTTATGACCACTTCGATACCGCTCCATGCTCCATATTAAATTGACAACGAATTTTATTTTAGCATATCCTCTCTCCGATTTCAATCTTTATTCGCAGCCATCGGGGATTGAAAAACGAAGAGCCCCCGGTAGTATAGAGATGGCTATTTCTTCTGCTTCTGCCAATTCTCCGTCAATACAGATTTGCATCTTTTTATCGGAATTAATGGTAAGAGATTTGCATTGTATGTAATGAAAGAGATCCTTGGCTTTTGCTTTGTCCAAATGGGTCCCTTTCCGATAGTCCATGATCAGGCTTAAAAAGGTTCTTCGGTTTACCTTGTTTATGATGCTTAAATCCAGAAGCCCATCATCAATTTTGGCCCTGGGCATTCCCTTAAAGCCCCCGCCGTAAAAAGCCCCGTTCCCGACTGCAACCAAGGTAATTTCTCCCTGGTGCATACGTCCATCCTCCATGGTTATGGTCAAATCACAGCCGCGATTACCGGTAAAAGCTATCGCTACACCAACTCCATAGGCCAGGGCCCCTCGTAAAAATGGTTTTTTCTTGAGATTAATAACCTCAGCCACCACTTGGCAATCCAATCCAATGTTCAACACGTTAATAAAAACCCGATCATTATATTGGATCAGGTCGATTGTTTTAGCTTTTCCGTTCAATTGCCTCTTTATATCTTTAAAAAATTGAGGATTTTTAAAAACCCGGGCAAAGTCATTTCCTGTTCCTGCCGGAATATAGCCGACCTCTATATTATTAAAGCCAAAAGCCCCGTTGACCACCTCATTTAATGTACCGTCACCACCGATGGCATAAAACCGCATAGGTTCACCATTACCGGCAACACAACGATTTTTGACATAGTTGGTGGCATCTTTTATATTTATTGTCCGATGGATTTCAAAGTCAACGCCTTCATCTTTGACTGCTTCTAAAACTCTGGGAAGCACTTCAATTTCCGCTCTGCCTTTTCCTGCTGCCGGGTTTAGTATAAATATATGTTTCATAAATTTCTCCGTCCGTTACTGCTTTGTATGGAATTAGGGTATCATAACCTCTGTGTCAATACAAGAAGCAATATTTTTCGATTTCATGGCTATATTATCTCTATTATGGTAGAATAAGGGGTGTAATTTAATCAAAAGGAGATAGGCAATGGATAATAGAATTAAAAAACTGACCGATATTCTGGTGCATTATTCCTGTAACGTTCAAAGAGGAGAACGTGTCTTGGTTTCATATGACGGGGATTCGGCAAAACCTTTGGTAAAACAGATTATAAAAGAAATCTATGCCTGCGGCGGATTTCCATATGTTGAGATTCGAGATTCTTCCATCACAAGAGAGATTCTTTTAAAGTGTACAGAAGAGCAGTTGGAATTTATGAAGGAATATCAAATGAAACAGATGGAAGGCATGCAAGCTTACATCGCTATTCGTGCATCCGATAATGCATCTGAGCAGGCCGATGTCCCAGGATCCCAACATAACCTATACAGTAAAGTATTGCGCCCTGTTCTAAGATATCGAGTGG
>JAQWFH010000028.1 GCA_028704515.1 Eubacteriales bacterium
TTTTATAATGGAGAAAGGTTCCAAAAAAGATTAGGATGCATGGCTCCTTTAGAATACCGAAACCATGCATCAAAATGTGCATAGGATTTTAATTAAATTACTCGTCTACTTGACAAGGGTCAGTTCATGCTAGGGCACCTCTTTATTTTATTCTATATTAAAAAATCTCATTGCGTTCTTCCTGGTAATTTCCGCAACCCTCTCAAATGGGATTCCCTTTATCTCGGCAATCTTTTCGGCAGTATGCTTCACATAAGGAGGCATATTTCTTTTGCCTCTATGTGGCACCGGAGTCAAGTAAGGCGAATCCGTCTCGACAAGAAGGAACTCCGCCGGGATTTCCTTAACTACCTCTATCGTCTTCCTGTTATTTTTATAAGTAACAGGTCCCGCTATCGATATAGTAGCCCCCAGCCTTATATACTGCTCTGCAAGCTCCTTGCTGCCCGAATAGCAATGCATGAGAACACGCGCATCCTTTGACGCACTGGGAATATCATCCGGCGCGGGTCTCCTCGGGAATTTGTTTATCCTTTCATCGGAAAAGGCGCCCTCTTCCTTTAAAATCTGCATACATTCCGCATTGGCATCCCTATCGTGTATCACTATAGGCATTGCAAGCTCATTTGCTAGCTGTATTTGCTTCCTGAACCAATATCTCTGAGTATCCTTATCCGAATGGTCGTAGTAGAAATCCAGTCCGATTTCACCGATTGCCTTTACCTTTTCTTTTCCCGCTAGCATCCTTATCATGGAAAGCTGCATATCATCAAAATTCTTGGCATCGTGAGGATGACAACCGACAGCCGCGTAGCACCAATCGTACATTTCGGCATGGCGCGCCGCAAGCACAGAGCTCTCCAAATCAAAGCCGATATCGTTTACATATGACAGAAGACCTCCGGAAACTGCAGCTCGGACAGCTTCTATCAGCTCCGCCCTTTCTTCTTCAGAAAATCCCTCATTATTCAAATGAGCATGCGAATCATACAACATTTTTAATCTTTCCCCCGAATTTCTTTATAATAATTCATTTTAACATACATTATTGTATATTTTAAGACAAAAAATGCCTATCATATTGCTAGAATGTGGATTTTTTTTGAAAATTGTGATATCCTAATGTGAAGACTTCCGTCTCTCATTCGAGTCGGAGAAGAAAGGATGATGAAAATGAAGAAAGATAAGGGAACATATTACATTTCCACCCCTATCTATTACCCTAGCTCAAACCTTCATATCGGCCACACGTATTGCACAGTAATGGCGGATGCCATGGCAAGGTTTAAGCGTCTGAGCGGATATGATGTGCATTTCCTGACAGGAACGGACGAGCACGGGCAAAAGATACAGACCGCTGCAGAAGCGGCAGGAATGACTCCTCAAGCATATGTAGATCAAATCGTAGACGGAATAAAGGATCTTTGGGAAACTATGGAGATTTCCAATGATGACTTTATCAGAACAACAGAAGACAGACACCAAAAACGCGTTAAACAATTATTCATGCGAATGTATGAAAAAGGTGATATATATAAAGGCGAATATGAAGGGCTTTACTGTACTCCTTGTGAATCCTTCTGGACAGAAAATCAGCTGGTGAACGGAGCCTGCCCTGATTGCGGCAGACCTGTTCAAGAGGCAAAGGAGGGGGCGTATTTCTTTAAGCTTTCAAAATATTCACAGGCCCTTCTGAATCTGTTTGAAACAAATCCGAACTTCCTACAGCCGGATACAAGAAGGAATGAGATGATTGCCTTTATCAATCAGGGTTTGGAGGACCTTTGCATATCAAGGTCGACCTTTGATTGGGGCATCAAGGTCCCTCTCGACGAGAAGCACGTCATTTACGTTTGGCTCGACGCTCTCGCAAACTATATCACGGCCTTGGGTTGGCCGGACGAGCCTGCGCTTTACGACAAATATTGGCCTGCCGATGTTCACTTAGTCGGCAAAGAAATCGTTCGCTTCCACAGCATCATATGGCCCGCAATGCTCATGTCCGCAGATTTGCCTCTGCCAAAGCAGGTGCGCGGTCACGGTTGGCTTCTGATAGACGGAGGCAAGATGAGTAAATCCAAGGGCAACATAGTAGACCCGGTGAAGCTTATCGAACGATACGGCATTGATGCGCTGAAATACTTTCTGCTTCGCGAATACAGTTTCGGACAGGACGGCATATTCACGAATGAAATCATGCTCAAGAGAATGAACTATGATCTCGCAAACGACCTCGGCAATTTAGTTTCGAGAACGGTTTCGATGATTGAAAAATATTGCGGTGGCGTTATACCTGCTGCAGGGGTAGGCACCGACAATCCGGCACTTTTGGAGACAGACAAGGATCTTACAGAAATTGCAATTTCAGCAGCCGCTAAGGTTGAAGAGCAAATGGATAAATTCCAATTTAACCTTGCAATAGAAGAAATATGGATACTCGTTCGCAGAGCCAACAAATACATTGATGAAAATACACCATGGGTGTTGGCAAAGGATGAGGCTTGTAAAGAAAGGCTCGACGCCGTACTTCACAACCTTGCGGAATCCCTCAGAATAATATCTCTTCTGATTCACCCTTACATGCACACGACCGCAGAGGAAATAAGGAAGCAGCTGGGAATCGGGGCAACAGAAATACTATGGGACGACGCTTTTGTGTTCAATAGGCTCGATGGCCAAAAGGTATCAAAAGGAGACCCTATCTTCCCTCGTCTGGATATCGATAAGGAATTGGCAGAGCTTGAAGCGATGAAAGGCACTCCTAAGAGCGATAATATTCCTCTTGAGCTGAAGCCGGAAATTGATTTTGAAACTTTTGACAAGCTCGACATGAGGGTCGGCACCGTAATAAGTGCGGAGCGTCACCCAAAAGCTGATAAACTATTAGTTTTCCAAGTCAAGATGGGCACCGAAAAGAGGCAGATACTTTCAGGCGTTTCGGAATTTTTCAAACCTGAGGATTTTATCGGCAAAAATGTAATCGTTGTTGCAAACCTTAAGCCAAGAAAACTCAAAGGCATGGAATCAAAAGGGATGTTACTCTTTGCTGACAATGTCGTAGACGGCCAGCTTCGCTTTGAAATGGTTACAACAGTAGCAGAGGACGGAAATCCGGTAACTTAAAATCAAAATAATAGAATTAAGCCTACATTTAAATGTTGGAGCGAGAAACCTTCTTGCTTCAACATTTTTATTGTAACCTTTTTATTTTTTATGGTTGACATTGGCTGAGCTCAGAGATATACTACCGATATACAAAATCCTGTTCTCAATATAAGGAGGATAAAAATGAATACTCCAAGCATCTCCGTAAGAGATAAAATACTTTATGAATTGTACAAAAACAAAGGTAGCTATATTTCAGGAGAAAAACTCGCATCAGCTTTGGACGTTTCCAGAAATGCGATAAGCAAATCCGTTGCAAAACTAAAAAAACAAGGCTACAGTATAGACGCTGTAACAAATAAAGGCTACTCTCTAGCTTCTTCGGACGATAAATTATCGGAAGCCGGCATAAAAGTTTATCTGAATGAGAAATACCCCGCTTTTGAGCCAGGCACTTTTGTTGTTTACGACCTCACCGATTCCACAAACTCGGAAGCCAAAAGGCTAATCCTAAAGGGAGCAGCTCATGGCACAGTCGTCATTTCAGACTCTCAAACGAATGGTCGCGGAAGAATGTCGCGCAATTTTTATTCGCCTCCGGGCACCGGTCTTTATATGACTTTGATCGTAAACCCCAATTTCGATATATCCAAGGCCGTGCTGGTTACTGCAATGGCTGCCGTTGCAAGCGCAAGGGCGATATCGACTGTTTGCGGCATTGAAACTAATATAAAGTGGGTAAATGACCTGTACCTCGAGAACAAGAAGGTTGCCGGGATACTTACGGAAGCCGTATCAAATTTCGAAACCGGCCAAATAGAAAGCGTCATAATCGGGGTAGGTATTAATATAACGGAGCCCGAAGGCGGTTTCCCTAGGGATATAAAGGAAAAAGCCGGAAGCTTATCTCAGCAGTGCCACAGAAATGCGATTGCAGGGGAATTGACACACAACATTATGACCATGCTTGAGACTATAGAGGAAAGGAATTTTATCTCCGAATACAAAGAGAGAAATATGGTTCTTAACAGAAACATACAAATTGCGAGAACCGGCGAAAAAGCAAAAGCCGTCGATATATCATGCGATGCCGGGCTTGTGATAGAATACGCCGATGGCACGCTGGACACACTCTCTACAGGCGAGATAAGCATTATTTTGGAATGAAAACAAAGGATTTAATAATTTGCGCTCTTTTTGCCGCTCTGACAGCGGTGTGCTCTTACATATTTATACCATTGCCATTTACTCCTGTACCTATGAACCTCGCTCTTCTCCCTATATTTGTCGCGGGAGCTCTGCTAGGCCCTAAAAATGGGGTTATAGCCGCATTAGTATACGTACTGCTCGGGGCCGTTGGGCTTCCTGTTTTTAACGGCAGCACAGGAGGCCTCTCCATATTGGCCGGCCCGACCGGCGGCTTTATCGTCGGATATATCTCCTGCGCTTACCTTTCCGGAAAATTTAACAATCCGGCAGGGTCGGTTGCCGGATTGTTGTCTTGTTATCTTTTGGGAACATTTTGGTTTTCATTTGTTACGGGTTCGACTCCCGCGGCCGCAATCGCAATGTGCGTAGCACCCTTTATCCTCGGCGATTGCCTGAAAATAATTGCCGCATCCGCACTGGTTCGTCGTCTTAAGGGTAAATTTTAGAACGCCTCATAGCTAAGGGGCTCCCCGCGCCGCATAGATATAGCATATCCATGCCCGGGGTCGGGCGTCCATCCGAATAGTTTACTGTTCGCTTTAGGAAAAACTTCATCCATTATGACGCTGATAACGCCTCCATGACATACAAGCACAGAGGCTACAGGACTTCCCTCGCGCTCATTTAACAACTCTTTTTCGCTATGCAGCTCTACAAGCTTCTGCCATCCCGATGAAACTCTTTTTCTGAAGCCGTTGAAGCTTTCGCCTCCCGGGGCGCTTCTGTCGCCCGTCTTATCACGTGACCACTCCAAAAACGAGTCGAGCATTTTAAGCTCCTCGATAGTTTTCCCCTCAAATTCTCCAAAGTGGAATTCATTAAAGGCCTCTACGGGGGTACTCTCGATTTCACCGTATATAAGATTAAAAGTCTGCCTTGCCCTTTTCATTGCGGAAGTGTATAAATCCGCATTTTCGTAATTTGGGTAAGCCTTTTGGCTAACACGAACTTTTATCCCTTGGATACCTTCATCCGCGAGAGGAATATCAATCCCTCCGTAGCACCAATTCTTCAAATTCCCTTCCGTCAATCCATGCCTTATCAAATATATATTTGAAATTATTTCAATACTCATTAAAATAACCTTCTTTCCGCAATTACATTATTGTATATAATGTTAACATTCTTTTGTACTTTGTGCAAATTTTACTTGGCTTTTGGGAAGAAAAACTATATAGTATAATCTTGAGAAAGGATGTGAGGTTAATGACAAAGCAGACAAGGAGTAATTTTCTGCTGCTTTTGACCGCATTTATTTGGGGTGCTGCTTTTGTAGCACAGAAGGCCGGTTTGGATTACGTCGGGCCATTTACCTTTAATTGCATTAGATTTATAATAGGAGCAATCGTTCTAATACCGGTTATTATGGTGATGAATAACAACAATAAGAAAAATGAGCGTGCTTGCAAGGAAGAGCCGGACAACACTATAAAAAATCTTCTTCTAGGTGGCTTTTTTTGCGGGATTGTAATATTCGGAGGCACTACGCTTCAGCAAATCGGACTGCTATACACTGACGCCGGGAAAGCCGGCTTCATTACTGCTTTATATATAGTGCTCGTTCCTATCCTCGGAACCTTTATAGGCAAAAAAATAACTCGCATCGTATTGTTTTGCGTAGCTATTGCCGCAGTTGGACTATACCTCCTGTGTGCACCTCCTGATGGGCTCAATCCATTGGATTTCAACAGGGGTGACCTATTGATGATAATAAGCTCGTTTTTTTTTGCATCTCATATTTTAGTTGTGGATCATTTTTCGCGAAAGTGCGATGGCGTTACGCTCTCTTGCCTGCAATTTGCAGTTTGCGGCACAATTGCCATCTTACCAATGATGTTGTTTGAGCATCCGCAGCTTAGCAATATAATTGCAGCATATATCCCTCTTCTGTTTACCGGCGTAATGTCATGTAGCGTGGCTTATACTCTACAAATTATTGCACAAAAGCATACAGAGCCAACAGCCGCATCACTTATAATGAGTACAGAGGCGGTCTTCGCAGTACTGACGGGTATGATAATTCTCAACGAAACCCTTTCAACAAGAGAACTTGCAGGGTGCGTGATTATGTTTATAGCAATGGTTATAACACAGCTTCCTGAAAGCAAAAGACAGGAGCTCTCTTTACGGCTAAAGCAAGCAAAGCACAATATAAAATAAATATTTATAGGAAATCGGAGTAATTTATATGCTTTTTTCATCAATGACTTTTCTTATAGTGTTTCTGCCTTGTGTACTCTTCATATACTTTGTACCGCTCAGAAAACACAGAATAATTCAGAACTATTTTTTGCTGGTTGCCAGCCTTGCGTTTTACGCATGGGGCGAGCCTTGGTTTGTTGCGGTTATAGTCCTTTCTGTAATAGGCAATTGGATTCTCGGCATAAAGGCCGATGAGATAAAAGACAATCCGGCGAAGGCAAAGCCGCTTCTCGTCTTGATGCTCATATTCAATCTGAGCATCCTATTCAGCTTCAAATATTTAGGCTTCGTAGTGCATAATACTAATGCACTCTTTGGCGCCAATATACAGGTTCCCGATCTTCCTCTGCCGATAGGCATTTCATTCTTTACCTTCCAAGCTATTTCATATGTACTAGATATATATAGAGGCCGCGCGGACGTACAGAGGAATCTTTTCAATGTGGGCCTTTACATAGCCTTTTTCCCTCAGCTTGTTGCAGGGCCTATCGTACGATATCAAACAATAGCCGACCAAATCATGAATAGAAAGGAAACCTTCAACGACTTCTCCCTCGGAAGCTGTCGCTTCATGATAGGACTCGCAAAGAAGGTTCTTATTTCGAATAACCTTGCTATCGTCGCAGATCAGAGCTTTGCGCTTGCAGGTACAGGAGATTTCTCCGTAGCCTTCGCATGGCTGGGCGCGCTCGCATATACATTTCAAATTTACTTTGACTTTTCGGGATATTCCGATATGGCTATCGGTCTGGGCCGTATGTTTGGCTTCCATTTCCCGGAAAACTTCAATTACCCTTATATTTCAAAATCACTTTCGGAATTTTGGAGGCGTTGGCATATTTCGCTTGGTAACTGGTTCCGAGATTATGTGTACTTCCCTCTCGGAGGTAGCCGCGTAGCCTCAAAGGCACGCCTCGTCTTTAACCTTTTCGTGGTCTGGGGCTTGACAGGAATATGGCACGGCGCCAACTGGACATTCATCTCGTGGGGCCTTCTTTACTTTGTGTTTCTGACCATGGAAAAGCTAACCGGCTTTGAGAAAAACGAGCGGATTCCAATACCTGTGAAGCATATTTACACAATGCTTTTTGTAATAATGGGCTGGGTGCTCTTCCGATCAAACACAATTTCGGACGCAGGACACTATCTATCCGTAATGTTCGGGCTATCGGGGCAACCACTTATAGATGCAAATTTCACCGTATTCTTCAAAGAAAACATGTTTTTCTTTATATTCGGTGCTATATTCTCAATGCCTGTTGCAAATAAAATTTCGGAATGGGCGGGTAAACGCTTTGCGACAACAAATCCTGCCGTTGCTGCAATTTATGCCGCTATAATCATCGGCGGATTGCTCATATCCGTTTCGTATCTAATAAAAGGCGCTTACAATCCTTTTATTTACTTTAATTTTTAATCGGTGGATCTGCAAGGAGAAAATGTAATGTTTGAGAAAATAAAAAACTCTTTAAAAGATAATACAAGACAAAAAATCACAACCGTAATATTTTTAATCATAATCACGGTGATGTTTCTTGGCATGTTTACTTCGTTCAGGTCTATCGGTGGCAGCTTTATCAATACTTACAGAGCAACTGTTCCTACAGGTGCACCTTATCTGCAAAGAGTGAACGGCGCAATTGACGCTCTTGAGGGCGCTGTGAACGACGGAGCATTTCAGCGCCAAAGCTTTGTGGAATTGTACGGTCTTGCACAGCTCGCCATGAACAAGGATGTTATCACAGATGTAAACTACGGGGCTTTATATAAAACACCATACGGGCAGACGACGTTTGCTGTGCCGAAGAAATATGTCGATGATGCGTGCACACAAACGGGCCAGCTTGCAAATGCGCTGAACGATAAAGGCATCCCCTTCCTTTATATACAGCTTCCATATAAGCTGCCTCCCTATGAATACATGGATGTGCCGCAGCTTCCCGCAAATGTGCACGACTATTCCAACGAGAATGCTGATGAATTCGTTTCAAAGATAAGTAAATCCGGCATAGAAGTATACGATATTCGCAAGGAATTTTGGGAAAGCGGTATGACTCAAAACGAGTTATTTTTCAATACGGACCATCACTGGACCATCGAGGGTTCTTTCCTGGCAACGAGGCTTATTGCACAAAGGCTGCACGATGATTACGGATTTTCGTTGGAGCCCGGGCTTTTTGATATGAAAAACTTTAATGAGAAAAAATATGAGAAAAATTACCTTGGCTCAATGGGACGCCGTGTAGGGCAAATATACGGCGGAACCGACAACTTTACCTTAATCACACCGAACTTCAACAATCACTATATTTTGAAGCAAATGGACGGCGAAGGGAAAGTGTTTGAAGGCATTTTCGATCAGGCGATACTTGAGAATCATTATGTTGACGATACGGCAATTGATACAAACAGATACGCCGTATACCACGGGGATTACGAAGAGCTACAGTTCGTTAACACCCTTGCGGGCAATGACGACAAGGTCTTGATAATCAAAGACTCATTTGGTATACCAATATACAGTTTCCTATCCTTAGGAATACACGAGGTAAGAGCTATCGACCTCAGGCTCTTCAATCGCAATGTTGCAGAATATGCTGAGGATTTCGACCCGGATCTCGTAATACTTATGTATAACGCCGATAGCTACAGCCCACAAATGTTTACATTCAACTTGGATAAATAAAAAAATCGCTCATTGAAAGCGATTTAAACAGGAATAAAAATCTTAATTCGCACTTAAAAGGATGCCGTCGGGGCATCCTTTTTTATGGCTTTTTTTACCTTATTTTTCTTTAATCGTGGAGACCTTGCTCTCGTATATCTCAATCTGCTCACTAATCTTTTCTATCTCTTGTGCTTTTGTTGCCACAAAAGCATCGGTGAGCTCTCCTGCATTATATTTATCGAGAAAATACAATCCGATTTCCGACTGTATTTTCCCAACTTTTTCCTTCTCTTCCTTGATTTTCGCATTAATCTTCGAAACTTCTATAGTGTCCTGCGTTCTCTCTGCAGCTTTTTTTGCAACATCCCCGGTAACTGTTGCAGCACTCTTAGCCACATCCATTGCTTTATCAAAAAATCCCGCCATAATATCCCTCCTGTTTTTTTAATTTTCTTAATTATACCACGAGTTATTTTTATTTTGCAGTAAAATACTAAACTTATGAAAAAAAATTTAAAAGTTATGTTTATTTTTTTGGTTGGGTGTGTGAGTTATGGCATGATAGAAATACTGTTTAGGGGTTTCACTCATTGGTCGATGGTTTTGACCGGAGGAGCATGCCTTGTTTCTCTTTATTATATAAATCTTTCAATAAAAAATGCGCCAATTACGATAAAAGCTATTATCGGGGCACTGGTAATAACGTTTTATGAGTTTGCGGTTGGCTTAATCGTCAATAAATGGTACGGTTTTAACGTTTGGGATTATAGCACAATGAAAGGAAATTGCATGGGATTGATCTGCCCGCTCTTCACAATGCTATGGTTTTACTTGTGCTTCATCCTTGCGACTGCCTGGTTTTTATTCTATAATATAACAAATAGTAGAATTAAGAAAAACGAGGAAATGTTATATGCATCTGAAGAACTATAAAAAATTACAAAACGGTAGCGACATCAGAGGCGTCGCCATGGAAGGCGTTGAAAATGAACAGGTAAATCTCACACCTGATACCGCGCAGGATCTTTCATCGGGTTTTGCCGGATGGCTTACAAGGAAGACCGGCAAGCCCGCAACGAAGCTAACGGTTGCAATCGGAAGGGATCCCCGCCTTTCGGGAGAAGCGCTTCTATTCTCTGCAGCAAAAGCTTTGGCATCACACGGCATCCGTGTTCTCGACTGTGGCCTTGCCTCAACTCCTGCAATGTTTATGTCTACAGTTTTTGAAGAATATAACTGCGACGGAGCAATTATGATAACCGCCAGCCATCTGCCCTTTAACAGAAATGGTTTCAAATATTTCAGTAAGGACGGCGGCCTGAATAAAATCGATATCACAGAAATTATAAATTTTGCAGAGCAAGCAGAAATAATTTTAGATTCATTAGACGAACCCGAAAAATGTGAATTGATGGAAACATACTGTGCTCATTTGAGAAAATTGATTTGTGAGGGTACTGGCAGCGAAAGACCTCTTGAAAATCTTAAAATAGCGGTCGATGCAGGTAATGGCAGCGGTGGCTTTTATGCTGAAAAGGTGCTCGCTCCACTTGGTGCAGATGTGTCGGCAAGCCGCTATCTCGATCCCGACGGCCGTTTTTCAAACCACGCACCAAACCCGGAAAATAAAGAGGCTATGGCTGCTATAAGTGACGCAGTTATCTCCTCCGGAAGTGATTTTGGCCTTATTTTCGACACCGATGTTGACCGCTCTGCGGCAGTGGATAAAAACGGACGCAAAATATCCAGGAATAGAATCGTTGCACTGGCGGCCGCTCTCATAGCCGAAAGCAGCCCGGGCTCTACCGTCGTAACAGACAGTATTACAAGCGATCAACTCACCGTTTTTCTGGAGAAAAATCTAGGACTCAAGCATTTGCGATTTAAGCGAGGTTATAAGAATGTTATAAATATGGCGATAGAATTAAATGCTAATGGTGTAGATTGCGCTCTTGCAATAGAAACGTCAGGTCATGCCGCTATAAGAGAGAATTTTTTCCTCGATGACGGTGCATATCTTGCCACACAAATAGTCATTAAAGCTGCGCAGCTCGCAGTGGAGAGGAATACCATTGACTCGCTTATAGCCGACCTTGAGGAGGCAAAAGAAGCGATCGAAGTACGGTTCCCTATTATGGCAGAAGACTTCAGCGGCTACGGAGACGAGGTTTTATCGGCTATCAAGCTATGGGCTTCGCAAAATGATGGTCTCAGCCTTGTCGAGCCGAATTACGAGGGTGTTAGAATTCGCTTTGACTCCAACAGCGGCAATGGCTGGTGTCTGCTCAGAAAATCGCTTCACGACCCCATTATGCCCCTCAATATAGAGTCGGATGACGAAGGCGGCTGCCTCTATATTGCCAAAAAACTGTTGCCGTGTCTTTCACAATTCAACAAGCTGGATATATCGGCTCTAAGATAGTTTCGTGCAATCCACTAAAAACAGCTAATTCAACTGTAAGTAGCCTAACGCTCAATTCCCAAAAAACAATTAACCCCCGTAAATCAATCTCTTGAATTCGGGGGATTTTTCTGGTTTTTAATCCTATTTATTTGTTATCCAAGGCCGCGTTAAGAATCTCAATCTTAAAATTTTCGTCCTTTAAGGCTGACATAATTTTCTCCCTGTAATTTTCATCATCCGAAACTTCTCTTGTGTCCGTAAAAAACAACCAGCGATATGGCGCATCACTCTGCTTTTCTGCTGTTATATTTAAATCTTTTGACATCTCATGTCTCCTTACCACTTTAATAAAATTAATACGGTCGGAAATGCCATTCGTGACCTTCTGTTATAAATATAACACACTTCTTGCAGGTGCGCAACATGATTTTGATAAATTTTTAACAGATTTATCAAAATTTTTTATATGATGAATTGTTTTACACATCAGATTTCTTTACATATCAAAGAATTTACTCCATTTACTCTTCGATGAGTCCTTTTGATCAGCTTCTGCAATAGCGTCTCCCCTCGTTTCCGAGGAGCCTGCTGGGGCTTCGGTAGGAGTAGCTTTGGCAACTTCAACAGCTGACATTGCTTGTGCTGCAGCCTCTGATGCTTTTCTCTTAACCTCTTCTATTTCTTCTTTAATCTTGGCATTTGACGCTTCGAGCCTACGATTGTCTTCTTCTAGCTCTCTCAGCTTCATTTGCGAATTGTTATATTCCTTTGTGGCACTTTTTACTTCTTTATTCTTTTTCAGTGTCTTGAGCACAGAAACCATCAAGCCTATAATGCAGCCTATTACAACGGCAGCGATAATGACTATGGCCTTTGATATGTTTATTTCATAAAACAGGAAGCGTATTGATGTTGCTGCCGAATTCTGTACTGCAAATATGCCTACGACTAAAAGTGATGCGAGAATTCCAATAAATCTAATATTCATAAGCTTGTCCTTTCTTATTTTCAAGTATATTCATAATGACAATGTCTTCTAAAAAAACTTAATTGATAATTATTAGATTAAGAATGTTTGACAAAATGCTTAGCACTCTATTTCACTAATTTTAACATTATATTGAAATCATTGCAAGAAGACAAAAGGCACGCTTAGTGTAAAATTATGACGAGAAAAATAAAGAAACAAAAGATAATCGTGCAAATAAAAACCCCACTCCGGTGATTGGAGAATGGGGTTTTGTATCGTTTTGAGTTGTAATAAGAAGTTCTGCGTTGCAGTAATCCTTATCTCTTTGAGAACTGTGATGCTTTTCTCGCTTTTTTGAGACCGTATTTCTTTCTTTCTTTCATTCTTGAGTCTCTTGTCAAGAAGCCTGCGGCTTTGAGTGCTGCTCTAAATGCTTCTTTGTCGGCAACGCAAAGCGCTCTTGAGATGCCGTGGCGAAGTGCTCCTGCCTGACCTGTAAATCCACCACCGTGAACTGTTGCGATAACATCGAACTTTCCTTCACATCCTGCGATTTCAAAAGGTCTTTTTACTTCTCTTCTTACGATTTCCATTCCGAAGAATTCTTCAAGAGGTTTCTTGTTTATCGTAATTTTTCCGGTTCCGGGGAGCAATCTTACTCTAGCAACCGATGATTTTCTTCTGCCTGTAGCGGCATACTGGACTTTTGCCATTGTTTATACCTCCCTTTCCTTAAAATTCCCATGCTTCCGGCTGCTGAGCTGTATGATTGTGCTCAGGGCCTGCATAAACCTTTAACTTCTTGTACATCTGTCTGCCGAGTGCACCGTCTGGCATCATACCCTTGACAGCATGTCTGATGATTTCTTCCGGCTTCTTAGCTTGCAATTTTTCAAAAGTGATTTCGCGAAGGCCACCCGGATATCCGGTATGTCTCTTGTAAATCTTTTCTTTTCTCTTTTTGCCTGTTACTTCGATTTTTTCAGCGTTGATAACGATTACATAATCTCCGCAATCAACGTGAGGTGTAAAGATAGGCTTTTTCTTCCCTCTCAGGATAGAAGCTACCTCTGATGCCAAGCGCCCGAGTGTACGGCCTTCAGCATCAATTACATACCACTTGCGTTCAACCTCATGTGGCTTTGCAATAAATGATTTCATTGATTCCTCCTTGTCTACTGGGATTGGAACGGCGTGAGCTCTGTTTTCCAATCTTTTTCGGCATTCCTATAAAAGTTTCGGGTCATGCGGACGGCTCATCCATCCTGTGCCCTTATGAAAAAAATTTGCGTTCACCGCTAAATTTTTGACACCAAAAATAACATTGGTACGCAATGCATTTTATAGTCTATACCTTGCGTACCTTAATGTCAAGCTTTTTCGACTTTGACTATCTTAATTGATTATCTGAATATCATAGCAATCCCAAGTATAACTCCCATAACTATAAATATTCCTACAGATATAAGGCTAATAGACATTATGACACTCCTTTCAAGCAATCAGGCTTAGCGCTCTGGCCGCGTTGCATCTCAAGCAATCAGCAATCGGACTTGCACACAATTATACAAGCTCAACGACATGATATTTCTTCTTACCTTTTCTTATTATGAGCTTGCCGTCCTTGAACATATCCGAAGTTACATTCATCTTTGCATCGGTAATCTTCTCATCGTTGATCAGAAGACCGCCCTGCTCAATTGTTCTGAACCCATCGGCGTTGCTCGTAACGAGGCTTAGGCTTTTAATCAGGTTTACAACTCCGACTCCCTCGCCTTCGAATTCCGCAGCTTTCATAGCTGTTGTCGGCATGTTTTCTGTGGATTGTCCTCCACCAAATGCAGCCCTAGCTCCTTCAAGAGCCTTTTGAGCTTCTTCTTCTCCGTGTACGAGCTTGGTTATCTCAAAAGCAAGGACTTCCTTGGCTTTATTTATTTCGGCCCCCTCAAGTGAAGAAAGCCTGTTTACCTCTTCCATAGGCAGGAAGGTCAGCATTCTAAGACACTTATTTATATCGGCATCATCCACATTTCTCCAGTATTGGAAAAACTCGTAAGGCGAGGTTCTGTCGGCTCCAAGCCAAAGCGCGCCCTTCTGTGTCTTGCCCATTTTTCTACCGTCAGATGTCGTCAAAAGAGCAAATGTCATAGCGAAAACCTGCATCCCAAGCTTACGACGGGTAAGCTCGACTCCACCGATCAGATTTGACCACTGGTCGTTTCCACCAAACTGCATCTTACAACCGATATCACGAGCCATAACCATGAAGTCGTAGCTCTGCATAAGCATATAGTTGAATTCAAAGAAGGAGAGTCCTCCCTCTCTCTCAAGTCTGGTCTTGAAGCATTCTGCACGAAGCATACTGTTAACCGAAAAATGAGTACCGACATCTCTTATGAAATCGATGTATCTTAAAGGGTACAGCCAAGACAGGTTGTTTACACATATCGCCTTGCCTTTTTCCGGTGTTTTGTTCCCGGAGCCCTTTCCTTCTACGCCTTCTCCCGGCGTGTACATCCATTCCTCGTCAAAATCAAGGAATTTCTCAAACAATGTCTTGAATTTATTTGAATTGTTGCGTATAGTTTCAGGTTCCATAAGAAGACGCATATCCGTTCTGCCCGAAGGGTCTCCGACAAAACCGGTGCCCTCTCCGATAAGAACTATAGGAGTATGTCCGAATTTCTGCATATACATCATTATTATTACTTGCATAAAATGTCCAACATGCAAGCAATCTGCAGTCGGGTCAAAGCCGATATAAAATCTTATTTTCTCTTTCCCCAAAAGCTCTCTTATAGCCTCTGCATCTGTAGTCTGCTCTATAAATCCTCTTTCTTCAAGCACATCGTACACATTTGTATGCTTGCTGATATTATCAGGTATCACATTGTTCATGCTCTGTCCCTCCTAAAAAGTTTGTTTTTCTTATTTTGTTCCGAAAATTCTGTCCCCCGCATCGCCGAGACCCGGGACAATGTATGCGTGTTCGTTAAGTCGCTCGTCCTTTGCCGCAACAAAGATATCAACATCAGGGTGCGCATTTTGAAGGATGTCTATTCCTTCAGGAGCAGCAATCAGGCAAAGGAATTTGATGTTTTTTCCGCCTCTTGCCTTAACGAAATCTATAGCAGCTACAGCACTTCCACCCGTAGCCAACATCGGATCTATCACAAAAATTTGTCTTTTCCCTATATCATGTGGGAGCTTACAATAATATTCAACCGGTTCATGTGTCTCCGGATCTCTATAGAGCCCTATGTGCCCTACCTTTGCATTCGGTACGAGCTGCAGTATTCCATCTACCATTCCGAGCCCTGCTCTAAGTATTGGTACAATTGCGAGATCCTCACCCTCCAAAACATTTACCTTTGTTTGGCAAATCGGCGTTTCTATCTCAACCTCTCTAAGGGGCAGATCTCTCATCGATTCGTACACCATGAGCATTGCAATTTCTTTTACAAGCTCTCTGAAGTCCTTAGTAGATGTTGTAGTCTGGCGAATAAGTGCAGTCTTGTGTTGAATTAACGGATGATCGAAAACATAAACCTTACCCATATGAATATTTACCTCCTAAATTAGCTGTGTGCTTACAGATTACATTTCGTTTAGCATATCTACTCGTCTTTGATGTCTTCCACCTTCAAACTCTGTTTTTAGCCATGTCTTTGTTATTTCAATTGCCGTCTCTGTATCCAATATCCTGCCTCCTAGAGCAAGCATATTCGCATCATTGTGCTTTCTTGTGAGTTCTGCCATTTCCGTGGAAGTACAAAGAGCGCAGCGTATGCCTTTAACTTTGTTAGCTGCTATGGATATTCCTATGCCGGTGCCACACACTACAATCCCTTTATCAACATGACCTTCTGCGACCTTCAATGCACAGGTCTTGCCAAACATGGGATAATCCACCGACTCGCAACCATAAGTACCGAGGTCACAGACCTCGATCCCCTCCTTTACAAGAATATCAATTAATATTTCCTTTAAATCGAATCCCCCATGATCCGATGCTATAGCAATTTTCATATCCTGCACCTCCATATAACGCATTTTGATGTTACACTTTTACTATATTATTACCCGCGCTCTTGAGCATCCTATTCATGATGGCAAAGCCTCGGCCATCCTCGGACGGAAGTGCTCCGGCCAATATTAAATCGACTCCCGTTTTGTCCATCATTCGAAGCTGGTCAAACAGCTCATGGGCCGCCTCTTCGAAGTCATCCGAATCGAACAATATTACCCCGACCTTCTTGCCCTCCGCCTCATTTTGTGCTTTGCGCTGTTCTATTTCCTTTTTTACATTGTCTGCGCTTCCCTCGATGATAAGCATTTCCGCATTTGGAGCGTAATGTCTGTATTTCATCCCGGGCGCTCTCGGCTTAAAGTCAGGATCCCCATCTTCAAGCAATCCGTTATCCGATTTCTGCCGATCCGGCGACTGTATCGTATGCTTTTTCTTGATCAATGCGGGATCCAAATTTACCTTCACGCCAACAGAGTTCTCAATTTGTTCCGCAGTTAAAATTCCGGGTCTGAGTATAGTCAATTCTTCTCCCGATACATCAAGTACGGTCGATTCTATCCCTACCCTGCAATCCTCTCCCATCAAAACCGCGTCTATTTTGCCGCACAAATCGTCGACAACATGCGCAGCCTTCGTTGGGCTTGGTTTGCCGGAAATGTTTGCACTCGGCCCGACAAGCGGGCACCCCGATACAGCTATGAGTTCCCTTGTGTTTTTGTTATCGGGAAGGCGAACGGCAACCGTATCTAATCCTCCCGTCGTGATCTCCGGAACATTCTCGGTTTTCTTAACTACCATAGTAAGAGGGCCCGGCCAAAAATGCTTTGCAAGCTTATTCATCATATCCGTAACAACCGGTGTAAGCTTTGCCATATCTGAGATTTCGGCTATATGCACAATCAAAGGATTGTCACTTGGACGCCCCTTGGCTTTATATACCGATGCAACCGCTTCCGCATTCATCGCATCGGCACCAAGTCCGTATACGGTCTCGGTGGGGAAGGCAACAAGCCCTCCGGCCTTTATAATGCGGGCTGCTTCCTTTATATTTTCATGTGTCGGTTCAAGAAGTTTCGTCTCCACATTTTTCTCCTTTTGATGCTCTCGCCGCTTCAAAATTTTATGCTTAGAAATTCTTCATTTTTCTTGCTTGATCGTCCGTTATGAGAGCGTCTATGATTTCATCCAGATCGCCGTCGAGGAAATAATCGAGCTTATATAGCGTCAAATTGATTCTGTGATCCGACACTCTTCCCTGAGGGTAATTATAGGTACGAATTCGCTCGGAGCGATCCCCTGTGCCTACCTGGCTCTTTCTTTCTGCCGATATTTCATCATTCTGTTCCTGAAGCTTCAGGTCGTAAAGCCTTGCTCGCAGTACCTTGAACGCTTTATCCTTGTTCTTTATCTGCGATTTTTCGTCCTGACACGTTACGACGAGCCCGGTCGGAACGTGCGTCAATCTCACTGCGGAATCCGTAGTATTTACCGACTGTCCGCCATGGCCTGAAGCCCTGTACACGTCAACCTTTACATCGTTTGGATTTAAGTCTATTTCAACATCGTCAACTTCAGGAAGAACCGCAACGGTGGCCGCTGAGGTATGAATACGCCCGGAGGATTCCGTTTCCGGAACGCGCTGAACTCTATGTGCGCCGCTCTCATATTTGAGCCTCGAATATGCGCCTTTTCCCTTTATCAGCATAACGGCTTCCTTGATTCCGCCAAGACCGGTATCGTTCATGTCCATCATTTCCGTTTTCCAGCCTTTACGCTCTGCATATCTTGTATACATTCTAAGCAAATTTGCTCCAAATAATGCAGCCTCTTCTCCCCCGGTTCCTGCTCTTACTTCAAGAATTACGTTCTTGTGATCGTTGGGATCCTTTGGCAGCAGGAGTATTTTTAAATCCTGCTCATATTGTTCAAGCCTTAATTCAAGCTCGGAAATTTCAGCCTTTGCCATATCTCGCAGCTCTTCGTCATTTTCCTCGAGCATAGCCTTGGCGTCAACCATATCTTCCTTTGCCTTTTTATATTCTCTGTATTTATTTACTATCGGCTCAATCTCGCCCATTTCCTTGATGTATTTCTGCCAGACCGGTTGATTGTTAATCACGTCTGCATCGGAAACCTTCGAAGAAAGACCCTCGTACTTTTCCAATATGAAGTCAAGTTTGTCAAACATATATTTCTCCTCTTTCAGGTATGTCTCTTTTAAATTTATAATCTATAATTTTATCACATTTTAGGCGAGATATAAAGTTAATTTTCGTTTTTTAGTCACCCAATGCGATTTTTTACACAAAAAAGCCGGCACATTTGCGGCCGGCTTTGCTTTCGTTAATCCATGTTGTACTTGTTCTTGAACTTTTCAACACGTCCACCTCTATTGATGAACTTCTGCTGTCCTGTAAAGAACGGATGGCACTGTGAGCAAACGTCAAGTCTAAGCTCGTCCTTAGTTGACTTTGTGACAAAGCTGTTGCCGCATGCGCAAGTTACTTTACATTCCTTATAATCTGGATGGATTCCTTCCTTCATGCTATACTCCCTTTCCTGCTCAGGTTGTGCCTAAAGCATAAATTTCTAATCGTGCGGCATAACATATCCTCCACGACTAATATATGGTACCACAAAGCAAATTAATATACAAGAGTTTTTTTGCTTTTACCTTTATTTTTCTCTGATCTGAAAAATCATGTATAAAGCACTGCCGCCCTATCATGCCCAGCCAAATCCTTAACAATTCCTATCCTTTGGTACGCTCCGTCTGCCGATGCAAGCTCAGTAATGGCATCCGCCTGGTCGTAGCCTATTTCCATAACGAGTATTCCGTCTTTTTTTAGATAAGCAGGCGCCTCTTTAACAATTGTCCTGTAAAAATCAAGCCCGTCCTCGCCTCCGTCAAGCGCAAGCATAGGTTCATGCCCCTTTATCTCAATCTGTAATGTTGGAATTACCGACGAACGTATATAAGGTGGATTTGAAATTATCATATCAAATTTGGCGGTTCTGCCAAAGCGCTTTTGAAACGGTGTAAAAAGATCTCCTTCAAAAAAATCGACCTTAACCTTTGTATTCTGTGCATTTTTTCGAGCCACAGAAAGCGCCGCTGCGCTTATATCGGAAGCTGCAACCTCGATCCCGCCGCAAAGAGCGGCCATAGAAACCGCTATTGCCCCGCTACCCGTACACAAATCCAATACCTTTTTTATGTCACTCTTACCTTTGCGTTCTTTAACTATTTCAAATATCGTTTCGATAATTATTTCTGTTTCTTGCCTAGGAATCAATACATTTTCATTCACGAAAAACTCTATACCCATAAATTCCTGCTTGTTTGTAATGTATTGCAACGGTACCCCGGACGTCCTTGTGTCCAAATAAGAAAAAAACCTGTTGCACAAATCATCCGGCAGTATATCTGCCCAATGCATAAAGAGGCGATTTCTGTCTATGTTCATTAGGTAGCAGAAAAGAAGCTCACTGTCTACCTTTGGATTGCTACATCCCGCATCCGCCAGTCTCTTTTCAGCTATTTTCAATATTTCCCTCACCGGTAGTCCCATCGCTTTTGTCATCCTCCCGAGTTTCTATTAATTTTCCTTACCAAACGGAAGAATTCCATCATTCCGTTTCACAGACTGCGTTAGGTGCGCAATCACAGAGGCCTTCGTAAACAGGCGTATCCTCGGGCACCAGCACCGCCTTCATTGCCGTGATAGAAACCTGAAGCTGTTCATCATCCGGCTCTACTGTCGTCAGCTTTTGAAGGTACAGGCCCGGTAGTGATAATATCTTTACAAGTAAGTTGTCAGACCTGCCCGCCCAGCGCAGTAGCTCGTATGAAACTCCCGCCACAACCGGCAGCAGAAGTAACCTGGAGGCTATTCTCAATCCAAGGCTGGGCCAGCCCAAAAATGCATGCAGCAAAAATGATATGACAAGTACAAACATCAGGAAGCTTGTCCCGCATCTCGGGTGAAGTGTGTAAAACGGTCTGCAGTTTTCCACCGTAAGAGGCAAGCCCTTTTCATAGCAATGTATGCACTTGTGCTCCGCTCCATGGAATTGAAAAACCCTCCTTATATCAGGCATTTTCCGTATCAGCGCCACATAAATCACGAACATTGCTATTCTGAGAACTCCTTCGATGAGGTTAAGGACATTCGGGTCACTTGTGAAGTACTTGCACCAATTGACAATAACTGTCGGCAGCAGTATAAATACTCCTACAGTGAACAGAAGGGCAATCACGACTGATGCGTACATCATCGCATTCCATGCGCCTTCCTTGCCGAACTTTTTTTCAAGCCAAAGAGTTAGCTTATCATCCTCAACGTCCTCCGTTTCACCTTCATACTTTTCCAGAATATCGGCCGACTTCATCAGAATTCTCGTTCCCATAACAAGGGAGCCTACAAACGCCACAACCCCTCGTATAAGAGGTACTTTGCTCCATTTGCTCGCCGGCTTCAGCTTTTCGGTCGAGATATAAAGCGACTTGTCCGGCAACCTTATGACAGTTGCTGTCCTGTCGCTTCCTCTCATCATTATTCCTTCTAATATTGCCTGCCCTCCGATTTTAGTGGGACAGGCGTCCTTCATAAAAATTCTTTTTAAATCCATTAAATGCTACCCCTCGAGTCGAGTCTTTTTTATAACCTCTATAAATTCTTTATTATTTCTCGTATGTGCCAAATTGTCAATAATATTTTCTGTTATTTCCTGTGTTCCTTTGTTTGAAAGTGCTCTTCTCATCATCCAAATCGCCGCAAGCTCCTCTTGCCCCAAGAGAAGGTCTTCTCGCCTCGTGCCCGACTTGTTTAAATCTATCGCAGGGAATACTCTCTTTTCAGACAGCTTTCTATCAAGATGAAGCTCCATATTTCCCGTGCCTTTAAATTCTTCAAATATAACATCGTCCATCCTGCTTCCCGTCTCTATAAGCGCCGTTGCAAGAATGGTAATGCTGCCGCCCTCCTCAAGCTTACGAGCCGCACCGAAAAATTTCTTCGGCTTGTGCAACGCGCTCGGATCAAGTCCGCCCGATAGCGTTCTGCCAGAAGAAGGAACTGTGAGATTGTATGCTCTTGCGAGCCGCGTGATGCTATCAAGAAGAACGATTACATCCTTCCCGTGCTCAGCAAGCCGCTGCGCTCTTGCCAGTACCATTTCGGCAACCTTTATATGATGCTCCGGCTCCTCGTCGAATGTGGAATATATAACATCGCCGCTAGATAAAGAGCGTTTCATATCCGTAACCTCCTCGGGTCTTTCATCTATGAGCAGCACCAGCAGCGAAATTTCAGGATATTTCTTTTCTATCGTATTAGCTATATTTTTGAGAAGTATAGTCTTGCCGGCCTTGGGCTGTGCGACAATCAAGCCCCTTTGGCCTTTGCCGATTGGTGCGACAAGGTCTATCAGCCTCGTTGCAAGTTCACGGCTGCCTGTCTCGAGCTTTATTCTTTCGTACGGGAATATAGGTGTCAAATCGTCAAAATCAGGTCTCCTTATCGCCGCCCCCGGCTCTTCGTCGTTGACGGTGAGCACATAAAGCAACGCACCGAAGCGCTCTCCTTCATTTGGCTTTCTGGATATGCCTTTTATCTTATCCCCGGTCTTTAGGTTGAAGCGCCTGATTTGTGTTGGAGAAACATAAACGTCCTTCTCGCTCGTCAAGAAATTCGCAAAGCGCAGAAATCCGAAGCCTTGCTCCGCTATATCCAGGATACCCTCCACTTCCGGACGATCCGGAGTGGGTCCTTCTATCTGTTTTTTCTCATGAGTTACATCAGACGAAGATTTCCCCTCGGGTTGAACCCTAACCTCTCCCGCGCTCTCGTGAGACTTAGCCATAAGCGCCTCTACAAGCTCCGCCTTTTTCAGCTTCTCGAAGCCTGACAGTCCGTTTTGCTCGGCGAGCTCACGAAGCTCGGCAATTTTTTTGAGTTTCAATAATTTTTCGTCCATAGAATAACCCCTTTCAAGAAAAGCCTTTTAAGAAAAAACAGAGAATAATAAACAAAACTATTTTATTTCTATTAATTTAACACCGTCGGCGATATATGAAACGCTTGCACCGACCTTTACTGCAGATTTATTTCCCACATATATCGTATTTGAATCAATTATATAATATATTTTATCTTTATCTTTTGTAATTGTGACTCTCGTTACATCATCCGACAATTTTTCCATTTTGTCAATTTTTCCGGAAGAAGCAACCGGCTGCGTGTAAAAAAGCACCTGTGACTTTAAATCGCTCGGAAGCACCATGCCGGCAACAACAGATGCTCCAGACGAAGCTCTATCCGCAGAAATGCTTGACATCTCACCGTCTACAACAACATCCGCAGACTTGTCATATCGCAAATCGCCGATTTGCTCCGCCGCATATGAAAAAATATCCGCATTACTATTATTGCCCTCGCTCTGCAGCCTATATACTCTATTTGATATCGCCGCAAATTCGCTCCTCTTAACTCCGGTATCACCGTTAAAGGTAACCGCCCCGTCTAAATTCAGGGAGCCCTTCATTATTCCATATCTATAAAGTATATCGATATACACCGCTTGTTCATCGTTGATTGAAGATTTATCAGCAAACGGAAGATATTGAACGGGCGCGCTATCCTTTTCAAGAGCTTTTGCCACCCAAGCCGCAACCGTATTTCTTGGAGCCGGAACGCCTGTTTCCTCTCCTATTACGAAGGAGGAAAGCTCCTCTTGCTTGATAATATTCTTATTCAAAAGATATGCAATGTATTCTCTTGCCCATTCAGCTATATTGTTTTGATCGAGTACCTCTTTATATTGTTCAATCAACGCGACTCTATCAACGGCTGCGTCTAAATCCCCTGCACTTGATAGTGCACGGAACAGCATTGTCGCAGCCTCCTCATATGAAACTGCGCTTTCCGGCGCAAAGGTGTACGTGCCGGACCATTCTTGATAATATCCATTGACTATGCCCTTTTCAGCAGCAAAGGCTATATCATCCTTTGCCCAATGGTCACCGGGCACATCTAAAAACGATGCCGCCGCAAATGCTGTCTGACCAGCTCCAAAAATCATCGCCGCAGCCAGCACCATTATTGAAAATTTCTTCATTATTAACCCCTTTTCTGTCTCTGTTTATAAGCCCAATGCCGCCGCAAATGGATCGAATCGCGGCTCTTGGATCTTCTTTATGCTTAATTCTTTTTCTTCGATACTGGATTTTCCCTGTCATCTTCATCCTCCGGATCAGGCTGTATCGAATAAATTGTCCTTACCATCTCTTCTATTTCATCGGATTTGGGATATACATAAAACGGTGCGTTCGGATCCGGTGTAAATGGCAACATATATGTCGATATTTTTTCGGATTTCACCCCAAGCGCCTTCGTTCCCAAGCTTAGCATCGCCTTGTATGTAATATTTGAATCGACCTCTTTGAATGCGACCTTTGCCACTTTAAGTATTCCGTAATCAATAGCCTGCGAAAGGGCGTTCTCCATCCAAACCTGCTGTGCTTTTACCCTGCCGATATCTCCCTCTGTGTATCCCTTACGGAAACGCAGAAATTTCACAGAGTCCTCTCCGTCGAGAACCTGCTGCCCCGCTTTGATATTTATATAAAGAGGCGGATCATCCTTTGGATCGCTGTACTTCATATTCTTTTCTATGTACATCGGCACGCCGCCGATGGTGTCGACGATTTTCTCTATATCATCGTACTCGATAACGGCATAATAATTTATAGGCATTCCAAGCAAAATGTCACTTACGGCATTTGCGGTGTTTTCCGGCTCCTTACGATACGCTGCATTTATCTTCTTCTGAGCAGGCTCGTTATAACCTTTTCTCGCATAATATGTGTCCCTTGGGATAGATATTATATCGACGTGTTTTGACGCAGGGTCGAAGCTACCGAGCATTATAGTGTCAGTAAGCCCTGAATTTACTCCCAGTATTAATATGTTAACTCTTTCGGAATCGGAAAAATCTTTGAAAAAGGGACTGTGAGGATCTACCATTACATTAAATACGACCTCTTCCTCCCCTTCCTCAAGGAAAGGATTTGTCTCAAGAAAATTATCCAGAACCATTGAAGCCGGCGTCAAGATAACAGTGAACATTATAAATGCAATAATAAATGTTCTTAAAAATGACCCCTGCGCGCTTCGATTCTTTGCCTTTTCCCTTTTAATTGCCTTTCTTTTCTCCTTTAGTTCCTTCTTTGCCAGCTCTCTAATACGTTTTTCCCTTTTGGCAGCTCTGTATTCTGACGGTGTCATGAATTTCCCCTTTTTATTCTAAATAAATGATTACCTTTTATTTTACCTTAAAATTAGTGAAAAAGAAATAGCAAAAGTCAATCGACAAAAAAAGATAA
>JAQWFH010000029.1 GCA_028704515.1 Eubacteriales bacterium
GCAACAATCCCTCTTCCGTTGCCAGCGACTCGTTCGCGAAACTGATCAAATCCCCCGTTGCAAGTGTGCTCGGCAGGGACAGCGGCTTCATACCTTTTAAATACCTTGCCGCATTGAATCCCGCGAGAGTTCCGGTTGTAATCGCTTCCGTATGGCCAACGAACAAGCCCGACTTTTCTCCGCCGCAAAGCATATTCTCAATGCCTCTCACCTTCATGAAATTATCTCGCTCAGCCACCGATAAATATCTAACGGAATTGCCCTTGCCGCCTGCATAAGGATCGGCATATCTTGCATTTTCAAACCCGGGCACGCCTCTCAACTTATCAAGTGGGAAAAATGGGGTCATTATTTTGGCATAACCGGTATCGAGAAGTACTATGTTCTCAGCAAATTCCGGCAAAGCATATTGCTGGCATACCTTTAGCTCTAATTTATCCGGATTTATATCGCGCTTTTCGAGCGGAACGATTGCAACTCCTTCGTTATTGAGCTCGCTTTGCAGCTCTTCCGACAAAGAGGCCTTTATCAATTTCCCCGAACCGCTGAGTGCACCTATTGCTCCGTCTGCCCGTCGTCCAACGATATCGTTAAGACCCGCCTTGCTGGTTATGCTTATTCTTGGTCCGAAAGAAGGACATCTGAGAATACACATCGCGCAGCCGTTTCCGTAGGAAAGGCAATTTCCCATAGGGCCGGTGGAGCCGGTGCATTCAATAAAAACATCTCCTTTTATTTCTTCACCATCTGCTAATGTTACAGATATAAGCTGCTTACCCGAAGGGGTGTCTATCGTACTGCAATCTACAGCTCGAGCCGTAAGCCTTACTTCTATACCATATTCCGCAAGCAATCGTCTGACTTCCGGCTCTACCTTTATAACATCATACAGGCTTGCATGCTTATGCCCGGGAAAATTAATGTTTCTGTGACGAGAAAATTTATCGGTAATTGCAAACAGTTCGTCGGCACCAAGAGCGATATTTTCTTCAGCCGCCGTAAAACGCCCATTATTTCTCATTATACCGCCGACATTTCCGAGGCCCAGCAAAAGGTCTGTCTTTTCTAACAGTATAACCTCTCCGCCTGCCTTTTTCACAGCCAAGGCTGCCGCGCAACCTGACCAACCGCCTCCTATTATTACTGCTCTATACATCAAATCCCTCCTTGATTCCGGCACATTTGCACATTTTGAATGTTTCACCGCAGCTGTTGACCACACTGCATGCACCGCATATCCCTTCACCGCAACATAGATTAAAATTATTGCTCATAGCATCTATGCGCATTAATTTTTTTATTTCATTTATATAATAATCCGATGCAAGCACTATTATATTATCGTAATTTCCAGCTGTTACAGTTTTGTATAGCCCCGAATCGAATCCTAACTTTATATCATGCTCCAGATTTATTCTCGCTGTAATCCCTAAAATCTTATCAGGTGTGTATTCGGATATCCACTCCTCACTCGTACCGCCCTCATCGAGAATCATGTCCAGTGACGCTCGACCTCCGATCCAATCTGCCAGCAATACTGCAGGAGCAAAGCCCAATCCCCTCGCCACTATTAAATTTTTCTTTTTTTTGTGCTTTTGGCCACCTATTACGTCTTTTATTCCAAGTATGCCATTCCTGTATACGCCCCTTATCTCGAGTATTTCTTGCTCTTCCAAGATTAACTTCGTCTTGCCTGCCATTTCTTTTACGGCAAGATATATTACACCTTCATTTATATCTACCTTCATCACAGAAATAGGTGTGTCGTACCATTGCAATGCACCCTTTGACCTTATAAACACGTATGATCCCGGCATTTCGCACTTGAGCGCGAATCCGCGACCTGTTGCAAGTCCTATTACGGCAAGAGCTTCTCCATAGAATTTTTTATATGTTATTTGAGAAGGAAAACTTTTCCTCGGATTTAAGATCCTCCTTCCATTCTGTATAAATTCGTTATATACGCAAACTCCCCTCCAGCCACAATCATCGCAATTGCTTCCTCGCAAACGACCACATACAAGGCAGTCTTCCGTTTCCGCAAGATAACAAGGGCAATTTTCAGTACCACAGTCGATACAATCAAAAAATCTGCTGTTCATTTACTGTAACCCTGCCTTTCTATATATGTTTATAGAATATGAAAGGATTTGTCTTGTTGTGCGTACTGGTTTTTGCTCATTCGCCTTGGCTCACAAAGTATGCATCCATCAAAGCGTAGGCATCGTTAAACCAATCAGGTGCATTCATGACGACACAAATCACCGTTTTCCCTTCCCTTTCTGCCGAAGCTACAAGCGTTCTCCCCGACTTTTTTGTGTACCCTATCTTGACTCCGTTGCCTCCCTTATATTGGTGTACGGTTTTATTTTTATTATAGAAGTAAGTATAATTGTTTTCTTCTCTGCAAGCGTTGTATTGCTGAGCTGAAACAATTTTACGAAAATCGTCGTTTTTCATCGCCTCCGCTGTTATAATTGCCATTTCCCTTGCGGTAGTGTAATGGTTTTCGTCGAATAGCCCGTTTGGATTTACAAAGTTCGTGTTTACACACCCAAGTTCAGCCGCTCGGATATTCATCATATCCACAAAGTTCTCCACATTTCCACCGATAATGTGTGCAAGCGCTAATGCAGCATCGTTTCCGGACCTCAACATCATCCCGTATAGCAGATCTTCTATGGATATTTTCTCATCCTTTTTTAAATATATTGACGAGCCCTCTGCTCCCAACGCAGAATCAGGCACTGTTATCTTTTGTTCAATAGGGCTACTCAATTTTTCCATGGTCTCTAAAACTATAAGTGCTGTCATTATCTTTGTAGTGCTTGCAGGATAAGCCTTTTCATCACAATTTTTTTCATACACCATGCTTATATTTCCATCCGCGTTAAGCTCTCCCGCACACGCTTGCTTTGCAGAGATCTGATGAGCAAGAAGAATCTTCGTGCCGCTTGCCTGCATATTTTCCGGAATTCCCAAAGCGTTTATCCCCACGGCAACTACGATCGCCGTCATTATTATCCCTATATCCAACCTATGCCTTAGTATGTATTGCCTTATCCGTTTTCCCATCTTATTACCTCGCAATAAATTTCTTACAAACAACTTATTTTCATTATCATCCAAATATGATGAAATAAATAATTGACTTGGCTCCTCGGCGAGGCTATGATTATCTTAACAGGTTGAATTCACGAATAAATATACAGGAGGATTATTCATGTACAGGACAATTTATAGCCCTCAGGGCGCTCGGATAGAACTCGATGGAGCTTCTGTAATAAACATGGCTTCAAATAATTATTTGGGGCTTGCAAATCATCCGTCTCTAAAAAAGGCAGCTTCGGATGCAATAGAAAAATACGGTGTCGGTGCGGCGGCAGCAAGAAACATAGTGGGGAATTACCCTCTGCACACTGAACTGGAAGAAAAACTTGCCAAGTATAAAGGCGTGGAGGCAACTCTTGTATTTAACAGCGGCGTAGCCGCCAATACAGGTCTTATACCCGTATTGGCCGTCAAAGGCGACGTTATCTTGAGCGATGAGCTCAATCACGGAAGCATCATAGACGGATGCCGCCTTTCAAGAGCCGAGACAAAAGTGTTCAAGCACATGGATATGCAATCCCTCGAGGAACGTTTGAAAGAACCATGCGAAGGAAAAAAAATTATCATCACCGACGGCGTATTCAGTATGGACGGAGATTTGGCTCCGCTCGCACAGATTGCTGATTTAGCCGATAAATACAACGCTTATCTTGTCGTTGACGATGCTCACGGCGACGGGGTAATGGGCTCCTTCGGAAAAGGTACGGTAGATCACTTCGGCCTTCACGGTAGAGTTTTTGCTGAAAGCGGTTCTCTAGGCAAGGCCTTTGGTGTAGCTGGCGGCTTCATAGCCGGTAACAGAGAATTAATTGATGAGGTAAGGGCAAAGGGTCGTAGCTTCATATTCACTGCCTCGCCGCTTGCTCCGAATCTTACGGCAGCGCTTATAGCTTCAATTGAAATGCTTTCGACAGACGATTCTCTTGTTAAAAGGCTTTGGAACAACAGAACTTATTTCATGCAAAGGATGGCCGCCTTCGGAATCGATACAGGAAACACTCAAACTCCTATTATCCCTATAATGCTGGGCGACGAAGAGCGCGCAAAGGAAGTCAGCGTAAAGCTCTATGAAGAAGGCGTGTACGCTCAAGCCGTAATATTCCCTCTCGTACCCAAGGGGAAAGCTCGGCTGCGCGTAATTATCACTGCAGATCATACTATAGAGGATTTGGACTTTGCCGCAAACGCAATAGGAAAGATTGTGAAAGAGATATTATAAACTTATAGCATTTGATAGATAAAGTTTAATACATATTTAAAACCCTGCATCGAATTTTTCTAAGCAGGGTTTTTATAATTTCGAGGAAATGGAAAAGATAAGCGGATAAATTTTATTATCGATTATAAAAATATTGCTTGGGCGCAAAAAGAATGTAGACTTTTTCGTAAAAATGCTTTATAATACATATTGTCCGTTAAGTATGTCGCCATGGTCAAGTGGTCAAGACGCTAGCCTCTCACGCTGGAATCAGGGGTTCGACTCCCCTTGGCGATACCAATAAGTAAAAAATACCCCATTTAATTAGTCTGGGGTATTTTTTATCGTTCCGGCACATGTAGGGACTTGAGCCCGAAAAGGCAAAGCCTCTCTGGTGCGTAGCTAACCAATAAACAGCCGTATGGTGTCTTTTTCGTAAGCGACGACAAACTGTACCGGGAGAAAATGTGATCGAAAGCAAATTCAGAGGAGTAAAAATGATAACAGTAAATAATGTAAGTTTAAATTTCAGCGATGCAACGCTATTCAAAGACGTAAATTTAAAATTCAGCGCAGGAAACTGCTACGGAATCATCGGAGCAAACGGAGCGGGTAAATCCACATTTTTGAGGATTCTTTCGGGGGATCTTGAGCCCTCTACCGGTGATGTGAGCATTCCTTCTCACATGAGAATGTCGGTTTTAAAGCAGGATCATTTTGCGTTTGACGAATTTACCGTTTTAGATACAATTATAATGGGAAATGCAAGGCTGTATGAGATTATGAAGGAAAAGGAAATCCTGTATGCCAAAGAAGATTTTACCGACGAGGATGGCATCAGGGCCTCAGTGCTGGAAGGCGATTTCTCCGAGCTCAACGGCTGGGAAGCGGAATCCGATGCCGGTAGATTGGTGCAGGGCCTTGGCTTGGGCATTGACGTCCTATACCGAGAGATGAATGCACTTAACGGCAAGGAAAAGGTAAAGGTTCTGCTGGCACAAGCCCTTTTCGGCAAACCGGATATCATCCTTCTTGACGAGCCGACCAACCACCTGGACATTTTGGCCATTAATTGGCTGGAGGATTTCCTGCTGGATTATGAAGGAACGGTAATCGTGGTTTCACACGACCGACATTTTCTCAACACGGTCTGTACCAGTATCGTAGACGTGGATTACGGAAAAATCAAAATGTTTGTCGGCAACTACGAATTCTGGTACGAATCCAGCAAGATGATCCAGAAAATGCTGCGTGACCAGAATAAAAAAAGCGAAGACAAGATACGAGACCTTCAGGACTTTATTCAAAGGTTCTCGGCCAATAAGTCGAAGTCAAAGCAGGCAACCTCCAGGAAAAAGCTGTTAGATAAGCTCACCGTGGAAGATTTGCCAGCCTCCTCCCGCAGGTACCCTTTCGTAGGCTTTACCATGGACAGGGAGCCGGGAAAGGAGATCCTCACCGTGGAGGGTATCAGCAAGACGGTGGATGGAGTGCAAATCCTGAACAACATTTCCCTACGCATGAACAAGGGAGATAAAATCGCCTTTGTAGGTGAAAATGAAATTGCCAATACCACCTTGTTTAAAATTCTAATGGAGGACTTGGAGCCGGATGAAGGATCCTTTAAATGGGGAGTGAGCACATCACGTTCCTATCTCCCCCTGGACAATTCGACCTTCTTTAACGAATGTGGTCTAAACCTGGTTCAATGGCTGGGGCAATTTACACAGGAGACGACGGAAACCTTTATGCGCGGCTTTCTTGGCAGAATGCTCTTTTCCGGCGACGATGTCTTCAAGCCGGTAAAGGTTCTGTCGGGAGGGGAAAAGGTGCGCTGCATGCTTTCCAGAATGATGCTCTTTGGCTCCAACGTGCTAATCCTGGATCAGCCAACCAACCATCTTGATCTGGAGTCAATCACGGCCGTCAACAATGGTTTGATAGATTTCAAGGGAGTACTGCTCTTTTCCTCTCATGATCATCAGTTTGTCCAGACTATAGCTAACAGGATTATTGAAATCCGAGAGGACGGAACCATGATAGATAAAGCCTGCACCTATGACGAATATATTGAAAGTATGTACTCGCATTAATTTTCGTACCACGAGAACACGTTCTTGAACAAATGTAATTGCCTTTATTCTAAATATATAAAGGGGGTAGTGACACACAATGTGTCACTACCCCCTTACTCTTATCACGTCTATCCAAGTGCTACATCAAGCACCATCATCAGCGCAAAGCCTATTGCAAAACCTATAGCGCCTATATTGCTGTGATCTCCCTCGTGCGTTTCGGGGAGCAGTTCCTCAATCACAACATATATCATTGCCCCAGCGGCAAAAGTAAGTATATACGGTAAAACCGGGGTAATAAGCGAAGCTAGAAGTATCGTCAGTAATGCAGCTACAGGCTCCACTGCTCCCGAAAGGAAGCCGTAACCGAATGCCTTTTTTTTAGACAACCCAGAATCCATAAGCGGCGTGGAAATAATTGCCCCCTCGGGGAAGTTTTGTATTGCTATACCTATCGATAAAGCCATTACACCTGCCAAGGAAATGCTTGATTCAGAATTAAGCATGGCCGCGATAACTACACCGACAGCCATACCCTCCGGTATGTTGTGCAATGTAACCGCGAACAAAAGCATAAAAGATCTATGCGCCTTTGAAGGTCGTCCCTCTTGTTCCTCTGAATTGATATGCATGTGAGGGATTTTGCTATCCAGCAGCAAAAGAAAACCTATGCCTAGCAAAAATCCGACTACCGCAGGTATCCATCCGACGCCTCCGTTAGCCTCAGTCATATCTATTGCGGGAATAATAAGGGACCAAACCGAAGCCGCAATCATAACTCCTGACGCAAAGCCAAGCAGTGCCTTTTTCATTCCGGAACGTAACTTTCCTTTAATAAAAAAGACCATAGCCGCTCCCAGCGTTGTCCCCAAAAGTGGAAGCATTATACCGATAATTGCTATTGATGTTTCCGTCATTGTCCTATCTCCGATTAATCAAGCCTATATCTTTCCTGTATTGTGCTCCTTTAAATCCTATGCGCTCCGCGCCTGCATATGCAGCATTGCGGGCTTCTTCGTGGGTAGCCCCTATGGCTGTAACCCCTAAAACACGCCCCCCTGAGGTAACTACATTACCATCATGGTCTCGTGCCGTCCCCGCATGAAAAACGACAATATCATTATCTGCATTCTCCAGCCCCGAGATTATATCGCCCTTTCTATATGCTCCTGGATATCCTTCGGCAGCCATAACTACGCATACGGCAGTTTCGTATCTCCATTTAATTTCAATCTCTGAAAGTCTATTATCACACACCGCAAGAAATATTTCAAGAAGATCGCTCTCAAGCCTTCTTAAGATCGATTGAGTTTCCGGATCCCCAAAGCGATTGTTAAATTCTATTACCTTAGGTCCCTCTTCGGAAAGCATCAGTCCTACGAAAAGCACTCCCTTAAAATCCAAGCCATCCTTTTGAAAGCCTTTGAGTGTCGGCTCTAGTATTTCCGAATTTATCCTTGCCTTTAACGTATCATCGATTACAAGACTCGGTGAATATGTCCCCATTCCGCCTGTATTCGGCCCTTTGTCACCGTCAAATATGCGTTTATAGTCCTGGGCAGATTCCATCGGTACGATGCTGTGTTCATCTACGAAACATAAAATGGAGGCTTCAATACCACTGAGATATTCCTCTACCACAATTTTATCGCCCGCATCCCCAAATATGCGATTGCCCATCATTTCTTCTATTGCAACTCGTGCGCTTTCTTCATCCTCTGCTATTACAACCCCTTTTCCGGCAGCAAGACCGTCAGCCTTTATTACCATGGGGTATCCGAATATCCCTATACTTTCGAGGATTTCATCCTTATTTGTAAATTCCCTGTATCCTGCTGTCGGTATATCGTGTCTTGCTAAAAATTGCTTCGTAAAGGCTTTGCTCGCTTCGAGCTGGGCACACTTCTTATTCGGACCGAATACCGTTATTCCCAAGGTCTCAAGCTCATCTGTCAATCCCATTGCAAGCGGAACCTCAGGGCCGATTACAGCAAGGCCTATATCTTTGCCCCTTACAAATTCACATATTCCTTCAATATCCTCTGCCCTTATCGGGAAGCATTCTGCAAATTGTGTAATGCCGGCATTTCCCGGCAAGCAGAACAATTTGTCAACCTTTGGGCTCTGCGATAGTTTCCAACATATAGCTTGCTCTCGCCCTCCGCCGCCGACTACCAAAACATTCATAATTGTACCCCTTTCTAATGGTGGAAAAGTCTCATGCCCGTAAATGCCATAGCCATTCCGTATTTATCGCATACTTCTATGATGTTATCATCTCTTACGGAGCCTCCGGGCTGTGCGATATATTTTACTCCGCTCTTTTTGGCTCTCTCTATATTGTCACCGAAAGGGAAGAATGCATCGCTTCCTATTGCTACATCTTGTATAGTATCAAGATATTCTCTCTTTTGAAGCGGTGTAAATTCGTCCGGTCTTTCTGTGAAATAAAGCTGCCAATTTCCCTCATCAAGTACATCTCCGCTTTCCCAATCCGAAAGGTATACGTCTATTACATTGTCTCTATCAGGCCTTCCTATATCGCTTTTGAACGGCAAATTCAACACCTTTTCATGCTGTCTCAAATGCCATCTGTCCGCTTTGTCGCCCGCAAGCCTCGTACAATGTATGCGAGATTGCTGGCCGGCGCCGACCCCGATTGCCTGGCCGCCGACAGCAAAGCAAACCGAATTTGATTGGGTATACTTCAAAGTTATCAACGCAACAATCAAATCTCGCTTTGCACTTGCGGGCAGTTCCTTGTTTTCAGTCACTATTTTCTGCAGCAGTTCATCGTCTATCTTAAAATCATTTCTTCCCTGCTCAAAGGTAATACCATAAACCTGCTTTTTCTCCTGGTGGTTAGGGATATATGAAGAATCAATTTTTACTATGTTGTAATCACCTTTTCTCTTGCGCTTCAATATTTCAAGTGCCTCATCCGTATATCCGGGGGCAATTACTCCGTCGGAAACCTCTCTTCCGATTAGCTTGGCCGTAACTGCGTCGCACACGTCGGAAAGTGCAATGAAATCGCCAAAGGAACACATTCTGTCAGTACCTCTTGCCCTTGCATACGCACAAGCAAGAGGAGACCCGTCCAACTCCTCTATATCATCTACAAAGCAAGCTTTCTTAAGAGCCTCGCTCATAGGCAGACCTATAGCAGCCGATGTCGGGCTCACATGCTTAAACGATGTGGCTGCGGGCACTCCCAACGCAGACTTCAATTCTTTGACGAGCTGCCAGCTGTTAAATGCATCTAGGAAGTTTATAAATCCCGGTCTGCCGTTTAAAATTTCAATCGGCAGCTCACTTCCATCCTCCATATATATCCTTGCAGGCTTCTGATTTGGATTGCAGCCGTATTTTAATTCAAATTCTTTCATGTTTTCCACCCTCAATTATTTTTGTTTATCATTCTGTTTTCAATTTTACCCGTGTTTAAATCAACATATCTGACATAAAGGGAAATTTTATTTTCTTCATCGAGATTCTTCCAGAGCTCATTCTTAAACTCATCAATGGAATCCGGTATTCTTACCCTTTTCGGCTCTCCCGTAAATGTCGGAAGTGGTTTTCCGTCACACATATATGTGTGTATGAAATGTCCAATGCCAGGCAAAGCGGCATAAGAATACGTATATCTGTTACAGGCGGTTCCCTCTTCATCGGCACTCTTAAGTATGTTCATTTTATATGTAAAATTACCTTCTGCAAAATTCATTATCGCGCTTATTCTCGGGGTTAAATTTGGAGCGTCCGGTTCAAACTCTCTCGTTGCAAGAGCAGCTTCAAAACTTGCTCCCTTTTGCAAAAATTCAGCTATCGTATCAGTTTGATCACCGTTTGTCACAATCAAGCTGTCTCCCACTAGCCTGATTGGTGAATAGATTATCAAGGAAGGATCCTCCAGCTTGCTTGGATCGAATGCATTTATAACAACATCTTCACCATTCTCTATGAAAATTCTGTTACGGCTATTTGTGCTCCTGCCCATCAAAAAATATGCCGTAACCGCCTTTATACCGTCTTTGCTCTTGCCTACTATAATACCTCTTCCGGCATATCCGATTTCGTGCAGCAGCTGCCCTGCTTCATTTATAGCGTATACATTCATAAGATTATTCCTTTCCTGTCCAGCAGTAGGTGCAAAGCTTACATTTATCGATTCCTACCGCATCTAAAGTATCTTCTACTCCGTGATATTTAAGACTTGTGACCTCAAGAATTTCTCCTATTCTTTTAACCATCGCCGCATGTTTCTCTGTGGAGGTGTCCACATATGCAGCCAAGATTTCTTCAGTCACTTCTTCCGGATTAAGCCCTTCGAAATCGCATATCACTCTTCTCGTTATCAGCTCCATATCATTTACGGTTCTTGAAAAATTCAGGTATTTGCAGCCATACATTATAGGAGGGCAAGCCGAACGTACATGTATCTCCTTTGCCCCGTTTTCCTTTAAATATTTTGCAGTACCCGAGAGCTGTGTCCCTCTTACAATGGAATCATCTACGAGAATAAAGCTGTTGTCTTTTATTGTCTCAAAAACCGGCACGAGCTTCATGTTTGCAATTTTTTCTCTTGCCTTTTGTGTTTGAGGTATAAAGCTCCTAGGCCATGTAGGTGTATATTTTATTAACGGTCTTGCATAAGGAATCCTCGACGCATTTGCATAACCAAGCGCATGAGCAATTCCACTGTCCGGCACTCCCGATATATAATCCACATCAATGCCCTCGTCATATTTCGCCAGGCTCGCACCATTTCTGTATCTTGACTGTTCAACATTTTGTCCTTCATATGTCGAGGTGGTATATCCGAAATATGTCCAAAGAAATGTGCATATCCTCATTTTGTCGTACGGCTCTTGAACTGTCTTTATGGAGCCCGGAGTTATAAATACAATTTCGCCGGGTCCGAGCTCCTTGTGGAAAGTATATCCCACATTAATAAAAGCAAATGACTCTGACGCTGCGCAAAACCCATCTTCCTTTTTTCCTATAATCATAGGAGTTCTGCCGTATCTATCACGTGCGGCATATAGCCCCTTTGGCGTAAGAACCAGCATAGTCAATGATCCTTCTATCTTGCTCTGAGCATAACGTATACCATCAACGATATCATTCCCCGTGGATACATAAGAGGCGACAAGCTCCGTGTTGTTTATTTGATTTCCGCTCATCGTCATAAACTGATGTGCGCCCGTCTTTATGAGCTCCTGCACCAGCTGTTCCTTATTATTTATTCTCCCGACTGTGCCTATCGCATAATTTCCCTGTCTGCTGAATACGGTAAGCGGCTGAGGCTCTCCGTCGCTTATGCTACCTATTCCCATATTCCCTTTCAGCGTGCTCGCTTCCTCCTCAAATCGAGTTCTGAAGGGAGCATTTTCTATATTGTGTATTGAACGAGTAAAACTGTTCTCATCCCAGACACAAAGGCCTCCATTTTTTGTCCCCAGATGCGAATGATAGTCGGTTCCGAAAAATATATCAATGACGCAATCATTTTTCCTGACAGCTCCGAATAAGCCACCCATCTATACTTCCTCCTGTTTGTCAATGTCAGCCACGACCGTTGCCATAGCTTCTACTATTATTTTGTGTTCCGTCTCCAGCACGCGAGCCGCAAGCTGCTCAGGTGTATATGTCTGTAAAACATCTACTTTTCTTTGCAGAATTATATTTCCCGTATCTACTCCCTCGTCCACATAATGAACTGTCGCTCCGCTTTCGCTTTCGCCTGCCGCAATGACAGCCGTATGTACATGCATGCCGTAAAAGCCTTTTCCGCAATATTTCGGTATAAGCGACGGATGAATATTTACAATTCTGTCCTTGTAATGCCTTATGACCTCCTCGCCCAAGACGCTCATATATCCCGCTAACAGGACTATATCCGTCTGCGCCTTATTTAAAACCTCGATCAGTGCAGCCTCATGCTCTTCATTATTCAAATAATCCTTTTTTGTTATTACGCTTGTAGGGATTCCGTAATTTTTTGCTCTGGATATTGCATAAGCATCACTTTTGCTGCTTATAACTCTAACTATTTTTATCCTTGGAAGTTTCCCGCTTTCACAAGCATCTATTACAGCCTGCATATTTGTGCCGCCACCTGACACAAGAATCGTCATGTTGTATATTTTTCCCATCATATTACCTAATAACAATTCTTTCCTCGAGAGCTTCCGTAACCTCTCCAATAAGATTGGCGTTCCCCCCTATGGCATTAAGTGCCTTCAATAAGACATCGGCATCGGAAGCGTCTACTATCATCATCATCCCCACGCCCATATTAAAGGTACTGAACATTTCTCTTTCTTCGATCGCACCGCATTTTGCAATGTAATTAAATATCGGGGCTTTTCCCCACGAATTTTTATCTATTAAGACCGATAAGCCCTCCGGAATAACTCTCGGAATGTTCTCGTAAAATCCTCCTCCGGTAATATGCACGATTCCTTTGACCTTGCAAGCGGCCAGTGCTGCGGTTACGACATCATAATAAATCTTCGTCGGCCTGAGAAGTGCTTCGCCAAGAGTTTCCCCCAGTTCGTCAATATATTCGTTTATATCGGCTTCCATATTTTCGAGGAAAAGCTTTCTCACAAGCGAATAGCCATTGCTGTGAAGCCCGCTCGACTTTATTCCGATTACCTTATCACCTGCTTTTATATTTTGTCCTGTTATTATGTCCTTTTTATCGGCAATTCCTACTGAAAAGCCCGCCATGTCGTATTCGCTCTCTTGATAAAATCCCGGCATCTCCGCAGTTTCACCGCCGATAAGAGCACTCCCCGACTGCGCACATCCGTCCGCTATACCCTTTACTATATCTGCAATCTTTTCCGCACTTATCTTGCCGGTGGCAATATAGTCGAGAAAGAAAAGGGGCTTAGCACCTTGACATAGAACGTCGTTCACACACATCGCAACGCAATCTATTCCTATCGTGTCGTGCTTGTCCATCATAAAAGCCAGTTTGAGCTTCGTTCCAACGCCATCAGTACCTGAAACGAGAACAGGCTCCGTCATTTCCTTAACATCGAGCTTAAAAAGGCTTCCGAATCCACCTAAACCTGTGAGCACATTTGCATTAAATGTTTTCTTCACATGTTCCTTCATCAAATCTACAGCTTTTGCGCCTTCCTTAGTATCGACGCCCGCTGCCTTATATGTCAGCTTCTCTTTCATTTTACTCCCTTTCCTACTACTTCTTCACACGGCCCAGCACTTCTTGATAGGTTTCCTCAACATTGCCAAGGTCACGGCGGAATCTATCCTTGTCCATTTTCTCACCTGTAACTACATCCCACAAACGACAAGTATCCGGAGAAATTTCATCAGCAAGAATTATCTCGCCTTCCGATATGCCAAATTCAATCTTAAAATCCACAAGCTTAAGGCCTCTTTCTAAGAAAAATTCCTTGAGCGCATCATTCACTTCGTATGCATATTTTCTGACTAGCTTGAGCTGTTCCTCGCTCGCAAGCTCCAATGCAAGGATATGGTCATCATTTATAAGCGGATCTCCAAGATCGTCATTTTTGTATGAAAATTCCAAAACCGTCTTTGCAAGGGCTCTTCCTTCTTCTACGCTATATCTCTTTGAAAATGAACCTGCCGCAACATTTCTTATAATTACTTCGAGAGGCAGTATTTTGACGGCCTTCACGACTGTTTCTCTTTCATTCAGTTGCTTTACAAAGTGCGTAGGAACACCTTTCTCTTCAAGCATTTGAAATATAATATTGGACATTATATTGTTTACGGCACCCTTACCTACAATTGATCCCTTTTTTAATCCGTTAAATGCAGTAGCATCATCCTTGTATTCTATAACGAACTGCTTTTCGTCCTCTGTCCTGTATACCTTCTTAGCCTTGCCCTCATAAACCATTTCAAGCTTTTTCATATATTCCACTCCCTTTCAATTACTCTTTATCTAAAGTTGTTGCCAATATATCATCGTTCATTTTTTTCTTATATGCGCGCATTTTTTCTCTAAGCTCCGGGTGTTTTATTCCTATCATCTGTATTGCCAGAAGTGCCGCATTTTCGGCACCATCTACGGCTACGGTTGCAACGGGAATGCCCCTCGGCATCTGCACTGTGGAAAGCAAGGAATCCATCCCATCCATTAAGCTGGATTTAATCGGAATGCCTATTACCGGCAGGATCGTCCCCGCCGCCATTACTCCTGCCAGATGTGCCGCCTTGCCCGCGGCTGCTATAATTACATCAACGCCTGCGGCTTCAGCGCCTTCGGAAAATTCGCTCGCTGCATGAGGCGTTCTGTGTGCCGACAGAACATGGGTCTCAAATTCCACACCAAATGAAGAAAGAATCTGTTCAGCTTTCTTTATAACGGGATAGTCTGATTTGCTACCCATTATTATTGCCACTTTCATATGTTCTTCTCCTCCTTCTTTATTTAAAATACTGTACACCGGCTTCAAATATTCTCTGGTCCTTATCACCACTGATATTCTTATGGACTCCTGCGCCTATTCTTTCGGAATGTGCCATCTTCCCAAATACTCTTCCGTCCGGCGATGTTATTCCTTCTATTGAGAGTGCCGAACCGTTTGGATTTGCACTTATATCCATCGAAGGTTTGCCGTTTAAATCCACATACTGCGTTGCTATTTGACCGTTTTCAATCAGTTTATTTAATACATCATCCGATGCGATAAATCTACCCTCCCCGTGAGAAATAGCTAACGTATGGATATCTCCTACATTAGTATTTGCCAGCCACGGAGATTTTACTGAAGCGACTCTCGTATCCACAAAGCGAGCAGCGTGCCTTCCTATTTTATTATATGTGAGTGTAGGACAATGCTCATCTGTTTCGATAATCCTTCCGTAAGGCACGAGCCCAAGCTTTATAAGAGATTGGAAGCCATTGCAAATTCCAATAATAAGTCCGTCTCTTTTTTCGAGCAAATCCGCAACCGCATCCTTTATTCTTGCATTTCTGAAAACGGCTGTTATGAACTTTGCGGAGCCGTCCGGCTCATCGCCCCCGGAGAAGCCCCCCGGTATCATTATTATTTGACTTTCCTTTATCTTCTTTTCAAACTTGCGTATTGATTCGTCGAGAAGCTGAGCGTTCATATTTCTTATGAGAAGGATTTCAGCCTCTGCTCCTGCCGAAACAAATGCCCTCTTGGAATCCTGCTCGCAATTCGTTCCCGGGAATGTGGGTATTATAACTCTTGGCGATGCAATTTTTACAGCGGGCTTATTCGTATTTCTTTTTGTATATGCAGGCGCGACAACCTTCGTATCATCCCTGAATTCTTTGGAATCCGCAGTTCTGACAGGGAAAATTTCCTCAAGAGGCTCCATGTTTATTTTACAAGCTTCATTAAGAGAAATTTCCGCACAATCCTCTGCTGCCGATACTTTAAGAAGCTCTTCGTTTATAGTTTTACCTACTACCCTGTATTGAGAGTCTGCGAGAAGTTGTTCCAGGTTTTCCGAAGAGTCAATTTCTGCAAGGATTGCTCCGTAATCGGCTCTGAAAAGGCAAGGCTTGCAATCCATTGCTATTTCAGCACCGATTTTGTTGCCAATCGCCATTTTAAATGTGGTTTGGAATAAACCGCCCTTTCCTATCGCGTCTGCCGCAAGGAGTTTGCCTTTTGAAGTCAATGCCGCAACCTTTAACATATTCTTTTTATATGAATCAAAGTTTATGATGCCTTTTTCATCTTTATCTACGGTAAAAAGCACGAGCGTGCTGCCCGCTTTCTTGAACTCCTGCGAGACTATATTGGCAAAATCGCCGGCACATACCGCAAACGATACGAGCGTCGGAGGAACGTTTATATCCATGAATGTTCCCGACATACTGTCTTTCCCGCCTATCGATGGAATACCAAGTTGCTTCTGGGCTTTTAATGCTCCCAAAAGTGCGGAAAAAGGCTTTGCCCAAGATGATCCTGAGGTTAATTTTTCGAAGTATTCCTGGAATGTGAGCCTTATCCCTCCGAGCTGTCCACCCATAGCGACAATCTTTGTTGCGGAGTGTACTACCGCATAAAGTGCGCTGTGGTACGTCGACGCGTTTGCAACAGCAGGGTCGAAGCCATAAGACATCAATGTTACCGTTTCCGTCTCACCTTCCTTTACAGGTAGCTTTGCTACCATTCCGGCAGCAGGTGTCATCTGATATTTGCCTCCCAATGGCGCCAAAACGCTTCCTGCTCCAATAGAGGAGTCGAACCTCTCTATCAGCCCCTTCTTAGCACAGCAGTTCAAATCAGAAAGCGTAAGCTTCATGCTTTCGTAAAGAGATTCCTGCCCAAGCGGCATATCGAAGGACTTCTTTATATCCTCTGCACTTTTATCGCTAACGACCACGCCTGCTACCTGCTTTGCGCCGTTTGTGTTTATAAATTCCCTTGAGATATCTAGTATCGTGTCGCCCATCCACGTCATTCTGAAGCGACCGGTGTCGGTCACCTTCGCAACAACTGTAGCCTCTATGTTTTCTTCATTTGCAAGTGTGATAAACCTCTCCGCATCTGACGCATCTGCTACTACTGCCATTCGTTCCTGTGATTCTGAAATCGCAAGCTCAGTTCCTGTCAAACCTTCGTATTTCTTTGGAATTAAGTCTAGATTGACATCGATGCTGTCGGCAAGCTCACCTATAGCTACGGATACTCCTCCGGCGCCAAAATCGTTGCATCTCTTTATAAGGATAGCCGCTTCCTTGCGTCTAAACATTCTCTGTATATTTCTTTCAACAGGAGGATTACCCTTTTGCACTTCGGCACCGCACGTTAATATTGATTCCTCTGTGTGCTCCTTGGATGAGCCCGTTGCGCCTCCGCAGCCGTCTCTGCCTGTGCGTCCACCCAAAAGGATTATGGCATCTCCCTCCTGCGGTCTTTCTCTACGAACATGAGATTTCGGCGCCGCACCTATAACAGCTCCAATTTCCATTCTCTTTGCAACATATCCCGGATCATAAATCTCATCAACCTGTCCGGTTGCCAGTCCTATCTGATTTCCGTAAGAGCTGTAGCCCGAGGCTGCTCCCCTTGTTATCTTTTTCTGCGACAGCTTGCCTTGCAGGCTGTGCTTTACTTTATCTGTTGGATTGGCGGCACCCGTAACTCTCATCGCTTGATACACGTATACCCTGCCCGAAAGCGGGTCCCTTATAGCACCGCCGAGACATGTGGCTGCACCACCAAAAGGTTCTATTTCTGTCGGATGATTGTGCGTCTCATTTTTAAACATGACGAGCCAATCCTCTTCCTTGCCGTCGATCTTTGCTTTTACATTGATGCTACAAGCATTTATTTCCTCGGATTCATCAAGATCGTCACATAATCCTTGTTTTTTTAGATATTTTGTGCCGATTGATGCAATGTCCATCAGACATACGTCTTTACTCTTTTCTCTTTCGGCGTACACCTCACGCCTGATTTCCATATATTCCTCGAATGCTTCGCGAATCAGCTCCGCATATCCGCCGCTTTCAAATGCTATATCGTTTAATACAGTATGGAAGGTTGTGTGTCTGCAGTGATCTGACCAGTACGTATCAAGAACCCTGAGCTCTGTTTCCGTTGGATCTCTCTTCTCTTCTTCCTTAAAATATTCTACTATTGTTTTAATATCGGCGTTTGTCATCGCAAAGCCCATTTGTTTTCTGAATTTCTCAAGTTGTTCTTCGCTGTAATCAATAAAACCCTTTATAACCTCAACCTTCCCGGGAATAGTGAATTCAAGGTCAATCTTTTCAGGCTTGTCCCACATGGCCTCGCATGAATCTACAGGGTTTATACAATACCTCTTTACAGCTTCAAGCTCATCTCGAGTAATACTGCCTTCAAGCGCTGTAACTCTTGCAAAGCGAATTTGCGGTTCCTCGTTGAAATCCATAAGCTTGATACATTGCATAGCAGAATCGGCCCTTTGGTCGTATTGCCCTGGCAAATATTCCGTCACAAAGCAAATCTCCGGCAAATCCGCCGGCATCACTTCATCATACACGCAATCGATTGCGGGCTCCGAAAACACTGTTTCCCTCGCGGAGGCATACATCTTGTCGCTTATGCCTTGTATGTCATATCTATTTATGATGCGCACTCCTTTTAGACCCACGAGATTTAAATCCTGTTTTAAATCTCGATAAATGCCCTGTGCCTCAATATCAAAGCCTTTTTTCTTCTCCGCAAAAATACGTCTTACCATGTGCATATTCCCTCCCGAAATATATTCTCGTACAATTGTTTGAAATCCTACGTCTATCATCCGCGCTTTTCCGAACAATTTTTATTTATATTAAAATATTATCACATTATATCGCAGACAACAAGCATTAAATTCTGCAAAATCAAAATTTATCGCCTTATTCCCGAACAATTATGAGGTCCCCCAAATTCATCATCCGCCTTGTGCTAATAAAAAAAGGTCAGTTCAAAATGGCTCTTTCTGATTTGTTATTTTGCATTGTTTTGGCTGAGATTAAAAGTGCCCTGGCTCGAGCTTAGCGTTCTTCCTTCCTTATCACTCTTTTACGTAAACCTTTTTTCGTATTTTAAATTTAATTTAATCCGGATAAAGAGCGCATAACTAAGTCCACATCCTTATTTTCAAGTTCTTGTATGATATGAAGGTAGGTTTTTTGAGTGGTTGTCATACTTGCATGCCCTAAGCGCCTTGCAACGCTAGCTATTGAGACGCCTGCAAACATAAGTAAAGAGGCGTGCGTGTGACGCAGCCCATGAATTGATATGACAGGAATCTTTGCTTTTTTACAATACCTTGCCAAGATATCGTTTGCAGTTGAGTTATAGACTTTACCGGACGCAAAAATCGGCTTTTCTGCAGGCAGTTTTTTAACCAATTCTGTGAACTGAACTACCGTCTGCCAATCAATTTGTATCTTTCTGACTGACGATCTATTTTTTGTCGGGAGAAAACCTCCATCACCTTTATAGTCCCAAGTTTTATCTATTGATAAAGTTTGATGTGCAAAATCAAAGTCTTTTGGCGTTATCGCCAATGCTTCCGAAAAACGCATTCCGGTCTTGGCAATCAAGAGAATGAACCAATCCCAATTGACCTCAGAATACAAATTCAATGTCGTTAGCAAAGTATGTAACTCGAATTGGTTGATATATCTGATTTTCTTAGCACGGGGAGCCTTCCCTTTAATGATTGCTTTTCTCGTTGGATCCCTCTCAATCAACCCTTCATCAACCGCATCCAGAACAGCGCCTTTGAGTTGATGGTGAAAATCCATAGTGGTTTGTCGTTCGTGATAGGATGCATAATCATTTAATATCTGTTGATATGTAATTCGATTTAAATCGCAAATCTTCAGTTCAGGAACAAGTTTGAATAACCATTGATGAGTCATTCGATACTTATTCAGCGTTACCTCTCTTACCGCTCCTTTCTTATAAACTGTAACCCATTTCGCATAGTATGCACAGAACAAGTCTGTTTGCTTTGTTTCGTTTAACATATGTGATACCTCCAATAGTAGAAAAGGGACTTACGCTGTTGAAGAGTGATTAGGCGGAAAGATTGCGAAGAACGATACAAACCCTTTGTTCCAAGCAAAATCAAAAGAGCCAAGACTTTTTTCTTGACTCTTTTGTTTTAATCGCGGCAGTATATGCTGTTTGCTCGATAGCAGACCTTTTACACATATTATTTTCAGGGACATAGGTTATATTACGGAAGTTCTTCCTGAAAATCACCCGAAAGTATGAAGTCTCTAAGTAATTTATCTGTCTTCATATTGACTTTTGGCAGAATCAGAGTTCGACGTTCTACTTTTTCAAAATAGGTCCTAGCAAGTTTTTTATCGACAGACTTCTTCAATTCATCAAAGCGCCCAAATTCATTGATGTTCGCCTCATTTAAATTAAGATTCATCATATTCCGCAGCTTTTCTTCATTAAGCCCGAGAAGAAGAGACGTTCGATGGATTTTGTCGTCTTTTGCACGATATTGATACTCTGTAATATAATCTCTCAAAGTCTTGCCTGCCTCTACAACCACATCGCCTCGCTGAATATCGTTCAAGAAGATATTTGCGTATTTCTGCTCATCCTGTGTTAATGTGGCAAAGGTCTTGTGTAGTTCATTTAAAGCTTGTTCAATCAATTCTCCCGAAGATTGGTTTTGGTTTAAGAGTTTGAGATATTTATCAAATCGACTGTTCATATAGTTGGCATCGATAACGCCCGTGTCGATTGTTGTAAGGTATCCTAAGATTTCAAAAGGAATTGAACCATTACCCTCGCCCCCGTCGTTGCCGTCATCTCCGGATGATAACTCTTTGTATCTCTTTCCCAATATAAGGTATCTACTCTCATCTATTTCCAATTCAACCACTAGCTTAGCACCTTCTTGCTCACCTCCAAATTTATATGTAGACTTATCCCATCTGAAGCCCTGCACCTTTGCGGCTTCAAGATATATGTTCAACTCATTGAACTTCGAAGCAAATTTTGCTCTTTCCGAATGATCGGCAGGCAATTTCTCAAAATCCGGCACTCCAGCATTTCGAAATAATTCCGCTATATCCTGATAGATAGAGTTTATCTTTTGTAAGTTGTAATCGAGCTTTTCAACAAACAGGCCGATAGGCTTATCGCCGGAATATAACTTAACAGCAGATTCAATATTTTGCTCCATCGTATGAGGCTTTCTGTAGTAACGGATTGTTCCAAACCGTTTGTCATGACCAAATAAACGGTTGGTCCTTGAAAAAGCTTGAATAATGTTTTCGTATGCCAACACCTTATCAACATACAGCGTGTTCACCCATTTGGAGTCAAACCCTGTCAGCATTTGATTGACCACAATCAATATATCGAGCTGCTTTTCAGGCGTTTTTTGGAGGCGTATGTATTGTTCTTTGTGTGCCATTCTTAAAGCAACATCTTTCTTGAAAGCGGCATGAGTGGCAAGAGAAAAATCCTGTTCATAGCATTTATTGTAATCGCTTATAATTTCCACAAGCCCGTCTTCTTTGAAAAATGCTATCTTTGTCCCCTTATATTCTTTGAAGTCTCCGTCTTCATTACTGATAGTCGGGTCAAAAAGACAAGTTGCCTTTAACTCCGGAATCGCTGCCTTGAGAAGCCGGTAATATTCGATGGCTTCAGGAATACTGCTTGTAGCAAAAATTGCGTGAAATTTATTGTTGCGGCTGAGTGCCAACCAATTCTCATTGATATCTTCCACGACTTTGTACTGATGTTCTTCAGTTAGGTATTGTGCTTTTGGCAGATAATCTTCAATTCCTTTGATATAATCGCCGTTGCTTTCCATAAATCCGGCCATTTTAACTTGTGAAGCATCCATGAATTCATAAAAAATTTTGGCTTTTTGAGGATCATTTATGGCTTCTTCTGCAGTTGTAGCCCTGGCCTTCTCCAGTGCGACGACTTTTCTGATATCCGGATCCCTGAATGTAAGTACCTTGTAAGGATCGAAGCCGAGTACGTTTTTGTCACGAATACCATCTGCGATGCTGTATCGATGCAGCTCATTACCAAACACCATAGCAGTTGTGCTCATCTTTTTCTGATTTTCATCGTGAATTGGCGTGCCTGTAAATCCGAAGAAGATAGCATTGCAGAAAGTATTTTTTATTGTAATAAGCATCTCCCCAAAAGTTCCCCTGTGCGCCTCATCCACTATAAATACAAGCCGTTTTTTGTTCATGATTGCTATGTCGTATGCACCCAGCCCACCGTCCTCGTCTTTAATGTTACTCATCTTTTGAATAGAGGTAACAATAAGGGTGTCCGCAGGATTTGAACTTTTTAATTTTGTTATCAGTATGTTCGTATTTTCAGTGGCCTGTACGGTTTCATTTTCGTCTGCAAAAGCACGATATTCCTTTAATGACTGTGTCCCAAGCTCAATTCTGTCGGTCAAGAACACAACCTTATCCGCATCATTCGAGTTCGCAATCAATTGTGCAGACTTAAAACTGGTCATCGTTTTGCCCGAGCCTGTGGTATGCCACACATAGCCTCCACGTTGATTATTCTCTTGCCATTTTGTTTTTGAAACCTTATCCGAGATAGCGTTTGCCGCATAATACTGATAGCTGCGCATAACCTTTAGCACGCCGTCAGAGTCATCTGCAACGGTGTAAAAGCCAATCAGCTGATGAGCCATAGGGATTGATAGTAAAGAAGAGGCGATCGCTTTCCAGCCATTTAGGGGCTCGTTGTTGAAATCGGCCCAATGAAAATAGTAATTCGTATTAAACTTCCCATCGGGACCGGGGTTTGAAAAGTAGACCGTTTCATCGGGATTCATAGCAACAAATATCTGAACTAAAGAGAACAGCCCCGTAAAAATACCTTCGTTTGAATATTTTTCTATTTGATTATATGCTTGGCTCACGGGGATTCCGGAGCATTTTAATTCGATGTGAATAACCGGCATGCCGTTGATTAAAAGCATCAGATCTCCACGTCGATTGTTGAGAATTTTTGATTTCGTTGGGAAATCCGGCTGCTGTACGATTTGATAGCGGCTTTGTCCTGCTGCAATTTCTCGCCTATCATATATCTTCAAACTGATTTCCTTGCCGAAATGGAGCGCATCATCCGGATTGTCGCGTGTGATAGATACCGTTTTCCCGTTGATAAACCCGTTCAGCTTTAAGGGGGTACGCAGTGTTGTAATCTGCTCGATAATTTGCTGCATTTCGCCATCCGTCAATGGGTAATTGTTCAAACGGTCAATCCCACGGTTGTTATCGTACAGAATCTTAGCCCAATTCCGAATTAAGTCCTTCTCTGTATAGTTTTTCAGGACTTCCTTTTCCCATCCTTTTTCGGATAGGATCTTTATCAGGGCTTCCTCAAAGTCTGATTCATATTTGAAAGTCATTTTCGGTACTCCTTTCGATAGCGTTGAGTGCGCTTTGCGAGACTTAAAATCATCTTAGGCGATCATCACATTGATGTATTTTTTCATTGCTCATTTTTAAGATTTCCCGTCTTATAGAGATTGTAACCTTCGTAATGGTAGCTTGCGTCAACCCCCTTTATATAGATTTCACGATCATCTATCTTATCTGTTAAGGCGTATCTTAAAAGCACCTTAATCTCGATATCCTTTATGGGACTGCGCTCCATAGCAAGCAGATAATCTTCCTTATCGATCTTACTCCAATCAATAACTTGTTTGATTTCTTTTTTCAAAATCATGTCAAGCCAAATTCTTGCGCTGCGACCGTTGCCCTCACGAAATGGATGAGCTGCATTCATCTCAACATACTTCTCAATAATTTCGTCAAAATTAGACTGCGGCGTGCGGTCAATGTGTTTTAGGGCAGCTTCAAGATACATTACGGGCGCAAAGCGAAAACCGCCCTTTGAAATATTCACTTCCCGTATCTTTCCGGCAAAATCATAAATTTCATTAAAAAGATATTTATGGATTTTTGCAAGCCCCTCGAAAGTTCCGACCTCAAAAGTTTCGAGCATCCCCGTTTCAAACAATTCAAGAGCGCGCGTTTTACTGATCCTCTCTTCAGCGCAGGCAAGCTCCGCCGAATCGATTATGCCTAATTTATTTTCTAATGCCATATCTTACTCCTTTTCTTCAAATGAACATCTTTTCAAGGCAAGATTTTTTAATATTTTTTAGTTTTTCCAGCTTACGCTGATGAAGGGTGATGAGGTTGTCTAGTTGAGCGAAGAAGGCTCCAATTTGAACTTGTTCTTCAAAGCTTGGAACTCCAATATCGAATTCATCAGCAAATGTCTTTATAACATGCGGAATATTTGGGGTTCTATAATTATTGTAAATCCTTTGTTGGTTACGCTTTAAAAATTGATATAGAAAGCTTCCGGACTCCTTCGGCTTATATGCCTTTAGAGTTGAGCCTAGAGCACCTTTAAACCCATAGTAGACAGTTCCAGCTTGGGAGCCATCCCATAGAATAATCACATCATCTTCTTCAACGTCCCTTGGCGAGTTTACATAAAAAACCTCTCCACCGTTCAAATAATTTGCATCGAGGTACTCACTTTCATCTCCGGACATTTCTGCTTTTGCTTTTCCTTTAAGCTCTGATTCAATAGCTTCTTTAAGCTTACGCTGTTCCCAAGTTTCAGTGAATCCGGAAAAACGAATTTCGGGAACATTTTCGCCATCTTTGGGGAACATTTTTGCAAGCATAGATTTTTTGATATTTTGCAGCTTATCATACTTACGCTGATGAAGGGTGATAAGGTTGTCGAGGTTTTTAAAAAACAGTCCAATTTTTAGTTGTTCCTTTTCTGAATCAGGGAAATGGATGTCAGTATTCTGTAGGGCTGACTTTGAAATAGATGAT
>JAQWFH010000030.1 GCA_028704515.1 Eubacteriales bacterium
GGGGGTAGGGTAGAATGGCTAAGACTGTAAAAAAGACAGTAAGAAAAAAGAAAAGAGAACGCAAGAATATCGAAAAAGGCCAGGCTCATATCCAGTCCACCTTTAACAATACTCTTGTAACTCTGACTGACGTGAGCGGAAACGCTTTGTCATGGTCAAGCGCAGGATCGCTTGGCTTCAAGGGTTCAAGGAAATCAACACCTTTTGCGGCACAGATGGCAGCAGAAGAAGCAGCTAAGGCTGCAATGGAACACGGTCTGCGAACAGTAGAAGTTTATGTGAAGGGTCCAGGTTCCGGAAGAGAAGCTGCAATCAGAGCATTGCAAGCTGCAGGGCTTGAAATCAGCCTAATAAGAGATATAACACCAATTCCTCATAACGGATGCCGTCCGCCAAAGAGAAGAAGAGTCTAATTGAAAGGAGGAGTAATTTAAAATGGCAAGATATACAGATTCAAACTGCAGATTATGCAGAAGAGAAGGTCAGAAACTTTTCTTAAAAGGTGACAGATGTTACAGCTCGAAATGTGCTATTGAAAAGAGAAATTACGCTCCGGGACAACACGGGCAGTCGAGAAAAAAAGTATCCGAATACGGAACTCAGCTTAGAGAAAAGCAAAAATGCAAGAGATTCTACGGACTTCAGGAAACTCAATTCAGAAATCTGTTTGATAAAGCTGCAAGGAAAAAAGGAATGCCTGGTGAAAACTTACTTATTCTGCTCGAAACAAGATTGGATAACGCAGTTTTCAGACTTGGATTTGCATCATCAAGAAAAGAAGCAAGACAACTTGTTACGCACAACCACTTTACTGTAAACGGCAAAAAGGTAAACATTCCTTCATATGCCGTTAAGGCGGGAGATGTAATTAAGGTTAAGGAAAAGAGCGCAAATTCTCCTAAGTTTAAGGAAATCAAGGAAATGACAATCAGTGTACCTTCATGGCTTACAGTTGATACTCAGAAGCTAGAGGGTAAAGTTGTTATGCTGCCGACTAGAGCCGACATCGATACACCGGTTGCAGAACACTTAATCGTAGAACTGTACTCCAAGTAATGCAAAGCAATGCGCACAATAGATCGTTGTATCTTGGGTTTAGAAGGAGGTTTTTTTCATGATAGAAATTGAAAAACCAACAATTGAGTGTATATATTCACCGGATGACGAAAAGTACGGTAAATTTGTAATCGAGCCTCTCGAGAGAGGTTATGGCACAACTCTGGGAAACAGCTTGAGAAGAATTCTCTTGAGCTCGCTTCCGGGCGCCGCCGTCACATCTGTAAAAATTGACGGGATACTTCATGAGTTTTCAACTATCCCGGGAGTAAAAGAAGATGTTACGGAAATAATTTTGAATCTTAAAAAGCTTGCTGTCAGATTGGATGGCGAGCATACAAAGAGGGTAATTATCAATGCGGTGGGCCCTAAAGAGGTTACGGCTGCGGACATCATCGGCGATGCGGATTTGGATATTTTCAATCCCGAGCTGCATATCGCTACTCTCGAAGAGAATGCAACTCTCGTGATGGAAATAAACCTGGCAAGAGGCAGAGGATATGTTCCTGCGGAGCAGAACAAGGATGAGAATACGCCAATCGCTGTTATACCGATAGATTCAATCTATACTCCGGTAACTAAAGCGAATTTTACGGTTGAGAATACGAGAGTAGGTCAGGTTACCGACTATGACAGACTAGTTCTTGAAATATGGACCGATGGTTCCATTAAGCCGGAAGAAGGAGTGTCTATAGGTGCGAAGATAATGCAAGAACACCTAAACTTGTTCATAGCATTAACAGACTCTACAGAAAACATGGAAATCATGGTAGAGAAGGAAGAGGATCAGAAGGAGAAAGCTCTTGAAATGACTATAGAAGAGCTTGAGCTCTCGGTTCGTTCCTTTAACTGCCTCAAGAGAGCCGCTATCAACACCGTTGAAGAGCTTACTCATCGTTCAGAAGAAGATATGATGAAGGTTAGAAATCTTGGAAAAAAATCTTTGGATGAAGTAAAACATAAGCTTGAGGAACTCGGTCTGGGATTAAGACCGAGCGACGAATAATAATAAATACCAAGCAAGAAAGGAGAATAGTGGAATGCCGGGCTATAGAAAATTAGGCAGACCTACAGCTCACAGAAAAGCAATGCTGAGAAACATCGTAACAGATCTTTTCAGAGAAGGACGTATTACAACAACCGATTGCAGAGCTAAGGAAGCAAGAAGAGAAGCAGAAAAATTAATTACGCTTGCAAAACGCGGCGGCGATCTTCATGCAAGGAGACAGGTACTTGCGTATGTATATGATGAAGACGTAGCAAAAAAATTATTTGATGAAATAGCACCTAAATATGCGGAAAGAAACGGTGGATACACAAGAATTCTTAAATTGGGACCTCGTCAGGGGGACAATGCGGAGGCTGTATTCCTGGAATTAGTATAGTACGCTTTATAGGCGGGCAGCGCAAGCTGCCTGCTATTTTTATTTTGCAGCAAAGAACCTGACTTTCATGGGCAAAATTTCAGTAAAGGCTGAAATTTATGAATCTAAGGTTGTTTTTAGCGAAATTTGGGCAAAATTTGAAGTAATGCATGACTGTGGCAGGAGAAAACGGCATATTCTTGAAAGCAATTAATGAAAAATAACATTAGAGGTAGTTCTTGAGCATGTGTCAAAGCTCCCGTTCCCTTGACACGCGCGTCTCGTGGACAAACGCTCTTTGCCGGGTTACCCGCACTTGAACGTAAAGATAGTGTATGGTATAATGGGGAAATATAATAGGAGGGTTCTTCATGAATAAAAAAAGAGTGATTGCAGTATTTGTTATTGTACTTCTGCTGTTGCTCGGCGCAACAGGATGTAATTCAAAAGGTGATATATCAGCTGAATTTGCAAAGCTTGTTTCGGAGGAGCCGACAAAAGAAAATGTAGCGGCGGCTAAAGATTATTTTGAAAAGAATATAGGAAGTGTCGATGATCACGATGCGGATTATATGGTCCAGTTGATAGAAGACTTTACTTACAGATATGACAGCGAGGTGATGGACTATTCCGATTTCGCTCAAACATACAAGATGTATATGAGCGATACATTGTATGAGTATTATTTATTAAAGGCTGAAGAGCAAAACACCCCTGTGATAAAGGGAGGAACCTTGCAAAAAGACTTCGGCGAAATTATGGAAAGGGCTCTTAAGCTTGAAGCTTTCATAAGGCAAGAAAAGGAAACATTGAAGAGCAGTCAATATAAGCTTGCAAAGGAAGATTCAGTTTGGATGTACGAATATTATATAAACTTCATGCTTAAGGGAAGCACGGTTAACCCTGTGTTCTCATATGAAACGGGTGAATTTACACAAACGGCGAAAGACAACTATGCCGCACTTGCAAATAAAAACCCCGGCACCGTCACAGCATGGGCTGTAGAAGAGTTCTTTACGTATCTCAAGAGCGTAGATTATAATTTAAATTATGAAAATCCCGTTGAAACAAAGGTGTATTACGACACCTGTACCTATATAAATTCGGAGGCCGGTAAAAAAGTATATGAGTAGAAGGTGGTTGGATGATAGTAAGTACACAAAAGCTTGTATTTGAATATCAAACAGACGAAGACAAGACTGTAATTGCTCTTAACGGTATTTCTATAGAAATAGAGAAAGGAAGTTTTGTTGCAGTACTGGGGAAAAACGGTTCAGGGAAGTCTACTTTGGCTAAAAATATTAACGCACTGCTGCTTCCAAGCAGCGGTGCTGTCTATGTAAACGGGTATAACACAAAAGATGAGGAATTTTTGTGGGATATAAGGCAGGCTGCGGGAATGGTTTTTCAAAATCCTGACAATCAGCTTGTCTCGGCTATAGCAGAGGATGATGTCGCATTTGGGCCGGAGAACCTGGGAATCCCTTCCGAAGAAATAAGAGGTAGGGTAGATGATGCGCTAAAATCGGTAGGAATGTATCAATACGCAAAGACATCTCTTAATTTTCTTTCCGGAGGGCAAAAGCAGAGAATAGCGATAGCCGGCGTCCTTGCGATGCGGCCCCAATGTATCATTATGGATGAGCCGACAGCGATGCTAGACCCTCAGGGAAGGAAGGATGTCATTGAGATTGCCGAGAGCCTCAACCGCGAAGGAATTACTGTAATACTCATAACTCATTTTATGGAGGAGGCTGCCCGGGCAGACAGAGTAATTGTGATGAACGACGGCAATGTGGTTCTCGACGGAGCACCTCGAGATGTCTTTTCAAATATAGGGGTGATAAAGGAAGCCGGGCTTGCATTGCCACTGTCGATAGAAATGGCACATAGATTGCGGGAAAGAGGAATAGAAGTGCCGAAGGGCATAATTTCGGAAGAGGACTTTGTAAAATGGGTATTATCGTAAAAAACCTTACACATATATATAACGAAGGGCTTCCATACAGCCATACGGCTCTGGATGACATCAGCTTTGAGATTGAGCCCGGGGAATTCATCGGCATAATAGGACATACGGGATCTGGGAAGTCTACGCTGCTTCAGCATCTAAACGGCCTGCTAAAGCCAAATGAAGGGCACATAATAGTAGGTGATTGCGATATAACGGCTCAGGGTGCGGTTATGAAGGATATAAGGCGTAAGGTAGGTTTTGTGTTTCAATACCCCGAATATCAGCTTTTTGAAGAGACGGTCAAAAAAGATGTGTCGTACGGCCCTTTGAACTTAGGTATGAATGAGGAGGAAGCCTCACTATCTGCACGTGAAGCTATTGAGCTTGTAGGACTTGACTATGATGAAATTGCTCAGCGCTCGCCATTCGAGCTGTCGGGAGGGCAAAAAAGAAGAATTGCCATCGCCGGAGTGATTGCTATGGAACCGGAGGTATTGATTTTGGACGAGCCGACTGCCGGTCTGGATCCAAAATCGCACAATGATATCCTAGAGATTATCAGTACTTTGCACAAGAGCAAAGGCAATATTACTATACTTGTGTCCCACAATATGCAGGACATCGCTGATTACTGCGATAAGGTTATTGTCATGGATAAGGGAAAAATTGCAATGTACGGGACGCCCGGAGGGGTCTTTTCAGAGAGGGAAGCACTTGAAGGGATGGGATTGGCCCTGCCTCCCGTGAACGAATTGATGCGGAAGCTGTACGAATGCGGTGTCCACGTTGATAAGGATATATTAGATATCGATGAAGCAGAGGCTGCAATATACGAAATCTTAAAAGGGAAGAAAAAAATATGATAAGGGATATTACCCTGGGGCAATACTTTCCTTGTGAATCGGGAATACATAAGCTCGATCCCAGGACAAAAATAATAGCAACAATAGTATATATAATAGCAATTTTTGCAGTGAATACATTTATTGGTATAGGTTTTGCCGCACTTTTTCTTATGATAACAACGATTATAAGCAGAGTGCCTGCAAAATTTATCGCGCGCGGGATAAAACCGATTGTTATAATACTGGTATTTACTTTTATTCTAAATATATTTATGCTAAAGGGCGGGGAGGAGCTTGTTTCCGTTGGAGCCTTGACCATTACATCCGGAGGATTGAAGCGTGCATTTTTACTGGCATTTAGGCTTATCCTCATTATATGGTGTTCCTCTATACTAACGCTTACCACCAAGCCTATAACTCTGACGGACGGCTTGGAGAGTATGCTCCGGCCTTTACAAAGGATAGGCGTACCGGCTCATGACTTGGCTATGATGATGACTATAGCGCTCAGGTTTATTCCGATATTGATAGAAGAAACCGACAAAATAATGAAAGCACAGATGGCAAGAGGCGCGGATTTTGAGACAGGCAATATCTTGCAAAGAGCTAGGCGGCTCGTTCCTATTCTCGTGCCCTTGTTTATTTCTGCGTTGCGTATAGCGCAGGATTTGGCAATGGCGATGGAAGCCAGATGCTACCGAGGAGGAGACGGACGTACAAAAATGCATTCGATGAAATTTGCCAGAAGAGACTTTGTAGCTTGTCTTGCAATTATGGCCTTTCTCGTAATAATAATTATGGAGGCACATATATTGTAGGGATGAAATCCCCGAAATATATTTTGGCGACTTTACTGCTTGCTATATTCATGCTGTTTTTTTTGATAGCTTGTTCAGAAAGGGAGGAAACAGGCGCGGAAGTTATAGGCGGCAATGAAGAGCATGTCGGAGTGAATGTCGCGACGCAAGAACCAATTTTCGATTTGCAATATGAAAAATATTTGATAGAGCCCCCATATACATACGAGGCAAACGGCGAAACCAGGACTTTTCGATTTAAACTCATGCTGGAATATATCGCAAAAGCAGACAAAGCATTTGGCGAGGGACTGATTTGTTATGTCGATAATTATAAGAACCGCAATGGACTGGCACCGCATCATGATGGAAAGAATGAGGATGAATACGGAGTTGATCGAAGCGCTTCCGCACCTGCTTATTTATATGAGGATAACCTCGATAGCTTTCGTTACATAGAAGATGGCAATCTTTTGATTGTTGATGAGGATAAAGACGGATTTGCAAAGGCCAGACTAGTGGGAGATGAGAGTGGCCGGTACTATTACATACCTTCAAGATATGTGCCAACAAGTGATAGCTTGACAGCTCTGGTAAAGGCAATTGTTATCGACAAAACAAATCAAAATATTACTGCCTTTGAAGTTGAGGATGGTATATGGCGAATTGTGTCATACAGCCTTGCAACGACAGGGAAGGAAGGCCAATACCACAAAGCGACTCCTACGGGGTTCTTTTATGCGATAGAGAAGAAAGAGAAATTCTACTATCTTAAGGATGGAACAGATGATTTTATTGAGGGTTATGCTCCATATGCAATTCGATTTACGCAAGGAGCGTACATACACGGTGTAGCCACCGATTTTAATTACCATGAAGACGGAGGCCGCACAGACCCAGGGATAAGGGAATTTTCAAGCACGATAGGCACTGTACCCCTTTCACATAAATGCGTGAGAAATTACACAAGCCATGCCAAATTCCTTTACGATTGGTACAATCACGGCAATACAGTAGTAATAGTAATAGAATAGAGAGAAAATTAATGAGACAGCGAAAGATAAAAGATTTGGATTGCAAGCTTCAAAATTTATCAGAATTTATAGTTTCGGAACCTGAAGCTGCAAGAGGTAAGTGGAACGAAATATTTGGAAATAACAACCCCATATTTGTGGAAATCGGTTGCGGGAAAGGGCAATTTATAAACGCGCATTCCATGCTTTATCCAAATAGAAATTATGTTGGCATAGAGGGGCAGGACAGCGTTATACTGCGAGCGCTCGAAAAGACTGCAGCTACAGAAAGCCGAGCGAAGCAACTCAATTGTGATGATTCAAGGGAAAAAGGATTATCCGGGAATATTATGTATATCAATAAATTTGTGGGAGATATAACTGAAATTTTCGCTTCCCGGGAGCTCTGCGGAGTTTACTTGAATTTTAGCGATCCATGGCCGAAGGATAGGCACGCAAAGCGTAGATTGATGCATGTAGACAGGCTGAGAAGCTATTTCAGGGTATTGGAAGAAAATTCGTTTGTGGAAATCAAAACGGATAATGAAGAACTGTTTGAATTTGCGTTAATGCAGATAAAAGAAGGCGGCCATTTCATCGAAGAAATTACTCGCGATCTTAAAGCGTCAGAATTTAAAGCGAAAAACATAACAACAGAATACGAGGATAAGTTTATGCTTGAAGGGAAAAATATAAACTATGTAAAGATAAGAGCCTGATGTAAAACAAGGGCTCTTAATTTTAATCTACATTTTAATATAGTCGCGAGGGTCTATTTGCTTTCCGTCCTTTATAATCTCAAAATGCAAGTGGCTTTCGTCTAATGTTTCAAACAACGCACTTGAGCCCACACCGCTGATTACTTGACCTTTTTTTACAACATCGCCCACTTCTGTCAGACTGTCGGTGGAAAGATTGCTATACAAGCTTATCAAGCCGTTTGTATGAGTTATTTCTATTGTAGTACCATATCTGTCATCTTGGTATACTTTTGTGACGGTTCCATCTGCGATGGCTTTTACTTGTGTATCGAGCGGGGCTGCGATATCGATCCCGGGATGGATCATATATTGATCTAAGGTTTTGGAATATGTCGGAGTGTCTACCGAAAATTCCTTGATGATCTTACCGGATAGAGGAGAACCGTAAAGTAGCTCGTTGCCGGCATCATGTTTGTTCTCCGTGCTGTCTACAGTAGGAATTCTTTTGTTTACCGCCTGCTCGGTAACATGTTTTATTGGCTCAGTATCATTGTTTTGTAAATTTATTTTATCGAGTCCCGATTTTACTGTGAATACTGATGCTATCGCTACCACACTGAAGCAAAGTGCCAGCGCAACAGCTGTTCTGTCTTTTTTCCTTTTTTCATCTTGACGCATACTATCTACCTCCACTACTGATATTTTTAACTAAATATTCGAAAAACATACTTCAATTTCACTTGAATATCTTGTAAAAGAGGCAAAATAGATATATAATGTAAAGTAAATATAACCAAACGCCTGAGTGGTTTTGATGAAGCGATGTAGGAGCAGGCTGAAAAAGTCAAAGGAGAGAAAAAATGGAAAAATTAATTTTTGCTCAAGGAAACGGCAGAGAAATCAGTTTCATGGATAAAATTTTCGGTATTGCGGGTAAAGCTGCAGCTATGGCCGAAAAGGAAGGCAGAGACAAGGTTACCGACGCTACTATAGGCGCATTGCTTGACGATGAAGGGAAGTTTGTTGTATTCGAAAGTGTTATGGAGGGTATGCTTAAACTCAACCCGGTAGATTTTGCAAATTATGCTCCAATCAGCGGAATTCCGGCGTATATTGAAGTAGTACAAAAATATGCATTCGGAAATCACAAACCAAACATGTTTACGGCAGCCGCAGCAACTCCAGGAGGATCCGGCGCTATCAGAAACACAATAGTAAACTATTCAAAGGCATGGGACACTATTTTAACTTGTGATTGGTACTGGTCAGCATATCACACACTTGCAACAGAAAACTACAGAAAGCTTGACACATACAATCTTCTCACTGAAGAAGGAACATACAACCATGCAAGCCTTAAGGCAAAATGTGATGAATATCTCGCAGTTCAGGATTCTTTGCTGTTGATAATAAATACTCCAGCACATAATCCAACAGGATTCTCGCTCACAAATGATGATTGGGCAAAGGTAATAGACCTTGCTAACGAATACGGCGCAAAGGGAAAGAAAATTACAATATTCGTAGATGCAGCTTACATCGATTACACTGATAATCCGGATGAATCCAGAACGTTCCTCAAACTTTTTGAAAAAACTAATGATAATGTTCTTGCAATAATGGGATACAGTGCATCAAAAGGCTTCACTCTTTACGGAATGAGAGTAGGCGCTATGATTTGTATGACAAACAAAGAAGAAATCTGTAAAGAATTCTCAAACATTGCAAACTTCTCATGTCGTGGTACTTGGTCAAACGGAACAAGAGCCGGACAGCAACTTCTTGTAAACCTTTACAACGATAAGGAAATGAAGGCAAAGGTTGACAAGGAAAGAGAAGAAAATAAGGCAATGCTTATCAGAAGAGGAAGAGCGTTCGAAGCGGCAGCAAAGGAATGCGGACTCGAAATCGTTCCTTATGATGCAGGATTCTTCGCATCGATTCCTTGTGCAAATCCTGACGAGGTAGGCGAATTGCTTCACAAGAAAGGAATCTTCCTCGTGCCTTTGGCAGCAGGTCTTCGTGTAGCACTTTCGGCAGTAAATGAAGCACAGTGCAAGATGATTGCTCCGGAAGTTAAAAAAGCAATGGACGAATATTACGGAAAATAAGAAGTATCATATTATAGTGAACTCCGAGGTAAACCTCGGAGTTCCACGTGCGGGTGTAGTTTAATGGCAGAACGCGAGCTTCCCAAGCTTGCAGCGAGGGTTCGATTCCCTTCACCCGCTCCATAAATAAAAGCCTTACAGCCATGAAATATCAATATGTGTAAGGCTTTTAATTTTTACCAAAACTAATTAATTTTATTTTTTATTGCGTTCTTTTGCACTTGTTTGCACACCCTAAGTGTGTGAGTTTATTGTGACAAATAAACGGCTATAAACGGAGTCCATCAAAAAAGGAGTTGTTTAGTATGAATGTAAAACAATTTATAATGGCGTATAGGGCTGAACATAGCAGCATTAAAGCTTTGCTCAGCGATGAATATGAATCTCTGAGACCAGTTCTTAGGATTAACGTCGAAATAATAACGCATGATTCACAAAACACTCATGTGCGAATTGAGTTCAATACACCTGTAGCATCAAGAGGAAAGAGGGGCTGGCTCAACCTAAAGACATGGGAAAGCCCAGCCACAGAAATCAAATACGAAACACTGAATAAGCATGTGGGTGAAAAGACCGAGGGCAGTGAAGATGCTGTAAAAGGTTTTACTACACAATTCAGGACAGAATTTCTTACAATTGAGTACACCGGAGTTGGAATTGTGGGAGGCTGTCCAGCTGAAAATGATAATGACGGATGCTTTTATTTAGACGGAGATAAGGTTACTTTTATTGAATCCGAAACAATAGATGCATTTAAAGAATATTGCGATTGTGAGTTTAAATGGGAAAAGGCTATTATGCCTGCAATGGAGATTCCCGTTGAAAAAATTTTAGGAGCATATCAAGTGGAATTCAACAGACCGGGAAAATAGGAAATGCGGCGGAGCAGACTTGGAATCCCGTGAAATTGCGTATGATTATTCGTGATTTGTTTATAATAATCATCGGAGGTGATTTTATGGAGTTGAACAAAACTGATTATCTTAAAAAGGCTCTGTTGGATACGCAGGAGAGGATACGAGATTTCCAAGCTTATTCCTCAAGAATAGAGGATAAAAGTCTCCAGGATTTTTTTAGTGAGTATGCGTTGTCCGAATGTAAACAAGCTCAGAAATTGCAGGAATATATTAAGACGGAGAATAATTAAAAGATAACCCAAAGGTGAAATGCACCCAAAAAGTCAGATGAAAAACCGACTGTTAGGAGGTGCATTTTTTGTGCTATAATAAATCACCCGAATTACTCAGCTTCGACAGGACCACTGCGGTTTTGTATTCCAAAAGAAAGGTAAGATAATGTATTCTGAGAACTTGTTAAAGATTGTAATTATATCAGCGATAGTATTTATAATTGCCATTGCCGGCCTGGTAATATCGAAAGCCAATCGAGAGGATGAAATGCAAACGGGCGGAGCAAACAGCGAAAGCAATGTTGATATGAATATCTTCGAGGCATCGGAATACGATTATATTTTAATGTACGGAGATACAAGCCTTTGGGATGACGAAAAAAACCTAGGAATAGATTTGGACGCCGATGGAACAAGCGAAGAATTTATTATTTCAAGGGGTGTAACAGGGGACGTTATACTAAAAGGCATACGAAGAGACGCTTCAGACGGAAGGATTTTCGAAACGGAATTTTGGACTTCAGGCTTTTCTGATCTGCTTCCCCCATCTTTAAAAAAAGGAAACGGTATCAATGATAATTGTTTTGTGCAAATATCCTGCTGCGATATAGACGAGGACGAAATAAAGGAGATTTTGATCTCTGCCGGCGATAAACAAGTAGCAAACATCACTGCCATTTATGAATATTCGAGTATCGGGGAAATGCCCTTTAAGTACTGCGGTTACATCGAAACGAGTACAGTTGTAAGGTATATAGGAGGGAAAACCATCCGCGCTTATTCGGCAGGCGTCCGAGATAATAAGTACTACACATATATTTATGACGATGAAAAAATCACAAACATTACGGGCAATAATTAAAAACGACAGAAGAAATAAAAAGCCTATATCGTTAGGCATACAAGGCTTAACGAAACAGGCTTTTATTGTGTAAAGCTATAGATATATGTATCTCCCGGCAGGGGAGAAAAGGAGCGTTATAATGTAAGTGATGGCGGAGTATGAACTCTAGTGCCGAGATCGTTGTTCAGCAGATAGAGACCCTGTGCATCATTTCCGAACAAATCAAAACGATCAATCAAATCCTGAGAATTTTTCTCTTCCTCACTTTGTTCTTCAATGAACCAACTTAAGAACTGTAATGTACGATAATCCTTCTGCTTTGTAGCTTCTTCATAAATAGCATTGATTGAAGCCGTTACAAATTGTTCGTGCTCCAAAGCCGCGTCAAGCGGAGTTTTTAAATCATTAAATGGTACATCCGGTTCTGCAATAGCTGTCAATTTAACTCTCTCATTGTTATTCTGGAGATAAGTCATGAAAAGAAAAGCGTGATCATTCTCCTCCTGAGCTTGAACAGTGAACCAATTTGCGAATCCGTCCAAAGCGTTATCAGTATAATAATTGGCCATATCAAGATATAGATATGCTGAATAAAATTCTTTATTAACCTGCTCGTTTAGCAGTCTTACTACCTCTTTAGATAACATATTTAATCCTCCTCATATAATTAATCTTGAAAGTGATAGCAATCACTTTTTTGGTAAATAACCAAAAGCAATTGATATTTTTTACAATATTCCTTGCTAATTTTATACCCCCATTTCAAAATAATACTCACAAAACTTTTTTATTGTTTTAAGAAGCGAATTTGTAGAAAAACACAAAAGTAAATTAAAAAATTAACTTTTGTTAAAGACATTTCATTTTATAAGCGACTATTGTATAATTAAATAAGCAATAAAGTTATATTATATATGCTTATTTATAAATACATTCAGGTATTTATTGACATAGAATAGAGGAGGTTTTGGATGGTTAGATTTGATACCCAAATACAAGAGCTAAAATATAAAGTATTGAGGGAAGTAACGCGTAGGGGATGGACAGGTGAGATATACTCACCGCAGGGACTGATTGATATACAAAAAAAGATTATCACAGCAAAGACCCCCACAATGCGCTGCTGCCTTTATAAGGAAAGAGCTGTTTTGCTAGAACGTATAAGATTGGCTATGGGCGGAAATGCCGCAATAGACAACATTGTGGAAGTAATAGATATAGGCTGTGATGAATGCCCTGCAGGAGGCTATCAGGTAGGCAATTCATGCAGAGGCTGCATAGCGCATAGATGTGCGGAAGCTTGCAAGAGTGGCGCGATAACGTTTGATCCAAGCAATGCAAATCATTCCGCCCAAATAGACAAATCAAAGTGTGTAGAATGCGGGCGTTGTGCAAATGTCTGTCCGTACAATGCAATTTCGGATCATAAAAGACCTTGCGAGCAAGCATGTAAGATTAAGGCAATAGATATGGATGAGGACATGGTTGCAAGAATTGACAATGACGCTTGTGTTTCGTGTGGAGCATGCATATTCCAATGCCCGTTCGGTGCTTTGATGGACAAGGCACATGTTCTGGACATGGTTGATATAATTAACCGTAAGGATGAGGGAGGATACAAGATTTATGCTGTAGTTGCGCCTGCCGTCGCAGGACAGTACGGGCACGATAAGCTAGGCAAGCTTGTAACCGCCATAAAGCAACTGGGATTTGATGAGGTAGTGGAAGCGGCTCTGGGAGCCGATATAGCGGCATATAATGAGGCGGAGGAATTAGTTGAAAAGGGTTTTTTGACCAGCTCATGCTGCCCGGCCTTTGTTAAGCTGGTAAAGAATAAATTCCCAAATCTTGCGGACAACGTATCCACAACACTTTCTCCTGCAGCATGCCTTGTAAATGAAATGAAGAGAAACGGTGTAGAGGGCAAGTTTGTTTTCATAGGGCCATGTACTGCTAAAAAAGAGGAATACGCGCCGGAGGGCCCAACGGCTGGATATTTCGATTGCGTCCTTGGATTTGATGAGCTCCAAGCAATGATAGACAGCAAGGATATAGACCTTGATTCATTGGAGGAGGATGCGCTTAACAACGCAACATTCTACGGAAGGACATTCGCAAACAGCGGAGGAGTAGCAAATGCGGTTGCACAGGCGCTGAAGGAAAGAGGACATGAGGATTTTGAATTTAAGCCTGTTGTATGCACCGGATTGGATGAATGCAGCGTAGCGCTTTTAAAAGCCTCCAAGGGTGTTTTGGGAGGCAATTTCATAGAAGGAATGGCCTGTATAAAAGGGTGCATTGGAGGCGCGTCGTGCTTTAATCACGGCAATAAGGACAGCGCTGAGGTAGTGAAATACGGGAACACAGCAGAGAAGCAAACGATTCTGGAAGCAGTAGAAGGAGCAAAGGAATTAAGCTAGTACATAAAAATAATTTTGAAACAAAAAAGGAGAAAAACATTATGCCTTGGACACCTAACCTATCAGTTGGATTAAAACATATTGACGATCAACATAAAACATTATTTGAAAAAGCCGAAAAACTTTTTGAAGCAGGCAAGAACAATCATGCAAAGGAATACATAGGGGAACTTCTAAAATTTCTGGATGATTATACAAAAAAGCACTTTGCCGATGAAGAGAAATATATGCTTAGCATTAATTATCCCGGCTACAATGAACAGAAAAAAGCCCATACTGCGTTTATAGAACAGCTGACAAAGCTTAGCAGCGATTACGAAACATCGGGAGGCAATTTACTGGTTCTTCTGAACGCTAATCAGATTGTAGTGGACTGGCTGACAAAGCATATTTCAGGAATGGACAAAAAAATCGGAGAATTTGCCCAAAATAGGCGCTGATATTTTATAAATAATCAAGGGAGCGGAAACCTTAGGATTTTGAAACAGAAATTTGAGGTTTCCGTTTTATTATTTAAAAACATGGCAATACATTGATTAACTGTGCGTTAACTTGATTGTTTTCACAAAATTATGTTATTATTAATTAGTAAATTAAGAAAGAAGGATTTAATATGGGTTATAAGGAAAGCTTCAAGCTGTCTCTAGAAGACATTGGGAAAAACAAAGAGATCACTAACAAGGCAGTATTGAGAGTATTTGAAAATATAGCGACGCACCAATCCGATGAATCAGGGTACGGCGTTGATGATATAGAGAAAAAAGGATTGGCATGGCTACTGCTTGAATGGAAAATCAAAGTATTCAAGAGAATTCCATACGGTGAGGAAGTACGCGCAAATACGTGGCCTAGAACCTTTGAAAGATTTTATTCTTACAGGGATTTTGAGATGTATAATGAAAAAGGAGAATTATGCGTTATAGGAACGTCAAAATGGCTGCTTTACAATGTGACAAAGGGAAGAATTAATAGGCTTAGTGACGATATAAAAAATAGCTATATAATCGATAAAAAAAATGTTTTCGAGATTGATCAGATTGAAACGATTGATATTCCGGATAAATATGATCGCGAATACGGGTACAGGGCTATGAGAAGAGATATCGATTTAAACGAGCATGTTCACAATTTATTTTACCTAGATCTGGCTATCGAGGCACTGCCGGAAGAGGTTTTTAATTCGATGGAGCTTAACAACGTTCGCATTTCATATAAAAAGCAAATAAAACTGAACGATAAAATAAAATGCAAATACGCATACGACGGAGAATTTCACACGGTTACAATTTTCAGTGAAGACGAAAAAGAAATTCATGCATTAATCAGATTGCATTAATATATAACGGAGATTTTTAAGTCGAAATTTGTTATACTTTATATCATATAGGAGTCGCATATGAGAAAGACAAAGATACTATGTACGATAGGACCTGCGAGTGAAGATGAAAAGGTGATGTCACTTTTGATGGAAAAGGGCATGAACGCCGCAAGGCTTAACTTCTCACACGGAAAACAAGAAGATCATCTAATCAAGATAAACAATATAAAAAGACTTAGCAAAGAAAAGGGGCTGCATATTTCCATAATCCTTGACACAAAGGGCCCTGAAATAAGGACAGGCAGCTTTTCGGTTCCCGAGGTGGGATTGTCAGAAGGGCAACGCTATATTTTAACAACAGATGATATTGTGGCAGATGAGAAAAGGTCGGGAGTAACATATAAAGGGCTCGCGCAAGATCTAAAGCCCGGAGATGAAATACTGATTGACGATGGCCTTGTGAAGCTTATTGTAGATAAAATAGAAGGCAATGACATCATATGTATTGTTATGAACAGCGGCGTTATAAAGGCGCAAAAGGGGATAAACATACCGAGCGTTAAGATTAATCTGCCGGCACTGACGGAAAAAGATATTTCCGATATAAAATTTGGCATAGAAAACGGTGTAGATTACATCGCCGCTTCCTTTATAAGGAGGGCAGCGGACGTCTTGGAAATTAAAAAGATACTTGAAGATGCCAACGCAAATATCCATATCATTTCGAAAATAGAGAACAGAGAAGGAATTGAGAATATAGATGAAATTATAGATGCATCGGATGGGATAATGGTAGCAAGAGGAGATATGGGAGTTGAGATTCCCGAGCAGCAGGTGCCTATAGTTCAAAAGCAGATAATAAGAAAATGCAATGAGAAGGGAATACCCGTAATTACAGCTACGCAGATGCTCGATTCAATGATACGCAATCCTCGCCCGACAAGGGCAGAGGTTACAGATGTTGCAAATGCCGTACTGGACGGAACCGATGCTATAATGCTCTCCGGGGAGACGGCGGCGGGCAAATACCCAATAGAGGCGCTTGACATGATGAATAGTATAGCAGTGACAGCAGAAAATGAATTGGATTATGCTCAATTTCAGAAAAGAGCGCAAAAAATGCTTTCAGTATCTGCGACGGATGCGATAGGAGGATCTACTTGCATAGCGGCCCGAGAGATGAGGGCAGCAGCAATAATTACACCTACAAGCAGCGGTGACACACCCTTTATTGTGGCAAAATTTAGACCTCAAATTCCTATTATCGCTCCTTGCTATGAAAGTGCCGTGGCACGTAGGCTTTCGATCTGCTTCGGTGCGGAGCCATTAATAATAGAGAAGCAAAGCAATCCGGATGCGGTATATGAAAGTGCTGTGAAAGAGGCAAAGGCAAAGGGTTACATCAAGGATGGAGACTGTATAATAATAACTGCGGGAGTTCCAATTATGGAGCGAGGCAACACAAATACTATGAGAATACACATAGTTGGGCAAAAATTAATTTAAGGAGGCACAGCATGAGCAACAAGGTAAAGGAGATGATCAAAAAGGGAGAAAGGCCGCTAGGGACGTTTTTTTCTCTTGGGAGCACTTCAACGATGGAATGTTTAGGATACACGGGAGTGGATTACGCGATTATAGACATGGAGCACAGCTCGATAGATAAGGACAAATGTACCGATTTAATTAGAGCGGCAGAGTTGGGAGGAGTGACTCCGTTTACAAGAATTGCAGATGTGTCTCACTCTGAAATTCAAAAGGCTATTGATGCCGGCTCTCGTGGGCTGATAGTGCCATGCATAAGGACTGTAGACGAAGTTAAGGCTGCAGTCAGCTATGCGAAATTTACACCTATAGGTAATAGGGGCTTCGGTCCGGTAAGATGCGATGGATGGGGTGCGATGTCCGGAAAGCTCGGCCTTGCCGGATTCATGAGCTACTGCAATGATAATGTGCTGGTGCTACCTCAATGCGAAACAAGGGAATGCCTCGAAAATATAGAAGAAATCGCTAGACTTGATGGGGTTGACGGGATTTTCATAGGGCCGTTCGATTTGTCAATATCGCTCGGTGTACCCAGAAAATTTGATGATCCTATATTTAAGGATGCCTTGGAAAGAATTTTAAAAGCATGTAGGGATGCAGGCAAATTTTCGTTTGTTTTCGTCGTTAATGTAAATGCGGCTAAGGAAAGATTTGCTCAGGGTTTTGACTCCGTTGCTTGCGGAGTAGACTCTATGATTTTGATAGATACCTATAAGAAGATCGTAGCTGAAATAAAGTGAGGAGATGGAAATCATGAAGATAAAGTTTTGCGGAGCAGCGGAAAGTGTCACAGGCTCATGCCATTTAATAACGACTCAAAAATACAAGTTTCTTTTAGATTGCGGACAATTCCAAGGTAATAAGAAAACCGAGGCGATGAATGCGGAACCGTTTCCATTTGACCCCGCAGAAATAGACTTTGTAATATTAAGTCATGCTCATGTCGATCATTGCGGAAGGCTCCCGCTGCTAGTGAAACGCGGATTTAAAGGCGATGTCTATTGTACAGATGCTACAGCCGATCTTGTCGACATAATGCTTAAGGACAGCGGCTATATACATGAGAAGGAAGCTGAATGGCAAAACAGAAAAAACCAAAGAGCAGGCAGGCCTTTGATTGAGCCGCTCTATAAGGTTAACGACTCCGTCGACACTTTAAAGCATATCAAGCCCGTTCTGTATGACCAGCTGGTTGCTGTAAACGATGAGATAAAGATTGTTTTCAATGATGCCGGACATATACTCGGTTCTGCTATTGTTGAAATATTTGTCAACCAAAACGACAATATATCAAAAATTGTATATTCCGGGGACTTAGGGGTGCAGAACAGACCGATTCTTAGAAATCCGGTAACAATAAAGAAAGCTGACTATCTTATTATGGAAACAACCTATGGAAATCGTTTACATGAAAAAAGTTCGACTAGCGTAAGGGATTTAATCAATATTATACTAAAAACAACACAAAGAGGAGGAAATGTTGTAATTCCATCCTTTGCTGTAGGCAGAACTCAGGAGCTTATCTATGAATTAAACATGGTATATGAAGCGAATGATGAAATCGCGAAAAAACTCCAAAATATACCCGTAATCGTCGATAGTCCGATGGCCTCGGCGGCCACAGAAGTTTTCAAGAAAAATGCTCAGGTTTATGACGAGGAAACCAAAGAATTTTTACTTAAAGGAGACCATCCGCTTGACTTCCAAAACCTTCAATTCACCAAGACAAGTGAAGAATCGATGTCAATAAATATGGATCCTAGGCCTAAAATTATTATATCGGCGAGCGGAATGTGTGAGGCGGGAAGAATTCGCCATCACCTCAAGCACAATTTGTGGAACAGCAAATCAAGCATTGTCTTCGTCGGATACCAAGCAGAAGGCTCGCTTGGCAGGTACATAGTTGAGGGTGCGAAGGAGGTAAAGCTATTTGGAGAAGAAATAGCGGTAAATGCAGAGATACATAATCTGGAGGGATTTTCCGGGCATGCGGATAGAGACGGTCTGTTGGACTGGCTGTCGGGTTTCAAGAAACCGCCAATGCAGGTATTTTTAGTTCATGGGGAGCTACAGTCAAAGCTTGATTTTGCAGAAACCATAAAGAAACAATTGGGATATGAAGCGACTGTTATTGAAAATATCTCGGAATATGCTTTGGAGGAAGGCGAGCTTCTCAGCATAGACGAGGCAAGAGCCGAGCGTATTGATGAGACCATGCTACAAGGTATAAAGGATAAGATATCGGATATAAATGTAAATCTGCAGACACTTCTTTACAACACGCACCTCGTCTTTGGAGACAATCTGCCTTACGAGAAGATAATGGAGATAAACAATATTTTGCTTGAAATTGAGAAAAGCTCTCTTAATTTGGGATCGATAGTTACATCGGAAGACAGACAAGACCAATGACCAAAAAAGAATTTTTAAATAAGAAAACAGTGATATACTCCGCGGCTGTCATAATGTCTCTAATATGGGGACTATCCTTTGTTGCTTTAAAGGTTGCTTTTGTAGAGCTTAATCCAATTCAAACAATTACAATGCGCTGGACATGTGCTATGCTTATTTGTGCAATTTTGGTACGTATGGGAGTAATCAAAGTAAAATACAGGGGAAAGCCGCTCAAGCTAATAATTATGGCGGTCTTGTTTCAAGCTTGCTTTTACTCTTTCCTCGAAGCCGTGGGAGTCTCGCTTACCACGATAACGGAGTCAGCTATAATAATTGCAATTTGTCCTATAGTAGTGGTGCTTTTGAGCATTGTATTTTTAAAACAAAAGATATCTCTTGTTGGAGCATTATGCGTATTCATTGCATTTGGAGGGGTAGTTGTAAATACCGTTTTTAGTCAGGATTTTTCTTTGGGAGGTAAATGGCAGGGCTATCTGGCGCTTATTGCGGCCGTACTTTTGGGATCCGCTTTTACGATAACATCGAAGGCGATTTCAACGAAAGGCGATTTTACACCTACTGAAATAACTGTAGCAATGACATTTGGCGGAGCAATATTCTTTAATGCTATATCGTTAATCTCAGGCTATGGGTTTACTGCATACAAGGTAACGTTTACGAATTTGTATGTTTTCTCGGCAATAATTTTCCTTGGTGCGGGTTGTTCTGTAATATGCTACATGATTTTAAACTATATTATAGAGAAAATGCCGGCCCACCATGCATCTGCGCTTCAAGTTAATCTCGTAACCATTACTGCCGTTGTTGCAGGAGTAATCATAAGAGGCGACGACTTTGGATGGTATACGGTGGTGGGGCTTATAATGATGCTTGGAGGAATAATCCTTCTTTCCAGGCAGGAAGCGAAGAAAAAGGGAATTGAGTTAAAGGACGCGTTGCAGTTAGCGGATGATGGGAAGATCCCGGGGGAAGTATAAAAAAGAAAAAAGAAATATGATAATGAGATAAAAATTACCCTACAGGTAGAATTTCACCTGTAGGGTAATTTTGTTAATTATTTGATTAAGAATAAAGAAATGCAGCTTAAGGCAAAAGTTGTCTGTTCTCTTATTCGTAGCGAAGCGCTTCTATAGGATCCATCTTTGCAGCCTTCCTTGCAGGGAAAAGACCGAAAAACAGACCTACCGCTGCAGAAAACACTACAGCAATTAAGATAGAAGATATATTTAAAACAATATCAACACCTACCAGCGTCGCTCCTATTGCTGCAATTCCTATACCTATTGCGGTCCCGAGGGCTCCGCCTATTACTGCCAATATCATTGCCTCGATAAGAAATTGCGTGAGTATATCATTTGTTCTTGCACCTAAGGACTTTCTTATACCTATTTCGCGAGTCCTTTCAGTAACCGATACAAGCATGATGTTCATTATACCGATGCCGCCGACAAGAAGGGAAATAGCGGCTATCGCACCTATTGCCAGTGAAAGATATCCCAGGACAGTATTTATTTGGCTGAGCTGTTGCTCGGCGGATTCATATGTATACGTATTTTCTGGTACATCCTTGTATCTTTGCATGTAACTTGCAAAAGCGTTGCCCTGCTCCTCTATACTTTTATTATCATCGGCGAAAATCTCAATATATGAGAAGAGTTCGTCGCTTCTTGAGATAGCCGAGTAAGGCATATAGCAGGAATAAGAGGAGGAAGTATCCAATTGAGTAAAAATGCTTGCCGGGATTTGATATACACCAACAACTGTAAGATCTACGGGATTACCCATTATTGTAGCAGCGATGGTTTCCCCGATTACATCTTCTTTTCCAAACAGTTTATCTGCGGCTTCGCGCGGTATCACAACATTATCTCGTGCACCCTCGACATCTCTTTTGTTAATCATTCTGCCGTGAAGAATATCTATGTTCGTTGAGAACTTGTTGTAGTCGGCAGCAACACCCATAATTGAAAGCTCTGCTTCAGTTCTGCCCACTTTTACGTCGCTTTTTGCGTAAGCATAAGGGGCGGTATACCGCAAAGCTTCAGGAAATCGTGCCTTGAGAGCATCGATATCATCCACAGAGAACAGCATATCTTGGGTAACCTCTTCAGTTTGTTGCCAATTGACACTCAGATACATATAGCCCCCACCAAAGCTCTCGAATTCCTTCGATACGGCACCCTGTGCGCTTGCACCAATCGATGATATGGCTATAACGGAGCTTATACCGATAATAATTCCGAGCATCGTAAGGAAAGAACGCATTTTATTGGCCTTGATAGCGCTTATAGCAAGCTTAATATTTTCTAACAAAAGCATCAGTAAGCCTCCTTTTTTGGAGCCTTCCCGACCTCGGTAAGTCTGTCCTCTACAACAATACCGTCCTTGAATGAAATAATTCTGTCAGTAAATTCGGCGATATCGGGCTCATGTGTTACGATTATAACGGTTGTGCCTTTCTCTCTATTCAGTTTTGTAAAAATCTGCATTATTTCAACCGAAGATTTTGAATCAAGATTGCCCGTCGGTTCGTCCGCTAATATGATCGGAGGGTTGTTTGCAAGAGCCCGGGCTATTGCAACCCTTTGCTTTTGGCCGCCGGATAATTCGTTGGGCATGTGCATATATCTGTCGGCAAGCCCGACATTTTCGAGAAGGGCGAGCGCCCTGGCATTCCTTTGCGCTGTGGGAATTTTTCCGTATACCATAGGTAGTTCCACATTTTTTAAAGCATTTGTTCTGGGAATTAAGTTGAAGGATTGAAAGACAAATCCTATCTTTTGATTGCGTATGAAGGAAAGTTCGTTATCTGATTGTTCGCTTATATCTATATCTTCAAGAAAATATCTGCCTTGGCTCGGGCGGTCGAGGCACCCGAGTATATTCATTAATGTCGATTTGCCCGAACCTGAGGGGCCCATTATAGATATGAACTCGCCCGCGTTTACGACGAGGTTTATATCCTTCAAGGCGTGCACTTCTATATCTCCGTTCACATACATCTTTTCAAGCCCTTGCATCTTTATAAGCTCTTTCATATTTCATCTGCCCCCTGTTCGCCGGGACTGACAGATACCTGCATACCGTCGGTATGTTCATATGTAGGAGAAAGAAGGACCTTTTGCCCTGAGGAAATGTTCTTCCCCGAGATTTCAACATAAAGATCTCCTTCGAGACCTATATTAACTCTTTTCTTTGAGAGTATCCCCGTATCAGAGACAGTGAATATATAATTTTTACCCGTTTCAGCATCTTCAAGAATAGCATCAATTGGAACCGTAAGAACATCTTTCCTTTCGGCAACAAGTATTACCGCTTTTGCCGTAACTCCGGCAATCAACTCCGATCCCCCATTGTTCACATCTATAACTACCGGCACTACCATTTCTGCACTGGACGCATCCTTTTTCTCTCCCGTTGGTGCAATATGTGAAACTACACCCGGCAAGCTTTTTTTGCCGAGAACTTCAGATGTTATGGTCACGGTCTGCCCGACCTGAATGTAATTAATATCGTATTCGCTTATTTTTATTTTCATCTGCAGCTTATCCAGGTTTTCTACCACGAAAAGAGGTTCACTTGTGTCGGAGGATGCATTTGAAGGCTTACCGACAGTAGCGTTGACCCTTGTAACCGTACCCGAAATAGGACTGAGAATATTTGAGTTTTGTCTGATATCAAGTGAGCTCAATGCGAGTGAATCAATATCGTAGTCAGCCTTTGCGGACAGATATTCGGATTTGGACACCGCGCCCGCTTCATAAAGAGACTTTGTTGAATCATATTTCCTTTTTGATTCGGACAGTGAAACCGAAGCTTTTGCGTACTCGTTTGAAAGTGCTTCGGCATCTAGAGAAGCCAAAGATTGACCCACGGAAACCTTATCGCCGGTCTTGACATTTACACTTTTAATATTGTAGTTTACATTTGAATAAACGCTTGCGGAATCGGAGCCCTCTATAACTCCCTTGAGAGAAACGGTTTTAGAAATATTTCCGAGTTCAACTTCGGAGGTGCTTACATATTCTGTCAATTGTTCGCCGCCCCCGACAAGCTTTGAGATTAAAAATAATACAACAATGGCAGCTACAATAATTACTGCTACCTTTTTCTTGCCCTTTATTTTCCCCCTGAGTTTAAATATTTTTGTTTTTGACGCTTTGGCATCTTGAGAAGCTTCTGGTGAATCAGATTTTGCTTCACATTCCAATTCTTCTTCTAATCCTTTTTTTTTGAACATAACAATATCCCCTTTTTTTGTTTTTAATGCTGTTTGTAAGCTGCGTTCTTTATCTTACCGGTATATCCCCCAATTTTGCGGTAAGCTGTTAAATCTTTATAATCTCCTGCAAAATTTAATTATGAAAGTGCAATTCCTTTTTCTATAAGAACCTTCTTGATCAAATCAAATGTCCTTTTGTCACGCGTTCCTATCTTGTGAATATGTATGCCGTCTGTAAGGATAGACAGCAAAGCGGAATTGTCCACGGCTTCGGACTTCTCAATAAAGAGGTTTACCTCATAACGTGAAGCGACATCCATATTGCCTACAAGCGTACCGTATATGGGATGGTCGATAGTAACATTTACAATAGCACCCCCAAAATCAACGATACTGTACAGCTCTTCTGCAAGCTGATCGGCCGTATGACACACCGCAATGACACCTTCATAAGGATATTTTTTTTCTTCATCGTTATACTCGAAAACATATCCCTTTGAAGTTGATGTTATAGAACTCCCCGAGGCACGCAAAATAGCGATATCGCTAACAATCACTTGCCGACTTACACCGAAGTGCTCTGCAAGGAAGCTTGCGCTTGCGGGTGAATCGGAATTTTTCAGAATATCCAATAACTGCTTTCTTCTGCTCGATGTTTTCAAAACCATTGTTTCCTCCGATGAAAAGTAGCAACTTACGTGCATACGAGGTAATTTTATCATATAATATTTGTATTTACAATAAAAAGCGAGAAAACAGAGCTTTTAT
>JAQWFH010000063.1 GCA_028704515.1 Eubacteriales bacterium
ATATGACCGGATCTCCCCGGATTGCCGCAATATGATGCCATGCAAATTCTCATGGCTTCTATCATTCCTGCAGGCTTAGGAAAGGAAGTCGCTCCATTATCTAAATAAATCATATCGCTCTCCATAATAATGATATATGGCAACCTGTGCCATATACCATTATTATGCGCAATAAGCGTATTTAGTTCTATTTATAGACCTTGTATTCTTCCGATTTTCCTAAATTTCTCATAACGCCGCTCTAAAAGCTCTTGAGTGGACAGCTCCTTGCTTTTGCTAAATTCATCAAAAAGCAAATCTTCTAAGAAGTAGTAAATCCTTTTAAAATCCTTCAGATTCTCAGGCTCAGTAATGATTTTTTCAGCGATACCCAAGTCTTTTAAATCGTACGCTGTCAGTCGCAGGCTTTGCGCCGCTTCCTTCATTTTTTTGGAATCCTTCCAAAGTATGCTCGCACAGCCTTCCGGTGATATTACAGAGTAATATGAGTTCTCAAGCATCCAGACCTTATCGGCAACAGCAAGCCCCAACGCTCCGCCGCTTCCTCCTTCCCCTATAAATAGGGATACTATTGGAGTTTTAAGACGCATCATCTCAACTAAATTTTCGGCAATCGCCTGCCCTTGCCCTCTTTCCTCCGCTTCGATGCCGCAATAAGCGCCCGACGTGTCGACAATGCAAATTACCGGCCGCGCGAATTTCTCCGCCAGCTTCATTTGACGTAATGCCTTTCTGTAGCCCTCCGGATGCATAGAACCAAAATTTCTTTTTATTTTTTCCTTGGTGGAGTGTCCTTTTTCTATCGCTATTACTGTGACCGGCATATTCTTCAGCTTTCCTATCCCGGTAATCACCGCAGGATCATCTCCTGTATGGCGATCTCCATGAAGTTCAATAAAATCACTGATGAGGTTGTCGATATAATCCTTTCCGGTGGGACGCCCTTTGGCTCTCGACGTCATAACTCTCTTATATGCCCGAACATCGGATTCATCCGCTTCATATACGCTGCTGTCAAAAATATTCTTCATACGAGCATCTCCTTACTGTGAAGCTTGAGCAACTTCGATAAATACTCTCTCTGCTCTTTTCTTTCTACAATTGCATCTACAAAGCCTTTTTCAACCATAAATTCCGCGCGTTGAAAGCCCTGCGGAAGCTTTTGCCTTATCGTCTGCTCTATAACTCGAGGACCCGCAAAGCCGATCAAGGCTCCAGGCTCCGAAATGATAATGTCCCCTTCCATAGCAAAGCTTGCGGTAACTCCTCCGGTAGTCGGATTTGTCAGTACGGCAATATATAGGCCTCCTGCTTCGCCATGCCTCATCACCGCCCCGCTCGTCTTTGCCATCTGCATGAGAGATAAAATCCCCTCTTGCATTCTGGCTCCGCCCGAGATTGTATATCCGATTACAGGCAAATCGTTGGCAGCCGCATATTCAAAAATTAAAGTAATCTTTTCTCCTACGACTGTTCCCATGCTTCCCATCATAAAGTCGCCGTTCATAAAAAATATAGCGGCGGAGGATCCTTTTATTTTGCCCGTTCCACAAATAACAGCTTCTTTTTCCCCGCTTTTACTTGTGGCCTCCTCAAGCTTTTTATCATACCCGGGAAAGTCTATTAAGTTTCTCGACGTCATATCGCCATACATTCCCACAAAAGAGCCTTCATCAAGAAGCATATTTATTCGTTGTCTTACGCCTATTTTAAAATGATTTCCGCACTTAATGCAAACACCGTTGTTCTCCTTGACGTCTGCAGAAAGCAATGTTTCACGACATGACGGACAGTTTATAAACATATTATCTGGAATTTCGGGGCCTTGCTGCTTTTGCTCACCTTTTACGGGTATCTTTTCATAAGTTTCAAGTCGATTTTCCGGCTTTTGAAACAAACTTTTTTTTAGCATAAAACTACTCCTTTAAAGCCTATGGAATCCCTTTGCCCGGCTTTTAAAAATTCATATTCAGGTCTTTTATAAAATCCGTGTTGTAATCGCCGTCTTCAAATCTTGGATCCGAAAGTATTGCTAGCTGCAATTCTCTATTGGTTTGTATTCCTTCGATTACAAGCTCACACAAGGCTGCCTTCATCTTGCGTATTGCCTCTTCCCTCGTCTTCGCAAAGACAATGAGTTTACCTATCATCGAATCATAAAAAGGAGGAACGACATAACCTTGGGTAATTGCGGTATCAAACCGAACCCACGGCCCGCCCGGTATATGAAGGACATCTATGCGCCCGGCATGAGGGCGATAGTCATGCCGGGGGTCTTCCGCGTTTATACGGCATTCTATAGCGCAGCCTGTAAGAGACACCTCGCTTTGGTTAAAGTTTAAAGGAATGCCCGCCGCTATACGAATTTGCCATTTCACCAAGTCTATTCCGGTAACCATTTCTGTTACCGTATGTTCAACCTGGAGCCTAGTATTCATCTCCATGAAATAAAAACTTCCGTTTTCATCCATCAAAAATTCTATAGTTCCCGCATTCTCATACCTCGCAGCTTTGACTGCCTTAAGTGCCTGATCAATCATCTGCGCTCTTACTTCCTCTCTTACGGAAGGGGAAGGACTTTCCTCCAAGAGCTTTTGATTTTTTCTCTGTATGGAGCATTCTCTCTCTCCAAGACAAACCGCGTTACCGTGTTTATCGCATAGAATCTGCATTTCAATATGCTTTGTCGGAGACAAAAACTTCTCCATGTATAAAGCTCCATCACCGAAAGCGCTTTTCGCTTCGGATACAGCGGAATGATATGCGGCTTCAAGCTCTCCGGCCTCTGTGACAAGTCGTATACCTCTGCCTCCGCCTCCGGATCTTGCTTTTAATAATAGCGGGAAACCGACTGTTTTGGCCTGCTTTTTTGCTTCCTGTAGATTTTCCAATAAATCACAGCCGGGAATTACCGTAACTCCTGCGTTTTGCATCGTTTTTCTAGCCCTGTCCTTGTCTCCCATCAATTCGATTATTTCTGATGATGGCCCGATAAATGCAATTTTGCACTCCTCGCATAGCTTCACGAACTTTGGATTTTCCGAAAGAAGTCCATACCCCGGATGTATTGCCTCGGCACCTGTAAGCACTGCCGCAGAAATGACGGCATTCATGTTTAAGTAGCTGTCCTTCGAAGGTGCCGGACCTATGCATACGCTTTCATCTGCAAGATTTACATGAAGAGCATCTCTATCTGCCTCGGAGAATACAGCTACAGTTGCAATGCCCATTTCTTTGCATGCCCTTATTATGCGTACTGCAATCTCACCCCTGTTCGCGATTAATATCTTTGAAAACATATGCCCTCCTACTCTTATTTAACTGCTGCAAATGAAAAATCCGCACTGACGCAGAGCTTCCCATTTACAGTACCTTTTCCCTTTGCAAAGTAAAAAGGACCGTTAGATCGTTCAATCGTACATTCTAAGATAATTTTATCTCCCGGCCTTACAGGGTTTCTGAATTTTACATTATTAAGCCCTGTAAACATCGGAGTAATAGGCCCGTCTTCTTCCGATTGGCGTTCCGCAAGCAGCACGCAGCAATTCTGTGCCATCATCTCGCAGAGGATTACTCCCGGAACTACGGGATTTCCCGGAAAATGCCCTTGCAAAAACCATTCGTCTCCCTTTACCGTGTAGCTACCGACAGCTTTATTCTTTTTGCCTTTTTCGCTCTCTATCTCCACAAGCTCCGATTCCTCTACGAGGAGCATCGGCTCTCTGTGAGGAAGGATTCTCTTGATTTGTTCTTTATTCATGTTTATTGCTCCTATTTCACGTAAAACAACGGTTGCCCAAACTCGACAATATCTCCGTCCTTCCCGCAAACTTCTGTTATTTCTCCCCCGATATCTGCTACAATCTCATTCATTAGCTTCATAGCCTCTACAATGCACAGGACATCCCCTTTTTCAACTCGACTGCCAACCGATACAAAAGGATCTTCTTCCGGTGCGGGACTTGTGTAAAAAACACCTACCATAGGTGATTTTACAGGCTTGCCTACCGGGTGAGCGATTTCGGAATCAGTTTGACCTGCCACAGGATCTGCTTTGACCTTTTGCTCATATTCTGAAGATATCGCCTTAAAATCCTGTACATTTCCTGCAAGCGCAGTGGCAACTACCGCCGGGTTTGCTTTTTCCAAACGTATTTTGCTGTCACTCTCACTTATCTCAAGTACATTTAGCTTTGAATTTTCGAGCAATGTGACCAATTCTTTTATTTCGTCTATTTTCATAATCCCGCCCCTATCTTTATTTTTCTATCCTTCGGAAAGCCACGCAAGCGTTATGCCCTCCAAATCCGAGAGAAGCTGACAAGCCAAGCTTTATATCCGCATCAACGCTAACATTTGGCGTATAATTCAAGTCGCACTCCGGATCCGGCTCCTTATATCCGATTGTCGGAGGTATCTTCCCCTCTTTTGTTGCCATTACGGTTGCAATCGATTCAACGGCTCCCGCCGCGCCAAGCATGTGCCCTGTCATTGATTTAGTTGAGCTTATATGAATTTTTTTTGCTGTTTCTTCCCCCAAAGCTACCTTTATAGCCATGGTTTCGGTTTTATCGTTGAGAGGTGTACTTGTGCCATGTGCGTTATAATAAATATTTGCGCCGTCAATATCCTCTCCTTTGAAATCTCCGGCTGTCACATTTGCCTCTTGTAAAGCTTGGCGGATTGCTCTTGCACCACCCGAGCCGTCCGGTGTAGGCGCTGTAACATGGTAAGCATCACAAGTGTTTCCGTAGCCGCATATTTCGGCATAGATTTTTGCGTTTCTATTTATCGCATGCTCATACTCCTCAAGTATAAGGATTCCTGCCCCTTCTCCCATTACGAAGCCGTCCCTTCTCTTATCGAAAGGTACAGAAGCAGCTTCCACGTCAGTCCTGGTTGTCAATGCCATGCAATTTGTAAAGCCTGAAATTGCAAGAGGCACTATTGAGGACTCGCTTCCGCCGGCAATTATCGCATCAGCATAACCGAATTTAATCGCTCTAAAAGCTTCACCGATAGCATTTGTCGAGGTTGCACATGCTGTAACAACCGGCAATGAGGGACCTTGCGCATTGAAGTTAATCGCAATATTTCCGGCAGCCATATTCGAAATCATCATCGCTATAAAAAACGGTGATGTCTTTCTCGGTCCAAACTCATGCAGCTTGGCGGCTTCTTCTACAAATGAAGTCATTCCGCCTGTGCCCGATCCAACATAAACGCCAAAGCGCTCTGAATTAACATTGCTTTCTTCTCCGCGCGCCACAAGGCCGCTGTCGCTCACTGCTTCAATTGCAGCCGCAAACGCATATAAAGAAAACGGGTCATGCTTTGCTGCTTCGGATTTTTTCATATAATCTAAAGGATTAAAACCCTTTATTTCAGCTGCAATTTTGACCTTATAGTCCGTTGTGTCAAACTTTGTTATCTCACCTATTCCGTGCTTTCCGGCTAAAATCGCTTCCCAAAAGTCCGGAACATTGTTCCCAACCGGCGTTACTGCACCCAAACCTGTTACTACTACTCTTTTCATTTGATTACCCCCTGTCGTTTGCTCGTAGTGTCTACTAATTTCTTAGTGTTCACCAATAACTTGTTGATATTTCAATGGGTTTGCTTGCCTTTAAACAAAAAAGACAATGACCCCCCTTTTTGCGGTACAATAGTTTCACTACAAACAT
>JAQWFH010000031.1 GCA_028704515.1 Eubacteriales bacterium
AATGTTTGTAGTGAAACTATTGTACCGCAAAAAGGGGGGTCATTGTCTTTTTTGTTTAAAGGCAAGCAAACCCATTGAAATATCAACAAGTTATTGGTGAACACTAAGAAATTAGTAGACACTACGTCGTTGGATAGAGAGGAGTATTTATGAAAAAATTGATTGCAAAGGATTTACTGTCGATTGGGGCAGTCTTCCTCCGCCCGGATGAGCCGTTTACATGGGCGAGCGGTATAAAAAGCCCTGTCTATTGTGACAACAGGCTCACTCTTACATCGATAAATGTGAGGAACCATATCGAAGCAGGTCTGGCAGAACTTATAAAGCAGCATTATCCTGAGGCAGAGGTATTGATGGGAACGAGCACCGCGGGGATCGCGCATGCCGCCATTACCGCACATCTGCTTGATCTCCCTATGGGGTATGTACGCTCGGGGGCGAAGAGTCATGGTAGAAATAATCAAATAGAAGGAAGGCTCGAAACAGGACAAAAGGTAGTAGTTATCGAGGACCTAATATCAACAGCGGGAAGCGCACTTGAAGTCGTGGATGTTTTGAGAAACGCCGGTGCGGATGTTCTGGGTGTAGTAAGTATTTTTACATACGGTATGAAAAAGGGCATAGATAGGCTTGAAGCTGCCGGAGTAAAGAATATAAGTCTCACTGATTTTGATTGTATTGTGGAAACTGCTGCAGAAACCGGATATATAAGCTCGGATGATATATCAAGATTAATAGCATTCAGGGACAATCCGGCGGATGAAAGCTGGATAGGAGGTTGATGATGAGAAGCCTTATAGATATTCAAGAGCTTACAACAAGCGAAATAGAAGAACTCATTGCCGTTTCGGAGGACATAATAGCACATCCGGAGAAGTTTTCTCAAAAGTGTGCCGGAAAGAAGCTTGCTACATTGTTTTTCGAACCCTCCACAAGGACGAGATTAAGCTTTGAAGCAGCGATGTACGAGCTTGGCGGAAATGTAATTGGCTTTTCTGAGGGTGCAAGCTCCTCTTCGGCAAAAGGGGAAAGCGTAGTTGATACCGTTAAAACGGTAAGCTGTTATGCTGATATAATCGCCATGCGCCACCACAAAGAGGGAGCGCCTCTCGTAGCTTCCTTGAAGGCGGGAATACCGCTTATAAACGCAGGTGACGGAGGGCATAACCACCCAACACAGACATTGGCCGACTTGTTTACAATCAAGAAAGAAAAGGGCGGATTTGAGAATCTTGTGATAGGTCTTTGCGGCGATTTAAAATTCGGAAGGACGGTCCATTCTCTCATAAGTGCGCTTTCAAGGTATGAAAACATTAAATTCGTGCTAATCTCGCCGGAAGAGCTGGCGATCCCGGATTATATAAAAGAAGAAATCCTAAAGAAAAAGAATATCGAGTACACCGAAGTATCAGAGATGCAAGACGTAATGCCCGAGCTTGACATTCTTTATATGACGCGAGTTCAAAAGGAGCGCTTTTTCAACGAGGCTGACTATATAAGACTGAGAGACAGCTATATTCTAAACAATGAAAAGCTTCTAAACGCAAAAAAGGATCTTTCAATACTTCACCCACTGCCTCGTGTTAACGAAATAGCAGTAGAGGTTGACGCAGATCCGAGGGCCTGCTATTTCAAGCAGGTACTGAACGGGAAGTATATACGCATGGCTCTGATACTTAAGCTTTTGGAGGTGGAAGTATGATTATAGGCCAGATAAAAAACGGGATAGTGCTCGATCACATAACTGCAGGCAAGGGGATGGATCTTTATCAAATACTAGGACTTGATAAGCTGGAATGTCAGGTTGCCATTATTAAAAATGCCGATAGCGCGAAGCTGGGTAAAAAGGATATAATAAAGATAAACGAAGTGATAGATATAAACTTCGATGCAATCGGCTACGTGGATCCGCGAGTTACAGTCAATATTATAAATGACGGAAAGCTAATCAAAAGAACTCGTATCCAGATGCCGGAAATTATAGAGGACATAATAATTTGTAAAAACCCACGCTGTATTACCACCACGGAGCAGGATATTAAACACGTATTTAAACTGACCGACAGAGAAAAAGGAATCTATCGCTGTATTTATTGTGAAAGCAAGGCGGAATAGGAGCAAAAAAGCCTCCATTCCTACGAATCTTTCAAACCAAGAAAAGGACAAAACATGGAAAAAGGACAAGTATTAGAGATTAAGATAGAAGATATAACAGGCGAGGGCATGGGCGTTGGCAAAGTCGATGGTATGGCTGTATTTGTAGAAGGTGTTGTTTTAGGTGATGTTGTAAAAGCGGAGCTTATGCAGGTTAAAAAGCGCTATGCCAATGCGAGAGCCAAGCAAATATTGGCACCTTCCGATGAAAGATGTGAGCCGATATGCAAAAGTAATTGTGGGGGTTGTGCGCTTCGCGAAACAAGATATCAGACACAGCTTAAAATAAAAGAAAAGCAAATAAAAGACAAATTAGAACGTATTGCAGGCGTAGAATCGCCAAATGTCCTGCCAATAATAGGAATGGAAAATCCGTTTAACTATAGAAACAAAGCTCAATTTCAAGCCGGCGAAAAAAATGGCAAGCCAATAGTCGGTTTTTATAAGAAAAAAACGCACGATATTGATGAGTGCAATGATTGTGCAATACAAGCATTACCTGCTATGACTGCGGCGAATGTATTGCAGAGTTTCATGCAAAGAGAAAACATAAAACCATATGACAGAAAGAGCGGTAAAGGGCTGATCAGAAACCTAATTGTTAGGACTGCCGTCAATACAGGCGAGGTAATGATAATTATTGTCGCAACAAATAAGGCAGTACCAAAGCTCGAAGAGCTTATCAAAGAGCTTGATGATGCAATTTATAATATCCCACAGCAAAACGGTATGAATTACAGCCTTGAAAGCATAATTATTAATATCAATAGAAGGAGTACCTCGGAAATCCTAGGAGAGCAATGTATCACAGTTGCGGGTAAATCCTCCATCCTTGAAAAAACCTGCGGTCTTAATTTTGAAATTTCTCCGCTTGCATTTTATCAAGTGAACCCTGCTCAGGTGGAAAAGCTTTATGCTAAAGTCATCGAATTTGCAGATTTAAAGGGCGATGAGACAGTTCTTGACTTATATTGCGGTGTCGGAACAATAGGGCTGCTTTGTGCTAAAAAGATGGTTGAGAGGACTCAAGAAAAATACAAAACTTTGGATTATAAGAAACTCGGGACCGTTTACGGCATAGAATCAGTTAAAGGTGCCGTGCTCAACGCCAACAGAAATGCAGTCATAAACGGAATTGTCAATGCGCGTTTCATATGCGGTAAAGCCGAGGAAAAGCTTGAAGGTCTCCTTGCCGGAAAAATTGACGAAAGCGAGCAGGAATACAATGAGATTTCGCCGGATATCGTAATCCTTGATCCACCGCGGGCGGGATGCGAGCCTGAACTTTTATCCGCAGTCGCTTCGGCAATGCCCTCAAAAATTATTTACGTTTCCTGCGACCCAGGCACGATGGCGCGGGATATAAAGATACTTTCCGAAAGTGGATACAAACTTGAAGACGCACAGCCTATCGACATGTTTCCGTGGACGGGCAGCACTGAGATGGTAGCATTGATAACAAGGGTATAAAAGTAGACGTATGAAAAGGCTTGAAAATTTGACAAAGTAAAATTTTACGTTAAAGAGTATTTGGCAAAATAATATCAGAGGAGATATTTTATATGACAACCGAAAATCAAAGTGTGGATAAGTGCAGTTTCTCTTGCGGCTGTAATAATCAATCGGGTAAAAAGGTTCTGGTAGAATATTTATATCTTGATTTAAATTCTTGCGATCGCTGTATAGGAACCGACAAGATTCTCGATGAAGTGATGACGGAGCTGACACCTGCGCTTCAACTTGCCGGATATAATGTTGAATATAATAATATAGAGATGGAAACGATGGAGATAGCTAAGCAATTTGAATTTTTATCATCTCCTACAATTAGAGTGAATGGACAGGATATTTGCGCATCAGTCGAAGAAAACAGCTGTGGATGTTGCAGCGAAATAAGCGGCACCGATGTGGCTTGCCGGGTATTTGAATATAATGGAGAAACCTATGAAGTACCTCCTAAAGAAATGATTGCCAATGACATTCTGCGCAGCGTGTTCGGAAAAAACGAAGCGAGTTGCTCTTGTGGGAGCAAGTATGAATTGCCGGAAAATCTAAAAGAATTTTTCGGAGGAAGAGCCGGCAAAAAATGTTCCTGCGGGGATAAATGCTGTTAAGTCTTAGCAAAAACAATACCTCTGATGCAGTACCAAACAATTGATTTTCAGTCGGGGATTCCAATGAATGCTGCGGTAAAATCGGCCGGTACCCACAAAGGGTTATAACCTGCAATTCGGTTTATTTCATAAATTTATTGAAATGTCCGCCCTAATAGTATAAAATTATTAAGTAATTAATTTACATATTAATAAGATGTTACTATAAATTAACCTAGGAGAATTTAATGAACAATTTAACCTTACCTTTTAGCTTTACGCTGCCCACAAAAATTGTGTATGGGCCGGGATGCGTGACTGCATTGATTGATGAATTATCAATCAATGGAGGCAGCAAACCGATTATCATTACAGATGGAGGCGTAAAAAATGCAGGAATATTAGACGGGATTACTGATTTGTTGCAGGTAAACAAAATAAATTATATTGTTTACGCCGGAGTAGAGGCAAATCCAAAGGATACTAATGTAGAAGAGGGAGCAAAAATAGCAAGAGAATTTGGTGCGGATTGCATTATTGCAATAGGGGGAGGAAGCCCTATAGATTGTGCAAAATCTGTTGGAGTGTTGCTTGCACATGATGCTGATGAAATTAAAAAATATGAAGGTAAAACCGCGGCTACAAAGCCTTTACCGCTTTTGATAACGATTCCGACTACATCGGGAACAGGCAGCGAGCTTACATTTTCTTCTGTTATAACAGATACAAAGAACAATTATAAAATGACAGTTAAGAGCCCATATACTGCCGCAAAGGTGGCAATATGCGACCCTGAGCTAACATTATCGCTTCCTGCCGCTATTACGGCTTCTACCGGTATGGATGCCTTGACGCATGCCATTGAAGCGTATACAGCGTCTTGCGCTGAGCCGATAAGCGATGCCATGGCATTGTATGCTGTTGAATTAATTTATAATAACCTGGTTGCAGCGGTTGAAGACGGAAGTAATCTTCAGGCGAGAAGCGCGATGCTTCTTGGCAGTATGATTGCTGGAATTGCCTTCAGTCATTCGGACGTGGCTTCGGTTCACTGTATTGCGGAGTCGCTGGGTGGAGTGAATGACCTGCCTCACGGAGTTTGCAATGCTATATTCCTACCGTATGTTATGGATTATAATATGGTATATTCGGTTGAAAGATATGCGAGGATTGCAAGAGCGATGGGATTCATATTTGAAAATGAAGCAGAAGGAGCTCAAAAGGCGGTCGATGCTGTAAAGAAGCTGGCTGTAGATGTTAATTTGCCGCTGTTTTCAAGCCTCGATGTCAATGTCAAAGATTTCGAAATACTGGCTGAAATGTCAGCAAAGAACATCTCAACCGAGAGCAATCCTAGGCCGATGGCAAAAGAAGATTATTTAAAGGTCATTAACAATGCTTACTATGAGAAGTAAGCACAAAGAATAAAAATATAAACTATACAAAACATAAAAACAATTAAACCGGCCATATTCAAGCGTTACAGCTTGGTATGGTCGGCCTTTTTGCTAATACAGCTTCTAAAGTCCGGGGTAATAATTAATAATATAGGCCTTGGCGAGTCGATCCGTGTAATTGCAATAATCGTGAGGCGAGGATGATGAAAAAAGAAGGGAGTCCTCACGCTTTAGACGGTGATGCTCATCATTAACCTTCATTTCCAACTCACCTTCAATTACAATGATATATTCCTGTGATTGGGCAGGATGGCCGACAGAGGTATAAGAGCTCATAGCGTCGAGCTCTAATTCAAACAACTCAAAATTTCGTTCGGGCGAGTTCGCATAATAACAAAAAATTCGATAATGCCCGGTGTCATCGATTTGAGGTTGTATTGATGACTTTGAAACAAATCTAGTATCCAGGTCTTTCTTTTCTAACAATGAGGTATAAGGAACATGAAGAGCATCTGTAATTTTCCATATCGTATTTATCGTTGGATTAGCATCACCTTTTTCAATTTGTGACAGCATAACCGTGCTGAGATCGGCAATTTCTGATAATTGCCTTAAGCTCAAATTGCGCTCTAAGCGTAGCTTTTTTAAATTTTCCCCTATTATTGAATTTATTTGCATAAAAACAGCTCCTATTGACAATTATAATTTACAATTGTAAAATATAGTTTAAGATAATCAAGTAATTTTATTATAAAATGGAAGGAGCTGTAAGTCAAATGAAAAAATTAATAAACAATATTTGTGAAGCTATAGGCGAAACACCGTTGTTAAATCTAAGAAAAATCACACAGCATTATGGCGTAGAAGGGAATATTTATGCAAAGCTTGAATATTTAAACCCCGGATACAGCAAAAAGGACAGAATTGCTTTACAGATGATAGAAGAAGCTGAGGCCGATGGAATTTTGGAGCCCGGGCAAACAGTAATAGAATTGACAAGCGGCAACACGGGTACGGGACTGGCTATTGTCTGCAAGTCAAAAGGTTATCCTTTTGTTGCTGTTATGTCTGAAGGTAACTCAATCGAACGTGCACAGATGATGAGAGCACTTGGAGCAGAGGTAGTGCTTGTGCCGCAGTGCGAAGGCTCCGTTAAAAATGAAGTTTCAGGCGAGGACCTTGCCCTCGTTGAAAAAAAGGCTCAAGAGCTTATTGTTGAGCGCAATGCATTTAGGGCCGATCAATTCAGGTTGCCAAGCTCTTATCATGCGCATCTCTTTAAAACAGTAGAAGAAATATGGTATCAATCTGAAGGTAAAATTGATTGCTTCGTTGACATAGCGGGTAGCGGAGGAACATTTGCCGGCTGTGCCGAAGGATTAAAAAAACACAACTCTGATATACGCTGCTATTTAGTTGAACCTGAGAATGCTGCAGTATATGCCGGGCATGCCGTGGTGAACGGAGGCGGTCACAAGGTTCAGGGTTGCGGCTATGCAATGGACTTGCCGAATGTAAAAGCTGAAAATATAGATGGATTAATACAAATATCCGACGAGGATGTCTGTCAAGTAACACGAGATTTGGCATGCCTTGAGGGAACTTTTGTGGGCTTTTCCTCCGGCGCAAATGTCGGTGCTGCAATCAACTTACTAAGGGGTAAGGAAAAAGGAAAAACAATAGTAGTTACTCTAAACGATAGCGGATTGAAGTATTTAAGTACAGATTTATTTAAATAGCCCGGAAAACGAGAAAGCCCTTTGGATATCCAAAGGGCTTTTCTTAATGAATATATTCTTGAAATCCTCATAATATTTAAATGATAACCATAATTTGATAAAAAAGAGGTGGATTGATGAGAATATCTGCAGAGTTTTTATTGGGGCAAAATAAAATAGATAGGGATAGCAACAGAATATTCATTTCTATTCTGAAAAGTATACTTGGAAAATATGATAAGGTTATATATAAAAGCTTTTTTGAAATGGGGTCGGCAACAAAGCCATACTGCTTTTCTTTACATATGAAGGATGGCCGTTTAGCCGGGAATGAGATTAAAATACCCTCCCGAAAAATAACCTTTAAGATTTCAACAATAAGCTTAGAGAGTGGACTGCATATTTATAATGCGTTTGTGCAGAGTCTTCACAAGATTTATTATATTGCAGAAAATTCTTTTACGCTCAATGATGTTAATATTGAAAGAGAAAAGAAAATATATGACAACGAAGCTGTGTTCACTGCTTTATCACCAGTGGTTATCAGGAAATATGAGGGAATTGACAGAGAAATTTCCTATTTTTCTCTGAATGAAGAAGAGGGAAAAAAGCTATTAATGGGCAATTTAAAGAAGCAGATTCTAAAGGAATTCGGAGAAGATAATATTATAGATATTGACTATATTGAGGTTGACGTATTATTTAACAAAGAAGTAAATATAAAAAATTACGGCACTGATATTTTGGCAAATGTATGCAATATTAGGATATTTGCTAAGCCATATATCCTTAACTACATCCATAAGGCCGGAATCGGGGGACACAAAAGAACGGGCTTCGGCATGATGGGACTACAGTAATATAGAGAGACACTGGGCTTGACTTCCTATTAACAAATGATATAATGAGGCAATAAGAATTCCGAGAGGTATGTTAATGAAATTTAAACCGGTACACGAAAATTACAATGTTTTAGATCTCGATAAATCCATGGCATTTTACGAAAAAGCTCTGGGGCTTAAGGAAAAGAGAAGAAAGACAGATGAAGACGGCGCTTTTATAATTGTCTACCTTGGAAACGATACATCGGATTTTGAGCTTGAGCTGACATGGCTGCGTGACTGGGAAAGACCTTATGATTTGGGAGATTGCGAATTTCATTTGGCCTTTCAAACAGACTGCTTTGAAGATGCGCATAAGCTTCACAGCGATATGGGATGCATATGCTATGAAAATAAAGAAATGGGGATTTATTTTATAAAGGATCCCGATGGCTATTGGCTAGAGGTAGTGCCAGCAGAATAGATAACAAAAAAAGTGAACAAAAACAAAATAAAGTCAAAAAGTTCTATTTTTATGGTTGACAAACATAAATAAGGGTAATATAATACCGAATAATGAATAGAAATTAATCTTTGAAAGGGGAGCACCATGAAATCATATAACGTAAATAATACAACTAACATGATGATGATGGATATGTGCATGCGTAGCATGGGCATGCTTTGCTACGCAAAATTTTCCAATGTGCTTTCCGTCATAAAAAGAAAACACTGTTTATCGTAGAAACAGTATAAGTATTTTGTGTTAATCGGAGGGAGCTTCATTGGAAGCTCCCTTTTTTATTTGTAAAAATATAGTCAACTTTCGAGAAAGGAGATTGTTATGAAAGCAATAACATCCATAATAGTGGAGACTAATAAGAATAACGCGCGAATGTGCACCTTCCCGGAAATAAAAAATGAGATCAAAACAAACACCGTTAAAATAGAAAATAATAATGAAAATTAAAGGAGATTCAAAACAATGAAAAAGAGAATTTTATCAGTACTTATATGCGTATTAATCGCAGCTGCGTCTATCGCATCGTTTGCAGCCTGCTCCTCAGATGGAGAAGCAGCCTTGACAATTGCCGTTCCAAATGACACTACAAACGAAGCAAGAGCGCTTCTGCTGCTCGAAGAACTCGGATATATCACATTGGATAAAGAAGCAGGTATCAAAGCAACAATCAAAGATATCGTGGAAAACCCTTACAACATTGAATTTAAAGAAGTAGAAGCGGCACAGCTTCCAAATGTACTTAAAGATGTAGACTACGCCGTAATAAACTCGAACTTCGCAATTGAAGCAGGATTTAATCCCGTTAATGATTCACTTGCTATCGAAGGTTCTTCATCAGCATACGGCAACATACTTGCTGTAAAAGAAGGAAATGAAAATGAACCGAAGATTTTAGCATTGAAGGCAGCTCTCGAAAGCGAGCAGGTTGCTGATTATATTGAAAACAAGTATGGCGGAGCGGTAGTTGCCACAGCTGAAAAAACAGGTGACGGATACGATGAAGCCGTAAATTATGAAGCTCTTGCAGGTACTACTATTTCTGTAGCGGCTTCCCCTACACCTCACGCTGAGATACTGGCCATCGCAAAGGAAATACTAGCAGAAAAGGATATAACTCTTGAAATAATTGAATTTACAGATTATGTACAGCCAAATAATGTTGTCGAAAGTGGCGAAGTTGATGCAAACTACTTCCAGCATGGTCCATACCTTGACGATTTTAATAACGAAAACGGTACTCACGTTATCTCCGTTTCTTCCATTCACGTTGAACCTATAGCTCTCTACGGAGGAAAACAGGCAACTCTTGATGCAATCGGAAAATAACTAATCGCATTTATCAAATTAAAAAAAGCAAGCTGAGGGGATATGGAGGCATAAAATGATAGAAATAAAAAATCTTTCGAAGAAATTTCAAACAGCAGAAGGTACTGTATATGCATTGAAGGATATTTCTCTGAATGTTAAAAAAGGGGATATTTACGGCATTATAGGAATGAGCGGTGCGGGGAAAAGCACATTGGTACGCTGTATCAATATGCTTGAGAAACCATCCTCAGGGACTGTTTTGATAGAGGGAAAGGATATAGGCGTGCTTCCTGAATCAAAGCTGCGTGAAATAAGAAGAAATGTTACGATGATTTTTCAAAACTTCAATCTTTTGATGCAACGTAACTGCCTGAAAAATATCTGCTTTCCTCTCGAGCTTGCAGGAGTAAAAAAGAAAGAAGCGAGGGAATATGCAATGGAGCTTTTAAAAACTGTCGGTCTTCCCGACAAAGCAAATGCATATCCCGCACAGCTTTCCGGAGGTCAACAGCAGAGAATTGCGATTGCAAGAGCACTTGCGACAAATCCGAAAGTGCTCCTATGCGATGAAGCAACAAGTGCATTGGATCCAAACACAACGAATTCTATATTGCGATTAATTAAGGACATAAATAAAAAACTTGGAATTACCGTGATTATAATAACACATCAGATGAGCGTCGTAGAAGAAGTATGTAACAATGTCGCCATACTGGATGAGGGCAGAGTCGTAGAAGATGGTCCCGTAAGAGCAGTATTTTCAAATCCAAAATCCGAAGCAGGCCGAAAGCTTGTATTCCCGTCAGGAGAACGAAAGGAGGCAAAGCATGCTTGAGAAAATATTTTCACCAGAAGCGATAGAGGAAACCATTTGGATTATTCAAAATGAATTTCCATTGGCTATATGGGAAACCGTATATGTAACTATATCGGCGACAGCAGTTGCAATCGTAATTGGGATGCCTCTCGGAGTAATGCTCGTTGCCGGAGAAAAGGATGGAATATTGCCGCTGCCTAAAGCATTTATGCAGGTTCTAAATGTCACCATAAACTTGCTGCGTTCCATACCGTTCTTAATACTTATGATACTTGCCTTCCCTTTAACAAGGCTGATTGTGGGGACTACGGTAGGGACGGTAGCGTCCATCGTTCCGCTTGTAATCGCAGCCTTCCCGTTCGTGGCTAGGCTTGTAGAAGGTAGCTTGCGCGAACTTAATCCAAACATCGTAGAGGCGGCTCAGAGCATGGGGGCAAGCCCGTTGCAAATCATTACTAAAGTAATGATACCCGAAAGTATCCCGTCTCTCATTTCGGTATTTACGATAGCTATTACAACAATACTGGGTTATTCGGCGATGAGCGGAATCATAGGCGGAGGCGGACTAGGCAAGATAGCTATAAATTACGGTTATTATCGATATAAATATCTCGTCATGCTAGTTGCGGTCGCACTGTTAATCGCACTAGTGCAAATATTTCAAAGCGCCGGAACGAAGGGCGCTGTCAAATCAGATAAAAGGCTTAAGCAGACCGTGTAGGTCTGCTTTTGTTCCTAAGGTGTCGGAAGATAAGAGCGTAGCTCAATGTTGTCAGCGGAATTGTAAAAAGAATTCCTATGCTACCAGCAAGAGCTTGAAGGATCTCGACGACAATCAATTCACTATTTAGCAGTTCAGCGACAGAGCCGGTGTTGACAAGGATAAGAAGCATTAAGGAGAGAGAACTTCCGATATATGCAAGAATTAGTGTATTTGACATACTTCCGACAATATCTCGTCCGATTATGATGCCTGACTTCATCGTGTTGCTGAGTGACATATCGGGATTATGCCTGTACAGCTCGCTCAGAGATGCTACAATATCGACGGCGATATCCAAAACGGCGCCCATCGCCCCGATTGTGATGGAGGCAAAGACGATGGCCTTGAGGTCGATCGGGTGGCCGTTGTTCATTTGAAGGAGGAATAGGGATTCTTCGCTCATTACACCTGTAATCTTCAAAATATTGCTCATAAAAACAGTAATAGTACTTATTACAAACAAGCCACCGAAACAGCCGAGAGAGGCCGCAAAGCACTTCGGAGTCGGACCTTGTATAAGAAGAAGGCACATCACGCTTATAAAAATACATAAAGACACGGCACAAGCATAAATATTATGCCCGGAGAGAACGGCGGGAAGAAATACCAAGAATATTGTCATTATCGTATACATGATCGACAGAATGGTAGTGAGCCCCTTATGCTTGCCGAAAATCAAAAGAAGCAGAGCAAAGACCAAGGCAAGCCATATTATACCGTTAAAACGCTCGTATTCGTACAGGAACCATTCCGTATCGCCTTCAGGAGTAGTCGTATCGCCTAAATAGATTTTGTCACCCTGGCTTGCATGACGGACGGATTCTCCCAAAAAAGAATCTGTATACTGCTTTGCGACGATAATTTTGCCCTTATCTTTGCCGTTGAGCAATTTACAGCTTAATAGGAGGGCTTCGGAATCCTCATACCCATAGTCTAAAATTTTAACAACCTCGGCCTTTTGCGAGGTGAGATTGTTTTCTGCGGTAAAGTAATAGTCACCATCGGCAAGAGTGATATTGCCTATCACTATGAGAGCGAGAAAAAAAATAGCAATAATAAATGAAGTAATTCTCAAGGTGATTTTTTTGTTTTTTAGTTTATTCAATCCTAAAATATTTTTTTTATCTTCCATTTATATCTCCCATTATATATTTATATAGAGTAATTTTCTTTTGTTTTAACCATTAAAATAATACCATAAAAGCATCGGATGATGTGAAAGAACGGTGAATTTTTCTATACAGTAAATAGGAATGACTATTTACGGTAACCTGCCCTATAATGCAATTGTAATCCTTTATAAGTGATATAAATAAATCAGCAATATTCTTATTTTTTTGTTACAATGATAGAGAATGAAGATACACTTAAAACAGAGAGGTAAAGATGACAAACAAAAGAAGCGCCGTAATAACCGGCGCATCAAGAGGAATCGGGGCCAAAACGGCTGAAGCCTTAGCAACTGAAGGCTTTAATGTAATAATAAACTATAATAAATCTGAGGAAGCGGCAAAAAATCTTAGGGATAAGATTTTAGCTTCCGGTGCAAATGCTGATATATACAATGCGGACATCGGCGACTATGTGCAAGCAAAGGGGCTGATGGATTTTTGTCTTGAAAAGCACGGCAAAATCGATGTGTTGGTGAACAATGCCGGCATTAGTCAAATCAAACTGTTTACAGAGATCAGTGTAGATGAATGGGACGAGATGGTAAGAGTAAATCTAAACGGTGTTTTCAATTGTACCCAAAACGCCGTCAAGTCCATGATATCAAATAAACAAGGCAAGATTATAAACATCTCATCCATATGGGGTATTGCAGGTTCATCCTGCGAGGTGCACTACTCGACCGCAAAGGCGGGGATTATAGGATTTACCAAAGCCCTTGCAAAGGAGCTGGGGCCTTCTAATATTCAGGTAAATTGCATTGCACCCGGGATTATTCTTACAGATATGATGTCCGGGTTTTCGCAGGCCGATATGGATGCGATGAAGGAAGAAATACCGCTGCAGAGATTCGGTATAGAGGAAGATATTGCGAACGCTGTTTTGTTTTTTGCCGCAGAAAAATCCGATTATATAACGGGTCAAGTATTAAGTCCAAACGGAGGGATTTTAATATAACGCGCATTTCTAGGGAATATATAAAATTTCTTCAAGCATACTGTTGACAAGTAAATAATAAGAGAGTAATATAGTAAACAGTTGAGCAACCGTTCAACCGTTTATGTGATGGGCGTGTCAAGGGGACGGGGGTATTGACACATCTGAAGCAAGAGAGGAGAGGCGCCATGAAAAAAACAAGAGATTTATGCGATTGCGATGTTTTACATGAGGCAATAGTGAAAATCGTAAGCGAACAAATGCCAAAGCAGGAGGAAGTCGCTAAGCTTGCCGACTTTTTCAAAATGTTTTCTGATGATACCCGCATAAGAATATTGTGGGCACTTGAATGCAACGAGATGTGCGTATGTGATTTGGCGGTGCTTCTCAATATGACAAAATCAGCAATATCACACCAGCTTAAATCCTTGCGCCTTTCAAACCTGGTAAAATATCGCAGAGAAGGGAAAACTGTATTTTACTCTTTGGCCGATGACCATGTTAAAACGATATTAGACCAAGGCTTTGTGCATATCAACGAATAAAAAACGCGGAATATCAACAACAAAATTTTCAAAACAGGAGAAGATGCTATGAAAAAATCATTCAAATTAAAAGGGTTGGACTGTGCGAATTGTGCATCAAAGATCGAAGATAGGATAAACAAGCTTGAAGGAGTAGTAAGTGCAACGCTTAATTTTATGACGACAAAGCTTACAATCGAAGCGAATGATGATAAAATGGAGAGCATTATTGAGGCCTCAAGAGATATCATAAAAAAATATGAGCCGCACGTAGAAATGCAAAAGGCTTAGTATCGCAATGAAAAATAATTTAAGCAGATGCGATGATAACAAATAGGGGAGGCTTGGAATGCATATTCTGGGTGTTCCCAAAAAATGCGCATTACAGTTGAAAGAGTGAACAACTGTAATATAACAAAACAGATCCGACAAATGAACATGAAAGGAATTATAGCTTATGAAAGCTTTGAATAAGCATTTAGCAAGGATCATTGCAGGTGGAGGCCTTTTTATTATTGGCGTCTTTCTGTCATTTAATATTGAAGAGCAGTGGCTCATATTCGCGGTTTTTTTAGCAGCTTATATTATTGTAGGCGGAGACGTCGTACTGAGAGCTGTTAAAAATATAGTAAGAGGGGAAGTCTTTGACGAAAACTTTCTCATGAGTGTTGCCACAATCGGTGCATTTATTATTTCGGAATACCCTGAGGCCGTAGGAGTAATGCTCTTCTATCAGATCGGTGAGCTCTTTCAGAGCTATGCTGTCAACAAATCGAGGAGGTCAATTTCAGAGCTCATGGATATAAGACCGGATTATGCCAATCTTAAGCGTGGAGATGAAATCATAAAAGTCGACCCCGATGAATTGAGAATTGGAGATATTATCCTGATAAAGCCGGGAGAGAGGGTTCCGCTGGATGCAAGGATTATAACCGGCAATTCGACAATCGATGTATCGGCGCTCACAGGCGAATCAATGCCTCAGGAAGTTTTGGAGGGAAGCGAGCTTATGAGCGGCTGCATCAATATAAACGGACTGATTACCGCAGAAGTAACGAAGAAATTTTCTGAATCCATGGTAAATAAAATCCTTGATCTCGTTGAAAACGCAGCAGCTAAAAAGGCAAAAACAGAGAATTTTATTACAAGGTTTGCCAAATATTATACGCCTGTGGTTGTCGTGCTTGCCGCAATGATTTCGGTAATTCCTCCGCTTTTAATGAGCGGGGAAACATTTACAGATTGGGTATATAGAGGTCTTACATTTCTCGTAATCTCATGTCCGTGCGCCCTGGTGATATCAATACCGCTCACATTTTTCGGTGGTATAGGAGGGGCTTCAAGGAAAGGGATCTTAGTGAAGGGCAGCAATTATCTTGAGGCACTGAGCGATGTTGAAACAGTTGTATTTGATAAAACCGGAACGCTTACAAAGGGAGTATTTAAGGTTCAAGAGATCCGTCCTATAGGCATTAGTACTGAGGAATTGCTTGAAATAGCCGCATATGCCGAAAATTATTCAGATCATCCAATTTCAATTTCATTGAAACAGGCGTACGGCAAGGAGATTGATGACGCTAGGATAAGAGATGCACAAGAAATCCCAGGATACGGTGTAAGTATTATAATCGACGATAAAACCGTATATGTGGGCAACGCAAGACTGATGGAAAGAATAAAAGCTTCCTATTATATAGGGGAAATCGGGGGGACTGTCGTACACATATCAGTAGAGGGCCAATACGTAGGTTACATAAGCATTGCCGATGAAATAAAAGAAGATGCCGCTACGGCGATAAAGCTACTTAAAAACTCCTTCATAAAGAGAACCGTCATGCTGACAGGAGATAAGAAGGGCGTCGGAGAGAGAGTCGCTCGGCAAATAGGAATTGACACAGTATTCGCAGAGCTCCTTCCTGGAGATAAGGTGGCCAAGCTTGAGGAGCTGCTCGCAAGCAAATCATCAAAAGGCAAAATCGCTTTTGTGGGTGACGGCATCAACGATGCCCCTGTTCTTGCAAGAGCTGATGTCGGCATAGCCATGGGTGGTTTAGGTTCGGATGCTGCTATTGAGGCTGCAGACACAGTAATCATGACCGACGAGCCGACGAAAATTTGGACTGCAATCAAAATAGCCAAGAGAACTATGACAATCGTTAAGCAAAACATCTATTTTATATTGGTAGTAAAATTTGGCGTCCTTGCCTTGGCAGCCATGGGGATAGCGACAATGTGGGCGGGAGTCCTTGCCGATGTCGGTGTAACGCTTGTTGCAGTACTAAATGCTTCAAGGGCGCTTGATGTAAGAAATGGTTAAACTATAGCAAAAGCCGCCCATGAGGCGGCTTTTGTAATGTACGTTATAAACCAATGTTATTATGCGGCCGAGGCCGTTAAATTCGTTTCGGGACGAATTATTGTAATAACTGAAGTACGCTCTGTGGCTGCTGATTGGCTTGAGCAAGCATCGCCTGAGAAGCCTGGGAAAGGATGTTGTTCTTTGTAAACTCCATCATTTCTTTTGCCATATCTACGTCTCTGATACGGGATTCGGAAGCAGACAAGTTTTCGGAAGTAGTTCCGAGGTTGTTTACTGTATGCTCTAATCTGTTCTGGATAGCACCGAGGTTTGCTCTCTGTGCAGAAACTGTGTTGATTGCCGTGTCAATGGTTTCGATGGCCTTATTGGCATCAATTTGTGTTGTCAAATCCAGAACATTGACACCCAGGTTGGATGCGTTCATGTTGTTGATATTCAAAGACATATTCTGATCTCTGTTGGCGCCGATATGGAACTTGATGGCGTTATTGGCATCAACGGTGATGGCGACATCACCTGCCGTAGCGGTGTGCTCCAGTGTATAGGAGAAGGAAGATGTTGCATCCTTATTGTCAGGATCGGTAATGGCAACAGCTAAACCACCCTTTGTGATGTCGAAGGATAAATTTTCACCACGAGTCAAAGTATCGGCAGCTATCGTCATACCTTGGAAAGTGATTGCCCCGCCTATGTCTTGTGCGGTTGCGGCTGTTCCAACATTATTTCCGCCCGCGTCTTTCAATGTCAGAACAGCTGCATCATCTGCAGTGCCTGTAACCTCAATGGTGTAAGAGCCCTCTTTCAGTGTTACTGCGGCAGTGTAGGCCAGACCGATCCCCTCAGTACCTTCTGCTTGCTGAGCTGAGATTGTAGCCGTGTACGTTCCGCTTACCACGTCCCCTACAACGCCGACATCAGTCAGATTTGTTGTACCGGCGGCGGTGGCTGTTGCACCCAGTTCACCATTGAGAAGCTTTCTGGTGTTGAACTCAGTGTCGGTCGAGATCCTGTCGATTTCCTTGGTAAGCTGATTGATTTCCTTTTGCATTTCTGCACGGTCCGAAGCAGTATTCGTGTCATTGGCTGCCTGTACTGCAAGCTCTTTCATTCTCTGCAGTATGCTATGTGTTTCGTTGAGCGCACCTTCAGCTGTCTGGATAAGAGAGATGCCGTCGTTGGCGTTTCTTGAAGCAGTATCAAGACCTCTGATCTGGCTTCTCATCTTCTCGGAAATCGCAAGACCTGCGGCGTCATCGCCCGCACGGTTGATTCTGAGTCCAGATGAGAGCTTTTCCAATGACTTGGAAGTGTTGGAAGTGTTTGCTGTCAGCTGTCTATAAGTATTCAGTGCAGCTATGTTGTGGTTAATTCTCATGTTATTTCCTCCTTGAAATAATACTTGCCGAAATCCTTTTCGACTTTAGGGTTTGTTGTGTATTCGTTCCTCGTACGCAGAAACAAATACAGGGTCAAAGCAGATTTGCACATCACAGCGAATTTCTTCTATGATTTACTCATTTGCTTCTGACATATATATCGGCTTTCGCCGTACATACTTTAGATATTTTTTTCCTTTTTGAGAAGATTTGCAAGATCCGAATATTTCTCTTCTTCAATCGATATACCGGCCGATACGATGTTACTTTCAATGGTTGCTGCAAGCTCCTCCCTGACGATCTTTATGTCCTTGGGCGCATCTATCCCGATTGTAGCCTTGTCTCCGCTCACAGAGATAAGAGTGATTTTGATATCGCCCGATAAATAGATAGCTTCTCCTTGCTTCCTGCTTATGACCAGCATCACACACCGCCATTCCCGGAACATTCAGCCGCATGATCCGAAGCGGTCTCGCCTTGAGCTTCTTGCTTGAAAGGGAAGTATTTGATAGGATACTCTGAATTTTGGAGTATGCACTGAGCAGCTTTTTTAGTGGCAGGACAAAGGACTATGGGGCTTTTGAGATTGACGGAAAGGTCTGCGACCGAGTCTGGTATCGTCGCGATGGCGAGGAAGACAAGTTCATCCTCTTTTTCTGCGTCCAATGTTGCTAAATCTTCCGCGGAAAGGGTAGGGCGATAGCGCTCGACAAATTCTTCCGGATCGAAGACCATAAAAAAAGGTGTAACGTCATGCGTGGACTGGAGGTAGAGAAACGGGCGCTCCTCCAAGAGCTTGACAAAGAGAGCAAATTCGGTCACGTCCTCAAAGCCGTAAATACCGTTGGGGAAGGCGTAAACAGAGTTATCCTCCACATTAACTTTGCCGAAGTCGCGGGTGGTAATTTCCATATATATCAGTCTCCTTTTGATTTACAAATAGGGGTTTGGAATTGAAAACGGAGCACACAAAGTCCGCCTCTTGTCAGATATCATCCCTTATACTTTCATATCGATGTTTTTCCCCGTGCCGACAGTAAATATTTCCGGCAGCGGTTCGTAATTCGGATCGGCGCTCTTTGGTATATAGATCGGGCCGCCGATATACTTGATGATGACCTTTGACCGCTCAACAACCTTCAGCTCTAAATCTGGAGGAGTAAAGCTCGCACCGAAGTCTTCAGAAAGAAGCATATCTGCCGAAAGTCTGCTGAGGTCAAAATTCATGCTGATACCTCCGCCGCCGTCTGAACGCACGGTATATTGTGTCGGAGCTATTGCATCTGCCATACTACCGATGTCAGCTGTAATCTGCTTGAAATTAAAGAGACTCTCCCCGTCCTCATTCATGTGAACATTCAGGTTGAGATTGCCGCCAGTATATTTTGCTGTAGTCGTGTAGGTGAGTGGGCGAGACGTCACATTATTGCCATGATTGTAGCTGTCCATACGGATGTTAACATTATCGCTTTTTATGGAGATTGAGTTATCAAGCGACTTTTCTATGCTAAGCTTAGCAACTCGATTGCTTGATAGCTTGATCGGTTTCTTTTCCACATATTCTATTGACATTGGAACGGTTTCGATTGAAATCAACTGTTGCATCACGCCTGATCACCTCCTTATATCAGAACAATTTATCGCATGAAATCAAATATTGACGGTTGAATTAAGTGCGTGCCCATCTGAAGCGCCGCAAGGTAAGAGGCCTTCATCGAGTTAAACTCTATAATCGTCTTGGCAGGATCCGCACCCTCAACACTCATCTGTCTCTCCTGCATATCTAGCGTGCGCGAAGCGTAGCGATCTTCCACGAAGTCGAGATAGGAACTTTTTGCGCCCACATCCGTGAGACGGTTGAGAATGGAGAGCGCTTTGGTATCGAAGTGACCCATGAGCTTGTCGAGCTCTTCCTGTGGAAACGGTTCCTCCGTCAGCTTGTCGGCAATATCTCCGAGCAGATTGTAGAGGTTGTTAGGAAGTTCAAGCGTGCCATCCATTGTCACGCCGCTACCGACGATATTGATGCCAGGAATGGAATACTCAAATACAGTATGCCGTTCGATTTCATTAGTGGCGTTGAATTGAATGCCCATACCGATGTCGACATACATTGACTCCGTTGTGAGCCGTTTCAAGGCTGCATCATAGTCAGGATCATAAGCTGCATCTGCCGGATCGAGTTGAGGAAGATTGAGGTTCACCTTGTTATAAAGGAGATCTCCTGTCGCTTCGTCCACCGAAAACGGCTTCGTATCCGTATTGGCGCCTCCAAAGTAGTAGATGTTAGAAGCATTTGAGTTGAGCGCCTGAAAGAGCTGCTCTTGAATGTTTTTAATCTCGGTGGCAAGAATTTCTCTTTCCTGCGAGCTCTGCGTACCGTTGAGTGCGGTCACGAGCTTGCCCTTGACATCCGTCGAAAGCTCTTGGATATGGAGAAGGGCGGATTCTGCATTCTTGAGAGAGCTCCGTGCATGAGAGATGTTGTTATCGTAATTCTCGATAGAACTCAATTCTCCCCGGATTTGAAAGGCCTTGATGGCCGCTGCCGGATTTTCTGAAGCTTTCATGAACTCTCGCCCGGTTATTACCTTCGTGTTCAGCTTATCCAGATTGTAGGAAAGCTGAGAGAAGGATTTAATATATTTTGTTGTAATCATCTTATTGGTTATACGCATTTGTTACCTCCCGCTATCTTCCAACCAACCCCATCTTGTTGATGATGGTGTCGACCGCCTCGTCCAGAACGGTGAAGTATCTGGCTGCGGCATTGTATGACTTTTGATATGTCATCAGTTTAACGCCCTCCTCGTCTTGAACGACGCCGGAGACGGATTCTCTGGCCGAGAAGAGCTGGGACATCACGCTGTCGGATGTCTTTTGAAAATTGGTATACAGCTCTATATCCAAGGAAAGCTCCCCGGTCAACGAGGCAAGATATTCGGTGAAGGTTCCTTCAAATACCTGGGTCGTGCCTGCGGACGGATCTGTGAAAAACTTGGATGTATCTGTTGTCAGCCTTTTAATCATTCGCAAGACGTTGTCAGGTTCCGATGAGCCCGCATTGGTAGATGTCGTGATATGACCCGGATCGTTTAGCCAATCCTCCGATATCCTGATGTTGCCGGCCGTAATCGAAACGCCGCCCGAAGATGAGAACAATTGATTATCTGCCGGGTCTGCTGGCGGAACCGTATTCAGCCCGTTAAGCGCATGAGCAAAGTTGGCCGCAAAGGTGTCCAAGGTCTTTTGGTAATAAAGTGTACCTCGGAAACCGTTGTGGTTTGCGTTGGCGCTGTCGGCATATGAACCCGAGCCGTTGATCAGGTCGAGGTAACCCTTAATTGAACCGCCCGAAAAGTGCTTGGTAATGTCATAGTCTTCCGGAGCATTGAAACTCGCGTTGATCTCGAGGGAGAGCAAACTGCTGTCGTCGGGATTTCTTACAACGCTGAGTGTATTGTAAAGATCGTTCTGAATCAGACTGATGGAGCGACCTGTATTTTCATCGTAAATGGCGATCGATAATGTTTCGATTGAAAGGCCCTCGGACACTTTCTCGGCGCCGGTTGTGACCTTGATGTTGGCAAGCTGTGAAAGATCGTCAATGAGGATGTTCCTCTGGTCGTAAAGATCGTTGGGTGCATTGCCGTGCAGGTTTTCTTCTCTGATCTGCTTGTTCAACGCGGCGATGTTCTTGACTACGGAATTAAATTCGTTGTCAATCACGATCTTATCCAAGTCGAAGATCTGTTGCTCTCTTACCTCATTGATCTGATTGGAGTTCACATTGAGGATCTGCGTCACCTTTTGGGCGGCAGTTCTTGCGATCATTGCCATATCTGTGTCTGTCGGATATTGAGAAAGAATCTGGAGCTGCTTCACAAAGCTCGTAATCTCGTTTTGCAGGCCGTTCGTATCCACCTCGTCGAGAATGCGTTCCAAGTCGCCAAGGCCGGCAACGACGCTGTTGAATCTGCCGTTCTCCGCCGCCTCGTTGCGATATCTGGCATCGAGGAATGGGTCGCGGATCTGGCTGATGCTGGAAATATTGACACCCCAACCGCCGGTAAATTTGCTGGAGGCAAATTTAGTTGTGTAGCCGCTGTTTGAAATAGCGTTGAGATCGACTCGTTGTCTTGTATATCCAGGTGTCTCCGCATTCGCCAGATTGTTGCCCGTAACGTCGATTTGCGCCTGCTGTGCGGCAAGCGCTCTATGGGCTGTTTCAAATGCTAAAAATGTCGGTCTCATATCCTAACCCCCTAAATCTTCTTTTCAAATGTCTTGGAAAACAGAGAAGTCTGTATTTCTTCCGCTCTCCTGTCGTAGGTAATATTATCCTTCGGGCCCGCTTGAGTTTCAAGGACCCTATCTATAGTGTAAAGTTTGCTCTGAAGCATTGAACTGCATTTTTCTTTATAAAAACTCACCTCGGTCATAGTCTGAGAAAAGCGACCGAGCAACTGAGAAAATCTAAGCATCTCGTCTTCGGGGAGGAGAGAAAGCATATCAGAAAGCTTTTCCACCGAAAATCCCAGAGAAGACAGGTATCGATCCAAGGTGGAGTCGAAGCTCTTCGTTTTGAGGAGCAGCGATTGTTGCGCTTTCATACTGTTATTCAAAAGCTCTATATTGCCTTTTTCAATGGCTGTAAGTTCCTCTTGCAGAATTGGAATTAAATCCTTATAAACATTATATATATCCACTAAATATTCATAAAACTCATTCAAAATACGCTTAAAATCATTTGTGTGCGTCATAAAGGTATCTCCTGTCATTATTCAAACATAACATCGGCCAGGAGATTGGCCGGAACGTCGTAGGCGCCTTTTTCCACAGATTCTTTAAGCTCCCTGATGTGTCCCTCGTTTGGGTTCACAGTTACATCATAAAGAATTGCGGATTTTGCAACGGCAATCCTCTTGTCGTCAAAAGAACCGGTGTGGCTGCTTGAAATTTCAAGACTGTCAACCTTATTCTTTATGACGTATTTTTTGTTCTCTTCCGTGCTTATGTTTCTTGCCGGATCAAGAGCCGAATCTTCCGTCTTTTGTGGCTGTATTAATTTACTTTTGTTTACAAACGATATTTCCATGGTATAATTCTCCTTTCGGAATTTTTATAAATACTATATTTCGGAGCATGAAATCAAACTCGTATTCTGCGTTACTCATTATATCGACAGAAATTCATTTGACTTTAGGAAAATTTCAAGTATGATGGAAGAATAAAAAATGTATTTTAAGCTCAGAAGGCCTAAATGTTTACTAAATTATATCAAATCA